>QCIF01000007.1 GCA_003216835.1 Prochlorococcus sp. AG-402-K10 | reverse complement strand
AAGAGTACAGCCAAGACTGATTAAGTTATCAATTGCTTTTTTTGCTTCTTGATCAGGAGGCCTATTTATACGGTTATTGGAATAAATTGATTTTTTTAAGTCTTTTTTGGCAATATTATCTCTTACATAGATACCTGATCCTGCCATTGCTTCAACAACCCCATCTATTTCAAGTTGCCTATAAACTTTACTTATTGTATTTCGATGAAGCCCTGTCAGCATTGCTAATTGTCTAGTACTTGGAAGCCTGTGACCCGGAGGATAATGCCTAGCTGCAATTGCAAAGCAAATTTGATTATATAACTGTGTAGATGCTGGGATGTCACTTTCTTGTTGTATATGAAATCTCACTTTATAAAAGACCTAATGAATTTAATTGTTTTTATCTGGTGACACTTTAACATCCGTCATAGAGTTTAGATGATTGAAGTTGTAAAAAACTGATTTATTTTATTCTTCTTTTTTTAATAGAGGCGTTTTTCGAGGACTGAGAAACATAATCATATTTCTCCCTTCTCTTTTTGGTTTTTGTTGTACTTCTGATTGTTCTTCTAAATCATTGGCCATTTTCAAAAGAAGTGTTTCAGCTAGGTTGGAGTGCTGAATTTCTCTACCCCTAAAAATGACTGTGCATTTTACTTTGTCTCCTGACTTCAAAAATCTAGTAGCTTGACCAATTCGTACATCATAATCATGCTTGTCAATTTTATATCTCATTTTAACTTCTTTCACTTCTGTTTGATGAGATTTTTTTCTTGCTTCTTTTGCTTTCTTTTCTTGTTCAAATTTATATTTTCCATAGTCCATAATCCTGCAAACAGGTGGATTTGCTTTCTCACTTACTAAAACTAAATCAAGTTCTCGTTTAGAAGCAATTTCTAAAGCTTTTAATCTGTCGATAACACCTAGTTGTTTACCGTCTGAATCAACAACTCTCAATTGAGGGTATTTTATTCTTTCATTAATATTTGGAAGCTCTCTAACTGGAGCGCGGCGATCAAAGCGTGGGCGTGGTGGCATTCAGTTTAGTTAATTAATTGATTGGATGAAGAACAAAATCTATTACTTTATAAAGTTAGCCTAAAAAAGACTCTATTTTAATTATTGCATCTTTTAGCAGGTTTTTGTTACTAAGCCAAATGGGATTGTTCTTATTGCGGAACCATGTTTTTTGTCTTTTTGCTAATTGGATTGTTTTTGTAGTTGTTAACTCAATCGCCTTTTCAATTGTTAAATCGTTTTTTAAGACATTCTTAGCTTCTTTGTATCCAATGGTTTCTAAAATTGGTAAATCCCATCCATATTTATTAATAAGATTTTTGGTTTCTTCTAGAATTCCAAATAGAAACATATTTTTTGTTCTTTGCAAAATTCTTTCTTTTAAATCCTCTCTATCTAAGCCGAGCTCTAATATTTTCCAAGAAGGGGGATTTTGAATCTTTTGAGCAGACATAGGTTTCCCTGTTACATAAAAAATTTCTAAAGCTCTTATTGTTCTGATTTGATCAGCAAAATTAATTTTTTTGGTTGACATTGGATCACAACTTTGTAAAAGATCCCAACATTTTTTTTGGCCAAGTTTTTCTAATTGTGCTCTCAAAGTCATTTGTGGCGGAACATCTGGTCCAAAAAATCCCTTTATTATGGAGTTCATATACAAACCGCTTCCACCAACAAGAAAAGGTAAGTTGTTTTGTTTGATTTCTTTGTTGATTGAATCTTGTGCAATTTCTTGAAAATCTTTAACATTAAGTGGATTTATAGGCTCTTCAATATCTATTAAATAATGCTTTATTTGTTTTTGTTGATTCTTAGAAGGTTTGGCTGTTCCAATATCCATAAATCTATAAATTTGTCTTGAATCTACATTATGAATATTGGTTTTAAAATAATTTGCAATTTTAATTGCTAAGTCTGTTTTACCACTTGCAGTTGGTCCAATTAAAACTATCACAAAAGGTTGGGGCGAAAACATGTGAAATTTTCAGGAAAATTCTTAGAGTTATATAATTAAAGTGATTAAATTTTTCATAGACTTCGAGCCTTTCTCCTACACCGATGGTAAGTTTAATGAAAGACCTTTTAAAAATAACATTTAAAAAGTTTAATGTTTTATTCTTTAATATTAAATGAGTGAGGAAAAAAAAACTAATAAAATCTCAAATGACTATGGTGCAGAGCAGATTCAGGTTCTCGAAGGTTTAGAACCAGTTCGAAAAAGGCCTGGGATGTACATAGGCTCTACTGGGCCAAGAGGTTTACACCATTTAGTGTATGAAGTTGTTGATAATTCGGTAGATGAAGCTCTTGCTGGTCATTGTGATCATATTGAGATAGTTCTCAAAGCAGATGGATCAGCTTTAATCTCTGATAATGGAAGAGGTATACCAACTGATATTCATCCAAGAACAGGGAAAAGTGCCTTGGAAACTGTTCTTACTGTGCTTCATGCGGGAGGCAAATTTGGTAGTGGTGGTTATAAAGTCTCTGGTGGTTTGCATGGAGTTGGAATATCAGTGGTGAATGCTTTAAGTGAATGGGTAAACGTCACCGTTTTTAGGGATGGTAATGAGTTTAATCAAAGATTTGAGCAAGGTATTGCAAAAGGAGAATTACAATCCAAAAAGCAGCAGATTAAACCTTATCAAAAAGGAACGACTATTTGTTTTAAACCTGACATTACAATTTTTTCTGGCGGGATTGAATTTGAATATGCTCTTCTTTCATCAAGATTAAGGGAATTAGCTTATCTTAATGGGGGTGTAAAAATTGTTTTTAGAGATGAGAGAAGTAAATTACCAGATGGTTCTTGTAAAGAAGAAATTTACTTATACGAAGGTGGAATTAAAGAATATGTGCAATATATGAATACAGATAAGGATTCTATTCATCCGGAGATAATATATGTAGATTCGCAAAAAGAGAATGTTTATGTTGAAGCTGCCTTGCAGTGGTGCTCAGATGTTTATTCAGATAACATATTAGGATTTGCAAATAATATCAGAACTATTGATGGAGGTACTCATATAGAAGGATTAAAAACAGTTTTGACAAGAACTTTTAATAATCTTGCTAAAAAAAGAGGAAAGAGAAAAGATATTGAAAAGAATTTAGCTGGAGAGAATATTAGAGAAGGCTTGACAGTTGTTTTATCAGTTAAAGTTCCAGATCCCGAATTTGAAGGGCAAACTAAAACTAAATTAGGCAATACTGAGGTCAGAGGAATTGTGGATTCTCTAATAGGTGAAGCTTTAACTAAGTACATGGAATTTAATCCTGGAGTGTTGGATTTAATTCTGGAAAAAGCAATTCAATCTTTTAATGCAGCAGAGGCAGCAAGAAGGGCTAGAGAATTAGTTAGGAGAAAAAGTGTTCTTGAAAGTTCAACTTTGCCTGGGAAATTAGCAGATTGTAGCTCTAGAGATCCTTCAGAATCAGAAATATACATCGTAGAGGGTGACTCAGCGGGGGGTTCAGCCAAACAAGGCAGAGATAGAAATTTTCAGGCTATTTTGCCTCTTCGAGGAAAAATATTAAATATAGAAAAAACTGACGATACTAAGATATATAAAAATACAGAAATTCAATCTTTAATAACTGCTTTAGGATTAGGCATTAAAGGAGAAGAGTTTGACGTAACTTCTTTGAGATATCATAGAGTGGTAATAATGACTGATGCTGATGTTGATGGTGCGCATATCAGAACTTTATTATTGACCTTTTTTTATAGGTATCAAAGAGAACTAGTAGAAAGAGGTTTTATATATATAGCTTGCCCTCCTTTATATAAAGTAGAGAGGGGAAAAAATCATAAATATTGCTATAACGAGAGTCAACTTAAGCAAACGATTGACGATTTTGGAGAAAACGCTAATTATAATATTCAGAGATTTAAAGGTCTTGGTGAGATGATGCCAAAACAATTGTGGGATACAACAATGAATCCACAGACCAGGACGATGAAAAGGGTTGAGATTGAAGATGCACTTGAGGCTGATAGAATATTCAACATTCTAATGGGGGATAAAGTAGCGCCAAGAAGAGAATTCATTGAAACTCATAGTGGAAATTTAGATATGGCATCATTAGATATATGATTAATGATTTTCTAAAGTATTTTTGCTTAATAACTTTTGCTTTAATAGGTCCAATTACTTTGCCAGCAGGAGGTATCCAAAGAAATTTGCATGATTATAGTGTTTTAAATAATTCAAAAGAAATCATACTTAGTTCAAATTGTTCTCTATATACTTATCCAAAAAATAACGCTAAGAAATTATTGTTACTTAAATCTGGCTCCTCATTATCAGTTTTACGTACATGGAAAGTAAATGAAAGAGATTTTTGGGTAAGAGTGGAATTGGCAACTAATCAACTATTTGATAATCCTAATCAAACTACTCGGGGGTGGATAAAGATTTAAATTTTGGAGCTAAATTCAATAGTTTACGTTTTGCTAGGAAGTACTGTTGGATTAGTTTTAAGGATGTTTGTTACATATAAAGTTAAAATTAAAACAGGATTTTATATTAATAATACTTCTGCCGTAAATATTTTAGCATCATTATTTTTGGGGATTTTATTGGCCTTAAATCTAATTAATCAAAACTTATTATTATTATTTTATGTTGGTTTTTTAGGATGTTTTAGTACATTTTCTTCTTTTATTTATGATCTTTTTGTGTTATTTCAAAGTAAGCAATTTGTACGATTATTCTTTCATTACATTGAGGTAATAGTACTATCTTTTGTATTTTTTTACTTAGGTTATTATCTTATACAAATTTTTAAATGATCAATGTAAGAAATTTCTTGTTTCTTCTTATCGCATCTTATTTTGCGACTTTTCTAAGGTTTTATGTAGATAATAATTTTATTATTTCTATATGTGGTTCATTTTTGTTTGGTTTTATAATTGCACGAAGACTAGGCAAATCTTTGAATCAGATTCTATTAAGTGGCTTTTGTTCTTGCTTCACATCTTTTAGTGGGTTTATATTTTCTTTGCACCGATTTATAAATCAGGAAGAGGTCTTAAAAATTTTTCTTTATTTGAATATAATTTTTATCTCAAATTTATTAATGATGTATTTTGGTTTTATTATGAGTAGAAAAATTACCTAATTTTTCTATAATAGTTATGTTACCTAGACAATGAATTATATTTATGGAGCACAATAAGCTTGAGACAATTACATCTTTACCATCAGATTTAGATAATCGAGGAAATATTACTTTTAAACTTGAAGAATTACTTGTTGCTGGAAATTATGATGAGGCAAAACTATTATTAGAGCCTTCTCAACCTGTTGATATAGCAGATGCAATAGGTAGTCTTCCTTTAATTTTGCAAGCCCTTGCATTTCGGTTATTAAAAAAAAATGAAGCAATTGAGGTATATGAATATTTAGATCCAATCGTTCAGCAAACGTTATTGGACAGACTTCGTTCGGGAGAAGTTTTAGAAATTGTTGAGAAAATGTCGCCTGACGATAGGGTCCAACTTTTTGATGAATTACCTGCAAAAGTTGTCAGAAAATTTTTATCAGCTCTAAGTCCTGGTGAAAGAAAAGTGACTGCAGAATTATTAGGATATGAGCCTGAAACTGCAGGACGATTAATGACTACAGAATTTATTGATTTAAAAGAGATGCAAACAGCAGAGGAGGCTTTATCTTTGGTAAGAAAAAGGGCTCCATTTACAGAAACTATTTACAGTCTATATGTTACGGATAAGGAACGACACTTAACGGGTATTCTCTCTTTAAGAGACCTTGTTACAGCTGATCCATCAAAACCAATTGGTGATGTTATGACAAAAGATGTTGTTAATATTTCTACCAATACGAATCAAGAAGAAGTTGCAAGAGCAATTCAAAGATATGACTTTTTGGCTCTCCCAGTTGTTGACAGAGAAAAACGACTTGTAGGAATTGTAACTGTTGATGATTTAATCGATGTTATAGAACAAGAGGCCACTAGAGATATTTATGCGGCAGGTGCAGTGCAGCCTGGTGATGAGGACGATTATTTTCAAAGCAGTTTGTTTACTATTGCTCGAAGGAGAATCTTGTGGCTATTAATTTTAGTTTTGGCAAATGGTTTGACTACAAAAGTTATTGCAATGAATGATCAAATCTTAAAAGAAATAGTTTTGTTAGCTGCTTTTATCCCATTGTTGATAGGCACTGGCGGGAATGTTGGAGCGCAAAGTTCGACAGTTGTTATAAGAGGCTTAAGCACACAAAAATTAAAGTCTTTAGGTGCAATGAAGGCAGTAATTAAGGAAGCAATAACAGGAGCTCTGTTAGGTGTTTTAATGATACTTGTAGTATTTCCTTTTGCATGGTGGCAAGGCGAAGGTCCTTTAATAGCAGCTGCAGTAGGAATAAGCTTGATTTCTATAACAACTTTAGCCGCAACTGCAGGTGCTATTCTGCCACTACTTTTTGATCGTATGAGATTAGACCCGGCGTTAATGTCTTCACCATTTATTACAACAGTTACTGATATTGCAGGAGTGTTTATATATCTCAATACAGCAACATGGCTATTGAATTCTTCTTTTTTGTAAAGATCTACTAGGTATTTATTCTCATTTTTGTAAAATTGTGGATTTTTTTGTTTAACTTTACATTTCTTAATGGTATTGTTTACAGAACGTCATTGAACTTTCATGTCTTCTGCAATTCTTGGTGAAAATAAATTAACTGTTATATCAACTTTAAAAGCTACTAACGATGTAGATCTGGTACGTTCTTATTTAAGGGATATCGGTAGAGTGCCTCTTTTATCTCATGAACAAGAAATAACCCTGGGAAGGCAGGTTCAAGAATATATGCAAGTTGAAAGAGCAGAACAAGAGATAATTGAATTAACTGGAGATAAACCGAGTATTGATCAACTCGCTAATAAATTAAATTTGTCTGCATCTCAGATTAAAAAAAGATTCAGAGCTGGACAGCGTGCAAAAGAGAGAATGGTTGCAGCAAATTTACGACTAGTAGTGAGTGTTGCAAAAAAATATACGAAAAGAAATATGGAACTTCTTGACTTGATTCAAGAGGGGACAATAGGTCTCGTTAGGGGAGTCGAAAAATTTGATCCAGCTAGAGGCTATAAATTTTCAACATATGCATATTGGTGGATTAGACAAGGTATTACTAGAGCAATTGCTGAAAAAAGTAGAGCTATTAGACTGCCAATTCATATAACTGAAATGTTGAATAAGTTAAAAAAAGGGCAGCGAGAATTGAGTCAGGAACTCTCTAGAACACCAACAGTCAGCGAACTTGCTAAATATGTAGAGCTTCCCGAAGAAGATGTAAAGGATTTGATGTGTAAAGCGGGACAACCAGTCAGTCTAGAAACAAAAGTTGGCGATGGTGAAGATACTGTATTACTTGATTTGTTAGCAGGTGGTGAAGATTTGCCTGATGAACAAATAGAAATGGATTGTATGAGAGGCGATCTGCATTTACTGCTTCATCAATTACCTGATTTACAATGTAGAGTTTTAAGAATGCGTTACGGAATGGATGGAGATGAGCCTATGTCTCTTACTGGTATAGGACGTGTATTGGGAATAAGCAGAGATAGAGTAAGAAATCTTGAAAGAGATGGATTGAGAGGTTTAAGAAGACTTAGCGATAATGTTGAGGCTTATTTCGTTTCTTGAATAAATTGAGAGACTAAATAATTGGTCTCTTCTGGGTTCTCATCATGAGGACAATGCCCTGCGCCTTTTATTACATCAAGTCTTTTAATATTTTTAAATTTATTTTCCCATTCTTTTGCTTCATCTAAGGATTCCCAAGGATCTTTTTCCCCCCAAATTAGTTGGATCGATGCATCAATTTTATTAAAAAGATCTGTAGCAAGATAATCGTTAAATATATTTATAAAGCCGCGAAATGCTTCTCTGGAATTTTTTCTTTGCGAAGGACTATAAAGAATTTCAATTAATTCTTCATCAAGATTGTTTCCAGAAGGGTAAGCTTTCTGTAGAATTTTTCTAATTACTTCTCGATTAGAAGCTCTTTCAAAAAGAGTGTTGCTGATTATTCGCTGCCTTACTAAAGTTTTTAATATTGGACGCAGCAGATTCATCAAAACATTATTTCTTTTTAAACGTTTATCATCCATTATTCTTTGTGCACAATTAATTAGGATGACACCCTTACATTTATTTTGAATGATTTCAGCGGCTTTCAAAGCTACAACACCACCAATAGAGTTTCCGATTAAATAAACTGGAGCTTTAATGACCTCTGAACAAAATGTTGCTATTTGATTACCCCATAAGTCAAATGAATATTTAATGGAATTTTCTTGGTAAGACTCGTAATTTAAAAGTGCATTCGGTTGACTGCTTTGACCGAATCCCAGCAAGTCTATTGAATAGCAATTATAATTTTTACTTAGAAAATCTTGATTATGTCTCCAATGTTCTTTTGATGCTCCAAAACCATGAATTAATAAAATATTTATGTCATTTTCACTTATAGATAGTTTTGATAAGGACCATGAAATTTTCCAATTTTTCCATTTCCAAATTTCAGATTTTTTAGAAGGCATGAGAACCAAAATATTAATTAAACTTTAATTCAAAAAAAAATTATTCGTTTTTAATTAATTATTCTTAGTTTAGAAAGTTTTTTTGTATATGTCCAAAACAAAAGTCGTTTCTCTGGGAGAGGCTTTAATTGACAGAATAAGGAATAAGTCAAATGCAGAATTTACAGATTTTCTGGGAGGTGCACCTGCAAATGTAGCCTGTGCTTTGAGAAAATTAAAAATAGATTCAGTATTTATTGGGTGTTTAGGAAGTGATAAATTTGGTAAGAAATTTATTGAACAATTTAATGAATTAGAAGTTAATATAGATTTCCTACAATTGGATAACAACTTTTCTACCAGGATAGTTAAGGTGGATAGGGATGATTCTGGAGATCGTTATTTTTCTGGTTTTGATGCAAGCCCCCAGACAGTGTTTGCTGACGAAGCAATTAAAAAGTCTTTAATTGAAGAAGATCTTCCAAGTTTGGAGAAACTCTTTGTAGAAACAAAATATTTTGTGTCTGGGACCAATGTCTTATCCTCTTCGATGTCAGCAGAATCTATTCATCTTCTGCTAGACGTAGCTAAACAGTACGACGTTAAGGTAATCATTGATTTGAATTGGAGAGAGGTTTTTTGGAATTATTCAACTTTTTCATCACAAATTAAAGGAAAGGAGAGAGTAAATTTAATTCAGAATTTTTTAAACTATGCTCATATTTTAAAGCTTGCGAAAGAGGAAGCTCTTTTGTTTTTTGATAATGAAAACCCGTATGAAATATCTCAAACCCTCTTAAACCGGCCTGATGTGATAATCACAAATGGAGCAGATCCTATTTCATGGTTTATGAATGGTTTGCATGGCAACACTGAAGTGAATAATTCATCGCATATTATAGATACGACTGGTGCAGGCGATGCCTTTTTGGCTGGATTGATTTCAAAATTAATTTCTTCTGGATATCCTTCAAATGAATTAGAAATACAAGATTATGTTAGGTTTGCAAGTGTTTGTGGATTGCTCACTTGTCTTGGTGAAGGTGCAATTGAACAACAACCAGATTATGCAAAGGTTAACGAATTTTTAGGATCCCAGATTTTATAATTTCTTCCAGAATATTTAGCGTAACTAATTTCTATTTCCCAAAAATTATCAATAATTGGTTGTATTAATTCTGGCCATTCAATTACTAAGATAGCTTTATTTTGATTAGCTTCTTCTTCTTCGGCTAGATAAAATTCTTTTGCCATTGAACTATTTTCTAATCTGTATAAATCGAGATGAATTAGTGGAATTTTGCCAGAATTGTAATGATGTGATAAAGCAAATGTCGGACTTGTAATATCCTCAGCAATAGATAACTCTTTTGCAATCCCTTTTACGAATGAAGTTTTTCCTGATCCTATAGGCCCTTTTAATAAAACAATTGAATGAGGTTTTAGTTCCTGCGCAAATTTTCGCCCTAAATTTATAGTCTCGGTAAAATTCTCAACAAACACAAAATTGTATAAAAATCATATATAGTTTAAAGGATAAGAATTTTTTTAGAAATGGTGAGTCTTAATTCAATTAAAACATCCATACCCAATTATGTAATAAAAGATATTTCATTATCTGACTTCGGGCGTAAAGAAATAAAAATTGCTGAAACTGAAATGCCTGGGCTAATGGCACTTAGAGATAAATATCGTTTAGACAAGCCACTTAAGGGTGCAAAAATAGCTGGTAGTCTTCACATGACTATTCAAACAGCAGTTTTAATAGAGACTCTTGTTGATTTAGGTGCGAAAGTAAAATGGGCTTCTTGCAATATTTTTTCAACACAAGATCATGCAGCAGCAGCTATTGCAGAGCAAGGTATTTCTGTCTATGCAAAAAAAGGTGAGAGTCTTGCTGAATATTGGCAATATACTCATTACATTTTAGATTGGGGTTCAGACTCTCCTAACATGATTCTTGATGATGGAGGAGACGCAACAGGCTTATTGATTATTGGTAGTAAGGCAGAAAAAGATTTATCTGTTTTAGATAATCCTAGCAATGAAGAGGAAATAGCTTTATTCAATTCTATTAAGTCTAAATTGCAACAAGATAGTAGTTTTTATTCTCGTATTAAGAGTAATATTATTGGTGTTACTGAGGAAACTACCACAGGAGTCGCAAGGCTTTATCAATTGCAAAAGCAGAATGCATTACCTTTCCCAGCTATTAACGTTAATGATTCAGTTACTAAAAGCAAATTTGATAATTTATATGGTTGTAGAGAGTCTCTAGTTGATAGTATTAAGCGTGCAACTGATGTAATGATTGCTGGAAAGGTTGCCTTGGTAATGGGATTTGGTGATGTGGGGAAAGGATCAGCACAATCATTAAGAGGACTAGGTGCAATTGTAAAAGTTGCGGAAGTTGATCCAATATGTGCTCTTCAAGCAGCTATGGAAGGATTTAGTGTTGTTACATTAGACGATGTTGTTGAAGATATAGATATTTTTGTTACTGCTACTGGTAATTATCAAGTGATAACACACGACAATCTAGTCAGGATGAAGAATGAGGCTATAGTATGCAATATTGGACATTTTGATAATGAAATTGATGTTGCTTCGTTGAAGAATTATCCATGGGAAAACATAAAGCCGCAAGTAGATCACATAACTTTGCCAAGTGGGAATAAAATTATTCTTTTAGCAGAAGGTAGATTAGTTAATTTAGGATGTGCTACTGGTCATCCTAGCTTTGTAATGAGTAACTCTTTTACCAATCAGGTTTTAGCTCAAATAGAACTTTTCAATAAGTCAGATGAATACGCCAAAGAAGTTTATGTATTACCAAAACATTTAGATGAAATGGTGGCGAGATTACATTTAGAGAAAATTGGCGCAAAATTAACAAAACTAACTCAAGAACAGGCTGATTATATTAATGTCTCTGTTGAAGGGCCTTATAAATCAGAAATTTATAGATATTAAATGTGAGTTTAATTGTTATAAATTTACTCACTTCTATCCCCGAATATATTAGTAAGGCTGTTGAAACAAATTCAACATTGGCTTATCTTACTATCTGTTTGGCTATGTTTTTAGAAAATATCATTCCTCCCATTCCATCAGAAATAATAATGCCATTAGGTGGGTTTTTTGTCTTTCAACAAAAATTAAAATTCTATATTTTGGTTTTTTGGGGTTTATTTGGAACTATCGCAGGATCTTTGCCTTGGTATTATTTGGGTAGATTAGTAAATGAAAAAAGACTTTCAAAATTTTTAGATATAAGAGGTAAATATTTAGGAATAACTTCTAATGATCTTGCTAAAAGCAAACGTTGGTTTGATAAATATGGAGTTTCATTAGTTTTTTGGGGCCGCCTAGTACCAGGTATAAGAACTTTAATTTCAGTTCCTGCTGGTATGGAACTTATGCCATTAACAAAATTTTTAATTTGGACTACTTTAGGAAGCCTAATTTGGATAGTCTTATTAACATATGCTGGATATGTATTTGGTGAAAATTATCAAATTATTGAATCTTATTTAGATCAAATTAAATATATTGTAAAGCCTATATTAATTCTAATATTCTTATATTTTTTAATAAAGTTTTTTCTGAGACTTTATCAAAGAAATAGATCTTAAAAAGGAATATCGTTTGAGCTTTTATTATTTGAGAATTGGTTATTTTCAGATTCTTTGCGTGAACTAAGTAAATTTAATCTATCAACTCTTATTACAGGCTTGAATCTATCTTCACCGGTATTTTTATCTTTCCAACTATCAATTTTAAAGCTTCCAGTAATTCCTATTAAAGAACCTTTTTTAACATAATCTGCAGCAATTTGAGCTTGCTTACCCCATATTTCTAAATTAAACCAGTCAGGCTCTTCATCTCTACTGCGTCTATTTACCGCAAGAGTGAAATTTGCCACAATGCTGCCTGATTCGAAATACCTGACATCTGGTTCTCTTCCTGCTCTTCCAACAAGATTAATAGTGTTAATTTCCATGATTTTTTTTTTTAATACTACTCATATTTTTTGTTTTTGCTCAAAGTTATGCTAGCTATTCATAACTAAATGAAAGAAATTATAGAGCTTCATAAAAAATAGATATATTATTTATCTAAAAGATTTCTTATTGTGATTTTTAACAGATTTAAATTTTCTAGGGACATTGGTATAGATTTAGGTACTGCCAATACTCTTATTCACGTTTCAGGTAAAGGTGTCGTTTTGCAGGAGCCTTCGGTAGTGGCTATGGACTTAGAAGAAGGAGTCCCTATGGCAGTTGGTGAAGAAGCAAAATTAATGCTAGGAAGAACGCCAGGTAATATTAGAGCCGTAAGGCCACTGAGAGATGGAGTTATTGCCGATTTTGATGCGGCAGAGTCAATGATAAAAACTTTTATTCAAAAGTGTAATGAAGGCAGAGGAATATTAGCGCCAAGAATAGTGATTGGTATTCCAAGTGGAGTTACAAGCGTAGAAAGAAGAGCAGTTAGAGAAGCAGGATTAGCTGGAGCAAGAGAGGTTCATTTGATTGATGAACCTGTAGCTGCAGCTATAGGAGCGTCATTACCAGTAACTGAGCCAATTGGAACCATGATCGTCGATATAGGGGGAGGTACAACTGAAGTCGCGGTTTTAAGCCTTGGAGGAACTGTTTTAAGTGAATCTGTAAGAATAGCTGGAGATGAAATAAATGAATCGATCGTTGCTTATCTTAAAAAAGCTCATAATATGGTTGTTGGTGAAAGAACTGCCGAAGAAATCAAAATAAAAATTGGATCTGCATTTCCAGATAATGATTTTGACCAGACTTCTTATGAAGTGAGAGGATTACACCTGTTATCTGGTCTTCCTAGGTCAATAACCCTAACATCAGCAGAGATAAGGGAGGCTATGGCTGATCCACTTAGTAAAATTGTTGAAGCTATAAAAAGAACATTAGAACGTACTCCTCCAGAGTTAGCTGCAGATATTGTTGACAGGGGTATTATGCTTGCAGGCGGTGGAGCTTTAGTAAGAGGGATGAATGATTTAGTAACTAAGGAAACTGGAATTTTTACTCACGTAGCGGAAGATCCTTTACTTTGCGTTGTTAATGGCTGTGGTGAAATATTAGATGATTTTAGAAAGCTTAAAAGAGTTGTTGATACTCCTGATTTCATAAGAAACGCGATTAGAGATTAATTGAATGTTAAACATCCGACGAATTTATAATGCTCGTTGGCGGCACAAGAAGCAAAAAGGAATATTATTTATATTTTTATTATTTTTGGTATTCGTAAGATTTTCGAAAGGATCATTTTATAAAGATTTTTATTATTATATTTCCAAGCCTTTTTGGCCAGGTCAATTTCAAAGAGATGTTATTAGTTCAAGCCTTGATCAAGAATTATTAATAAAAAGTAAACAGCTTGAAAATGATAATAAGAGATTGCGTGAAATTTTATCTCTCCAGAGATTATCTGATTCTGATACTATTTCAGCTGCAGTTATTTCTAGAAAATATGGGAGTTGGTGGAGACAAATTATTTTAAATAAAGGTTCTAAAGATGGAGTAGAAGTTGGAAGCCCTGTTATTGGACCAGGAGGTTTATTAGGAAGAGTAAAGAATACTTCTTTGTTGACTTCATCTGTAATACTCTTAACCTCTCCCGATAGCAAAGTTGGAGTTTGGATTGACAGATTTCAAACTCACGGACTTATGGTAGGTACAGGTAATGATTATCCTAAATTAATATTTTATACAAAAGAAGTTGATGTAAAAGTAGGCGACTTTGTTTCATCTTCACCAGCAAGTACTGTATTACCACCAAATATACCTGTTGGTATTATTCAATCAGTAGATGCAAAATCAAATTCAAACAAAACTGCAAATGTTTTACTTCTAGGAAAACCTCAGGCAATAGATTGGGTGCAGATTTTAAAATTGAAAATTTAAATGGATCAATTTTTTAAAAAAAAATTATCTATAATTTCATTCATTTTTATTCCAATTCTTTTTTTATGGCATCCTAATTGGCTTGGAATTATGGGTACTCAACCGTATTGGCCCTTATTTTGGCTATTGCCTTGGTCTATGATTTATGGATCCATTAATGGTTTAATAGTTGGATTGTTCTTAGGGATTATTTTAGATTCCCTATCTATAGGCAGTGGTTTGACTCAAATTCCCGGTTTAATTTTATGTGGTATTTGGTTCGGTAGATTTAGAACATCTGATGATATTTTGGTGGCACATTTTAGATATGGGTTACTTTGTGCGATAGGCAGTTTTTTGTGTGGCTCATTTTATTATTTTCAGTTTTTGATTCAAGACTTCCCAGATAATCAATTTCTCTTTTTTATCCCTAGTGTTAAAAATGTTTTGGCTCAAGTATTTCTTACAGGTCTTTTTGCTCCTTTATTGTGTTCAAAACTTTTGGGACTATTTAAGAGATCCAAATAAAAAATGTTAAAATTACTCTCGATAAAAAAAGAAATATTTATTTAAGAGAAAAGAGTAAGTGTTTAAATAATAAAATAATTTTGTAAATCGTCGGAATATCTCTTAGAGGGTGCATAATGTTATATTTTTAATTGTTAGAATAAATATTCAATGCAATTTAATTTGCTTTGAAATTTTTGAAGATCTTTATTTTTCTATGTCAAAAGCAAGCATTTTAGTTGTTGATGATGAGCCAGCAGTATTGAAAGTATTAGTTACAAGACTTCAACTGGCAGGATATCAAGTTTTTTCAGCTACTAATGGTGAAGAGGCTCTTGAAGCTTTTCATAGAGATTCTCCAGACTTGATAGTGCTTGATGTAATGCTTCCAAAAATGGATGGATTTGCAGTCTGCAGAAGAATTAGAGCTGAATCAGTTGTCCCAATCATATTTTTAACTGCTCTAGAAGCGATTTCAGAAAGAGTGGCAGGATTAGATTTGGGAGCTGACGATTATTTATCAAAACCTTTTAGTCCAAAAGAGTTAGAGGCAAGAATAGCCACCATTCTAAGACGCATGGGCCCTACTATTTCAGTCGCTGAAACTAAAGAAGTACCATCAGGTAAAGGTGTGATGAAGTTCGGAAGTTTAGTAGTTGATACAAATAGACGGCAAGTTTCTAGGGCTGGGGAAAGAATTAGCTTGACTTATACTGAATTTAGCTTACTAGAACTGTTATTCGATGAGCCTGGTAAAGTTGTTCCAAGAGCTGAAATATTAGAGCAATTATGGGGTTACCCTCCAAGGAGAGCAGCAGACTTGAGAGTTGTAGATGTATATGTAGCAAGGCTTAGAGGTAAATTAGAACCTGATCCAAGAAATCCTGAATTAATATTAACTGTAAGAGGTATTGGTTATGCTTCTCAACGAGTTGGAGAAACGGCAACATCTTTGGCAAGTTGAACCTTAGTCTGATACTTTAATTAAATAAAGTATAAATTTTGAATTAAATTTTGTCTGAAATCAGAGAAGCCCGCCTATTAAAAGCTAATTCACTCGTAAAAAAAGGATTTGATCCTTATGCAGAAAGTTTTAAAATATCTCATTACTCACAATTTCTTATTGAAAAATTTAGCCATCTAGATAATGGTCAGGAAAATAATTTTTCTGTTTCTATAGCTGGTAGAGTGCTAGCAAAAAGAGTGATGGGAAAAATTGCTTTTTTTACGATTAATGACCAAGAAGGACAGATTCAGCTTTATTTAGATCAAAAAAATATTAATTCTAATAGTGAGAAACAAAAAGTGCTTACTTTTGAAGATCTAAAGGAAATTGTAGATATAGGTGATTGGATAGGAGTTTGTGGAACTATAAAAAAAACTAATAAAGGGGAGCTATCAATCAAAGTAGAAAAATGGGAGATGTTATCAAAATCACTACAACCTTTACCAGATAAATGGCATGGATTGACAGATATTGAAAAGCGGTATCGTCAACGCTATCTAGATTTAATAGTCAATCCTCAATCTAAAAATGTATTCAAAACAAGAGCAAAATGTATAAGTTTTATAAGAAGATGGTTAGATGAAAGAAGTTTTTTAGAGATAGAGACTCCAATACTTCAATCAGAAGCTGGGGGAGCGGAAGCAAGGCCATTCGTTACTTATCACAATACTTTAGATATCCCACTTTATCTAAGAATAGCTACCGAATTACATTTAAAAAGAATGGTTGTTGGAGGTTTCGAGAAAGTATATGAATTAGGCAGAATTTTTCGTAACGAAGGTATTAGTACAAAGCATAATCCTGAATTTACTTCAGTAGAAATTTATCAAGCTTTCTCTAATTACATTGATATGATGGATCTCACTGAAGAATTGATTAAAGATATTGTCAATTATGCATGTGGTTCGTTAGTTATAAATTATCAAAATCAGGAAATTGATTTTTCTCAACCTTGGAGAAGAATATCTATGAAAAAGATAGTTAAAGAATATACAGGCATTGATTTTGATTCTTTTAATGGTGATTTAAAGGGAGCAACAGAAGCTGTTAAAAATATTAATGTAACACTGTCTTCTAAAATAAATAGTTTTGGGCGACTTTTAAATGAAGTCTTTGAGCAAAAAGTTGAGTCACTGCTGATTGAGCCAACTTTTATTGTTGATTATCCAATTGAAATTTCTCCTTTAGCTAGACCTCATTGTGATAATAAAGACATGGTTCAGAGATTTGAGTTATTTATTGTTGGTCGCGAACTAGCAAATGCTTTTAGTGAGTTAATTGATCCTGTAGATCAAAGAGAAAGAATGCAATTACAGCAATCGCTTAGAGATGGAGGTGATCTTGAGGCTCATTGTATAGATGAAGATTTTTTGAATGCTTTAGAGATAGGTATGCCTCCGACCGGTGGATTAGGAATTGGTATAGATAGACTGATAATGCTAATTACCAATAGTCCATCTATTAGAGATGTAATTCCTTTTCCATTACTAAAACCAGAAATAACTTCTAATAACTCTTAAAAAATAACCTTGAATGAAGTAAAATATAAAAATTAATCCAATACGAATTTTTTAAATGAGTGGTGAACGTGTTGGTTTCCGTTTTAAGCACGCGGATGCAGTAGTCAAAAGAAATCCTCAAGGCCGATCAAGAAGAGGGTGGGTTATGGAACCAGTGGAGCAAACTACAAGCAGAGGTACGAAGATGCCTGCATACAAAATTCGCTGGAGAGATAGCGAGAGACCTGAAACTGTTCTTCAGCATATGTTAATTGCTGATCCAGATCCTTCCCCTCCTCCAAGTACAGTTAGTTTGGATATTGAGTAAAATTGTCAAGAAAATAAGAATTATCTTTTAAGAGCAGAGTTTATTTCTTTTTTTATGCTTTTTTGTTTATCAGATTGTCTTTTATCATGTAATTTCTTACCTTTTCCAATTCCAAGTTTTAATTTTATCCATGAGCCTTTTAAATAAATTGATAATGGAATGATAGTCATTCCTTTTTTTTCAGTATTGGATTTTAGTTTGAGTATTTCTTTCTTGTGTAATAATAATTTTCGATTCCTTAAAGGATCATGATTAAAAAAAGATCCCACATTTTTATGTGGTGAAATGTGAACATTTAAAAGTAAAATTTCTCCATTCCTAAATGAACAGTACCCATCTCTAAGGTTTGCATTGCCGTTTCTGATTGACTTTACTTCAGTACCTAAGAGTTCAATTCCTGCTTCGATTGTTTCATGTATTTCATACTGAAATTTTGCATATCTATTTTCAGCTAGACGTTTGAAAAGAGGCACTTTTTTAGGATTTTTATTAACTTTGGATGAATTTTTTTGCATTTTCTTTGTAAAAAATCTTTCTCCTTAGAACAATCCCTATTAATCTTTTATTATGGCAATAATTTCTTCTAATATTGGGGATACGAATTTTTCTCCTCGTAAACAAGAACTTAGGATAGTTGATTCGAAAACAATTTCTGAAGAAAAAAATAATAAAAATCTAAATTTCGCTCGGCCAAAAACATTCAAAGAATTTATTGGCCAAGAGCAAATTAAGGCTTCATTAAGAATAGCTATAGATGCTTCACTTTACAGAAAAGAGCCGTTGGAACATACACTCTTATATGGACAGCCAGGTTTGGGTAAAACAACCTTAGCTTTTTTAATAGCAAAAGAAATGAATACAAACTTTAGAGTAGCTACTGCTCCTGCCATTGAAAGACCTAGGGATATTGTTGGTTTATTGCTTGGGCTGAAAGAAGGTGAAGTTTTGTTTGTAGATGAGATTCATCGTTTAAATAGATTAACTGAAGAGCTTTTATATTCTGCGATGGAGGATTTTAGGCTGGATTTAACTATGGGGGCTAATAGAGGAGCTCGTTGTAGAACAATTAATCTTCCCAGATTTACTTTGATTGGTGCTACTACAAAATTAGCATCAATTAGTGCACCTTTAAGAGATAGATTTGGTATATCTCAGAAAATTGAATTTTATTCAAATGACGAATTGCACCAAATAATTTTAAATTTTTCATATTTGATAAATATTAAATTAGAGGATAAAGCGTCTTGCGCTTTATCTAAAATATCTAGAGGTACTCCACGAATTGCTTTGAGATTATTAAAACGAATTAGAGATTATGCTCAAGTGATTGAAAAGACTAATGTTATTACTTTAGATTTAGTAAAAAAGGCTTTAAATTCTCAACAAATTGATGAGAAAGGATTAGATTATTTAGATAGAAAATACTTATCTTTTTTAAACCTTAATAACAATAGTCCAATTGGACTAGATGCAATTGCCGCGGGTTTAGGGGAAGATTCTTCAATGTTAGAATTTTTAGTTGAGCCATATTTAATGCAAATTGGTTTTCTAAATAGAACACCTCGAGGAAGATTACTTACTTCTATAGGAAAAAAGTACATTAATTCAAAAAATGATAAATTTTAAAAAAATAAATCTTTGTTTTTTATTGATTGTTGTTATATTAAATTTCTTTTTTGTTGCGCCCAGTTACTCATCAATAAATTCTAGGGAAGATTTATTTAACAATGCATTAGATTTAAGTTCAAAGGGAGACTTTAATATTGCTTTAAAACAATGGAACAGTTATCTGGAATTGTATCCTGATGATGCTGCGGCTTTAAGTAATAGAGGAAATGTAAAACTTGTAATTGGCGACACAGAAGGATCAATCAATGATCAAGAAAAAGCTATTAATTTAAATCCTAATGAAGTTGATTCCTATATCAATAGGGGCATAGCCGAGGAAGCTTTAGGTCTCTGGTTACTGGCAAAAAAAGATTACAAGTTTGTAATCTCTAAAGATAGTGACAACTTTTCTGCTTTGTATAATTTGGCTAATGTTGAAGGATCTCTTTCCAATTGGGAAAATGCAAGAGATTTATTTTCACAGGCGGCCTCATACAATACTGAATTTGCGATGGCAAGATCAAGTATGGCTTTGGCAGATTACCAGTTGGGCAATTTTGATGAGTCTGAAAAAGAATTAAAAAAATTGATTAGGCGTTATCCAGCTTTCGCTGATGCTAGAGCAGCTTTAACAGCTTTGAATTGGTCTAGAGGTATGTCAGGCCAAGCAGAGAGTAATTGGATAGCTGTAACCGAATTAGACCCTAGATATTCTGACGAGGAATGGTTAATAAGAGTAAGAAGATGGCCGCCAGAACCAACCAAAGATTTAATGAAATTCATTGCTCTTAAATAATAAATGGATAGAGATAAATTCTTAAAAAAAATAGATTCATTGAAAGATGAATTAATTAATATAAGAAGACATATACATGCACATCCTGAATTAAGTGGATTAGAAAATCAAACAGCGATTTTGATAAGTGGTTATTTAAAGAATATTGGTTGGAGAGTTACAGAATCAGTTGGGAGGACTGGTGTTGTTGCTGAGTTTGGCCCCAAAGATAAAGGCTTTATAGGCTTAAGAGTGGATATGGATGGTCTGCCAATATTTGAAAAGACTAATTTAAGTTTTTCGTCAAAAGTAGATGGTGTTATGCATGCTTGCGGTCATGATATACATATCTCGATTGGGTTGGGTGTAGCAAACATTATTAAGGATTTAAATTTGAATTTTGGTACTAGAATAATCTTTCAACCTGCGGAAGAAATTGCAAGTGGAGCTAGATGGATGATTGCTGATGGAGCAGCTAATGGTTTAAATCAAGTTTTGGGTGTCCATGTTTTCCCCGAATTATCTGTAGGAACTATTGGTATAAAAGAGGGCAGCTTAACGGCTGCTGCAGGGGAACTTAAAGTAGAGATTCTAGGTAAATCAGGTCATGGAGCAAGACCTTTTGAAGGAGTAGATGCTATTTGGGTAGCTTCTAAAATCATCTCTGGTATTCAAGAATTAATAACAAGAAAATTAAATCCTTTAGATCCTGTCGTAATAACTTTTGGTAAAATTAATGGAGGAAATGCATATAATATCCTTGCTGAAAAAGTGAATTTAGTTGGAACAGTAAGATGTACAAACCCTAAATTATTTAAGGGGATTGGTAGCTGGCTTAACAAAAATATTTCTTCTATTGCTAATAGTTTTGGAGCGGAAGCTAAAATAGAATTTAGAGAAATTACCCCTCCAGTCAATAATAATTGTGAAATAAATAGAGTTATCAGAGATTCAGCAATTCAAATTCTAGGCCAACAAAATGTAGTTGAATTACAAAAACCTTCATTAGGAGCGGAAGACTTTGCTGAGTTTTTGAATGAGGTTCCGGGAGCTATGTTTAGGCTAGGTGTATCTCCTAATAAAGACTGCGCTCCTTTGCACAGTTCAAAATTTAATCCTGATGAAGGAGCTATTGATGTTGGAATTAAAGTGATAACAGAGACCATAGTAAACTTAAATAAGTTAAGTAAGGGAAATACTTTAATAAATGAAAATTGATAAAGTTTTTATTTTGTCTTTTGTTGCTCCAATAATGATTCTCATATCAACCATAGGTTTGATTTTTAGAAAAGACAGTAAAAAGAGTTTTTATTTACCTATTGGATTTATGGGTATTTTGCTAATTTTAGAAAAAGATGTAAGTAGAAAATTAAATAGACGAAATATTTTTAAAAAGATAAAGTCTTATCAGAAAAATAAATAAAAACACTTTATTTATTTTTAAGTAATATTTAATGACTATTTTTTAAAAAAGAGCTATTAATAAATTAATGCTAGGGGTGCTAAGAAATTTAACTTAGCTGAGATCATACCCTTTGAACCTGAATCATTAATACTGATGCAGGAAAGTGGAATTCTGATCGAACTTTAGTAATAAAACTTTTTAAAATTTATAAGTTATGAGAAATTCTTGGATAAAACCTCGTATTGGGAAAGACAATATAACTCAAATGAATTTTGCGAGAAATGGAAATATTACAGAAGAAATGGACTTTGTAGCTAAAAAGGAAAATCTTCCACCTTCATTAATTATGGAGGAAGTAGCAAGAGGAAGATTAATAATTCCTGCAAATATCAATCATCTAAATCTTGAGCCAATGGCTATAGGGATTGCCTCTAGATGTAAAGTAAATGCCAATATTGGCGCTTCTCCTAATGCAAGTAACATCAATGAGGAAGTAGAAAAGCTTAAGTTGGCTGTTAAATATGGGGCTGATACCGTTATGGATCTATCTACTGGTGGAGTTAATTTAGATGAGGTGAGAAAAGCAATCATTAACGCATCAACTGTACCTATTGGAACCGTGCCTGTATATCAGGCTTTAGAGAGTGTACACGGCTCAATAGATAGATTAACTGAAGATGATTTTCTTCATATTATTGAAAAACATTGTCAGCAGGGTGTGGATTATCAAACTATTCATGCTGGCCTATTAATAGAGCATTTACCAAAAGTAAAAGGAAGAATTACAGGTATTGTAAGTAGAGGAGGAGGAATTTTAGCTCAATGGATGTTGCATCACTTTAAGCAAAATCCGCTTTATACAAGGTTTGATGATATTTGTGAAATTTTTAAAAAATATGATTGTACTTTTTCTTTAGGTGATTCACTTAGGCCTGGATGTCTGCATGATGCCTCTGATGATGCTCAGCTATCTGAATTAAAGACTTTAGGTGAACTTACTCGGAGAGCATGGGCACATAATGTTCAAGTAATGGTTGAAGGACCTGGTCATGTACCTATGGACCAAATTGAGTTTAATGTAAGAAAACAAATGGAAGAATGTTCGGAAGCTCCATTTTATGTACTTGGCCCATTAGTAACTGATATATCTCCAGGGTATGATCATATTTCCAGTGCAATTGGTGCAGCAATGGCTGGATGGTATGGAACTTCTATGTTATGTTACGTAACCCCTAAAGAACATCTAGGATTACCTAATGCAGAAGATGTAAGAGAAGGATTAATTGCTTATAAGATAGCTGCTCATGCAGCTGATATAGCAAGACATAGAGCTGGAGCTAGAGATAGGGATGATGAACTTAGTCATGCAAGATATAATTTTGATTGGAATAAACAATTTGAGCTTTCTTTAGATCCAGAAAGGGCAAAGCAATATCATGATGAAACATTACCCGAGGAAATATTTAAAAAAGCAGAATTTTGTTCCATGTGTGGCCCAAAACATTGTCCTATGAATTCAAAAATTTCTGACGAATCTCTTGATGAATTAAATACTAAACTTCAAGAATGTAATAGCTCAGTTTAGTTTTAGTTTAATAATTATAAAATTTCTTTTGTTTTGTTAACAACATTTTCAACTGTAAATCCGAAATTAGTCATACATTTCCCACCCGGAGCAGAAGCACCAAATCTGTCCATAGTAATGCAAATACCTTCAAACCCAGTATATTTATGCCATCCAAATGAATGTGCAGCTTCTACTACGACTCTTTTGCTGACGCTACTAGGTAATACACTTTCTTTGTAAGATTCTGTTTGTTCTTCAAATAGTTCTACACAGGGCATAGAAACTACTCTAGTTTTTTTGCCTAATTTTGAAATTTCTTTACTTGCTTCAATGCAAAGGTTTAACTCACTACCCGTTCCAATAAATATTAAATCTGGAGTTCCTTCGCAATCAGATACTATATATCCTCCCAATGCAACCTTTTCAATGGAGGTGTTCTTTTGATTTGGCATACCCTGTCTACTTAAACAAAGTGCAGAAGGTCTTTTTCTGTTCTCAATAGCAAGTTTATATGCACCACTTGTTTCATTCCCGTCTCCAGGCCTGAAAACGAGCATATTAGGCATTGCTCTAAGCGAAGGAATAGTCTCAACTGGTTGATGTGTAGGACCATCTTCACCAACACCAATTGAATCATGGGTTAAAACATAGATAACACCTAGTTCGCTGAGTGCAGATAGCCTCATTGAACCTCTCATGTAATCAGCAAAAACAAGGAAGGTTCCGCCATAAGGAATAAGACCACTATCGTGGTATGCAATACCATTTAGTATGGCAGCCATAGCATGTTCTCTTACACCAAAATGTAAGTATCTTTTCTCTGGAGAATGAGCTTGAAATGATCCAGTTTCTCCTTTGATATCTGTGTAGTTGGAGTGCGTTAAATCAGCAGATCCCCCAATTAATTCAGGAAGATTAGGTCCAAGTGCTCCTAAGCATATTTGAGAATGTTTTCTAGTGGCAAGACCATTATCATCAGGAGTATAAGAAGGAAGATTTGAATTCCAGTTTTCTGGCAATTCACCGTTTAACATTCTTTTTAATTCTGCACCTTCAGAGGGATATTTCTTTTGATATTCTTCAAATTTTAAATCCCATTTTTTTTCTAACTCTTCACCCTTAGTTAGTGCTTGTCTAAATTGCGAATACACTTCATTTGGTATCTCGAATGGAGGATATTCCCAATTCAAGAATTCTCTGGTTAAGGAAGCTTCTTCTTCTCCTACTGCAGCCCCATGGATACCAGCTGTATCTGACTTATTTGGAGAACCGTAACCAATAGTTGTAGAAATTTTAATAATTGAAGGCTTGTCTGTTACTAACTTTGCATTCTTAATTGCTTGGGTAATTCCGTTGACATCATGATTCCCATCTTCAACGTGTTGTACATGCCAGCCGTAAGCTTCGTATCTTTTTAAAACGTCTTCTGTAAAAGAAACATCTGTGCGACCATCAATTGTTATTTGGTTGTCATCATAAAGTGCAATTAATTTGCCAAGTTTAAGATGACCAGCAAGTGAGCAAGCTTCAGACGCAATACCTTCTTGGTTGCATCCATCTCCCATTATGACGTATGTATAATGATCAACAATTTCACAATCAGGCTTATTGAATTTAGCTGCTAAGTGAGTTTCGGCAATTGCTAATCCAACGGCATTGGATATTCCTGCTCCTAGAGGGCCAGCAGTTACTTCAACTCCTTCAGTCTCAAATGTTTCAGGGTGACCAGGAGTTTTAGATCCCCATTGTCTAAATTCTTTTATATCTTCAATGGAAACCGATTTATAGCCTGTTAGGTGTAATAGAGAGTATAACAACATGCATCCATGGCCAGCTGATAATACAAAACGATCTCTATTAAACCATTTTGGATTATTAGGGTTGTGATTAAGAACGTTTTGCCATAATGCGTATCCCATAGGAGCACACCCCATGGGCAAGCCTGGATGTCCACTATTAGATTTATTTACTGCATCTACAGCGAGCATTCTTATACTATTTACACACAGTGATTCTAATGAAACAGATGCAGCGACCATTGTTTTAAATTAAGATAAGTTGGAAATTACAGAATTGGTTGTCATCAATTTATTTTGCTGAAAGCTAAGCAAACGTTGTGACCACCAAAGCCGAAAGAATTAGAAAGAGCAACTCTTATTTGAGCATCTCTCGCAATATTAGGTACATAATCAAGATCGCACTCTGGATCTGGATTGACGTAGTTTATTGTAGGAGGGATAAAATTATGTGTCAAAGAAAGTATACAAGCGACAGCTTCTATACCTCCTGAACCTCCTAAGAGATGACCAGTCATCGACTTAGTAGAGCTTACAGGAATGAGGTAAGATCTGTCTTTAAAAATAGATTTAATTGCAGAAGTTTCATTTTTGTCATTCGCTGATGTACTAGTTCCATGAGCATTTATGTAATCAACTTGTTCAAGACTTATGGAACTGTCTTCAATTGCAAGCTTGATAGCTGCTGCGCCTCCAACTCCCCCTGGAGAAGGAGCGGTAATGTGATGAGCATCGCAAGTAGTTCCATAGCCAATGATTTCAGCATAGATTCTTGCATTCCTTTTTTTTGCATGTTCAAGAGTTTCCAAGACGAGAATTCCGGAACCTTCTCCAATTACAAAACCATCTCTCTCCGCATCAAATGGTCTACTGGCAGTTTGGGGGCTGTCATTTCTAAAAGAAAGAGCTTTGGCGCTTGCAAAACCAGCTACTCCAAGAGGAGTAATACTTGCTTCTGCTCCTCCACAGATCATTGCATCTGCTTTTCCAAGTTGGAGCAATCTAAAAGAATCTCCAATAGCATTTGAGCCGGCTGCACAAGCAGTCGATACTGCTGAGCTTGGCCCTTTTGCACCCAAAGCAATAGCAGCAAGTCCAGTTGCCATATTTGGAATCATCATTGGGACTGTAAATGGGCTTACTCTTTTTGGCCCTTTATGACTGAGTATTTGAGCCTGTCTCTCCATTGTGAGTAAGCCCCCTACTCCAGAGCCAATAATCACTCCAATTCTTGCTGCATTAGTTTCATTTATCTCAAGGCCAGAATCATTAAAAGCTTCTTTAGCTGCTATGACTCCAAACTGTGAAAAACGATCCCACCTTTTTGACTCTTTTGCGTCAATAAAATTTTCAGATTGAAGATTTTTTACTTCTGCTGCAAATTTGCAAGGATGTTGTTCAGGATCAAACAGAGTAATACCTGAGACTCCATTAGTCCCTTGTTGAAGGCCGAGTAAATATTCATCAATGTTGTTACCTATAGGAGTTATAGCTCCGATACCAGTAATAACTACTCGATGGAAATTTGGCATCCTAGATTAACCTTTTTTTTCTTCGATAAATTTAACAGCATCCCCAACTGTTGCGATACCTTCTGCTGCTTCGTCAGGTATTTCAATATCAAATGCTTCTTCTAAAGCCATTACTAACTCAACGGTATCGAGTGAATCTGCCCCTAAATCGTTTTGGAAGTGTGAATCTGATTTTACTTCTCCTGATTCGACGCTTAATTGCTCTGAAACAATTGAACAGACTTGTTGAAGGATTTCTTCTTGTGACATAGTTTATGGAATTTACTAATTATCTATATAATTTTATGCCCTAGAGTTAACAAGAGTGAAGCATATCTTAATTTTTTTAATTTCTTTGTAAGACAATAGTATTATATAAGCTAGGTTCTCAAAGACAATTTTTACATGTCACACGCAGTTAAAATTTACGACACTTGCATTGGATGCACACAATGTGTAAGGGCTTGCCCTCTAGATGTTCTAGAGATGGTACCTTGGGATGGCTGCAAAGCTGGCCAAATTGCCTCTTCACCAAGAACTGAAGATTGCGTCGGGTGCAAAAGGTGTGAAACAGCCTGCCCAACAGATTTTCTAAGTATTAGAGTATATCTTGGAGATGAGACAACTAGGAGTATGGGCTTGGCTTATTAATTTATAGTGCAGTTTTAAGACAGTCCATCAAAAAATAAATATTCATTTTTTTTCAATATAATTGAATAAAAATATTTATATGTGTGGCATAGTCGCTGTTACAGGTTTTAAAAACGCTTTACCATTACTCATGAATGGTTTAGAAAAACTTGAATACAGAGGCTATGATTCTGCAGGGATTGCCATAATTAATTCTGAAACACAAAATATTACATGTAATAAGGCTGAAGGAAAATTACAAAATTTAAAAAATCTACTTAATAAAAATAATATTCCTGGAACTACTGGTATAGGGCATACAAGATGGGCAACTCATGGAAAACCAGAAGTTAAAAATGCTCATCCTCATATTGACAGCTCAGGGGAAGTAGCAGTTGTCCAAAATGGTATTATTGAAAATTTCCAAGAGTTAAAGAATAAGTTAGAGAAAGAGGGTATTGCTTTTAATTCTGATACTGATACAGAAGTTATTCCACATCTAATCCAAAGAGAATTAAATACTTTAGGAAAACTTAATCTTGACAATAATGGTTCGACTTTATTAGTAGCTGTCAGAAACGTAATTAATGATCTAGAAGGATCATATGCCTTGGCAGTTTTGTGGGCTGCTGCTCCTAATTCATTAGTAGTGGCAAGAAGGCAGGCTCCTTTAATTATTGGATTAGGTGAAGGAGAATTTATGTGTGCAAGTGATACCCCAGCAATAGCTAATTTTACGAATATAATTTTACCTATGGAGGATGAAGAAATAGGTCTTTTGACACCTCTGGGTGTAGAAATTTATGACTCAAATAACGAGAGGCAATATCGAAATCCAATTTCTTTAAACATATCAGAACAAATAATAGATAAAATGAACTTTAAACATTACATGTTGAAGGAGATATATGATCAACCGGAAACAGCAAAAAATTGGTTAGAAAAATATTTAATTAAAAATTCAAAAAATGGTCAATTTCAGATTAATTTACCATTCGATACCAGTTTTTTTGAATCAATTGAGAGGATTGAAATTATTGCTTGTGGTACAAGCAAACATGCTGCAATGGTAGGTAGCTTTTTACTGGAACAATTTGCTGGAATACCTACAAATGTCTTTTATGCTAGCGAATTTCGATACTCACCACCTCCATTGCTACCAAATGTTTTGACCATTGGAGTAACTCAGTCTGGAGAGACTGCCGATACTATTGCAGCCATTAATATGGAAATCACCAGAAGGTCTTTAGTAGAAGATGAAACTTTTAAACCTAATTTAATTGCTATAACTAATAGAACAGAAAGCTCAATTGGAAGACAAATTTCAAACATAATTGATATTGGTGCTGGAATAGAAATTGGAGTAGCTGCAACAAAAACTTTTTACGCACAACTACTCTCTTTTTATGGCTTAGCTATTCAATTTGCACAAATCAAAGGAACTAAAAGTAAAGAGGAAATCAGTAAATTAATTGTTGAACTTTATAAATTACCTCCTTTACTCGAAGATCTAATAGAGAAACATAATCAATCAGCAGAAAAGCTTGCACATGATTTTTTTAATATTAAAGATGTTGTTTTTTTGGGAAGAGGTATAAATTACCCCATTGCCCTTGAGGGAGCGTTGAAGCTTAAAGAAATTAGTTATATACATGCAGTAGGGTATCCTGCGGGTGAAATGAAACATGGACCAATAGCGTTATTGGATAAAAAGGTACCAGTTATTTCAATTGCTTCCCCAGGAGAAGTATTTGATAAAGTTATTAGTAATGCCCAAGAAGCAAAAGCGAGAGATTCATATTTGATTGGGATTGCTCCTAAATGTAATGGTACTCAAATATTTGATTATTTAATGACCATGCCTGAATCAAATGAATGGATTTCCCCTTTGCTTAATATAATACCCCTCCAGTTATTGAGTTATCATATTGCTGCTCACAGAGGACTTGATGTAGATCAACCAAGAAATTTAGCCAAAAGTGTTACTGTTGAATAAGCAACTTCACTCGATTTTATAGATATTATAAATATAAAGATTTTATAGTTCTAATAGTCCTTTGGGGGGTGTAATTATTAGAAAATTATGTTTGATATCAATTAATGGAACTATTTCTTTAACGAATGGAATCAAAACCTTTTTTTCATTTTTTAACAGTTGAATAACAAGCAAATTATTTTTCTCGTTTTCTAAATTAATAACTTTTCCAATTATTTTCAATTCTTTATTTTCTAAAATCTTTACTTCTAAATTAACAAGTTCCATTAAGTGAAATTCTTCTTTGTTTAATTTGGGTAGGATGTTAGTTTTGACAAGAATTTTATATTTTTTAAGTTTATTCGCTTGATTTCTGGTTTTGATTCCTTTAAATGAAATGATGAAAGTTTCTTTACCTGGTTGTTTGAAACCGGAAGTAAGTTCTAATTCTGCAGGAAACTCGTTTTCTTTCTGCACCCATCTAATACCTGGTTTTATAAATCTTTCTTCAAAATCGCTAAAAGAATTAACTTTAACTTTGCCATTAATTCCATGTGGAGATGTTATTAATCCAACAACTAACCATTCATTTTCATTTATCATTATATTTGATGTATTTATTTATTTTATGGAATCCTCGAGTAAGCCTATACTCCCAGGCGCATTAGTAGTCGTTAAAGATAATAATTCTATATATAGAGGATATAAGGGATTTGTACAAAGAGTTACTAAGAATAATGCAGCAGTGCTTTTCGAAGGTGGTAATTGGGATAAACTCATAACTTTTCAATTAACTAATTTAGAAATAATTTGAATATTGATTGTTACTATCTTGCTATAAATTGTTCTATTAGAATACTAGCTGCATTTTTTTCTGCTTTTTTATGAGATTGTCCAAAAGCATAGGCTTTTTTTGATCCGTTTATATATATTTCACAGGAGAACCTTTTAGGATCTCCATGGATCTTGGAGACTTCCATGATTTTATATTCTGGCAAATCAAATCCCTTCCTCTGACACCATTCTTGTAATGCTGATTTAGCATTAAATTTATATGGTGCTTTTAAAAAGGCTTCTGAATCTTTTATCCAAAATTCATCTAGCCATAAATTGACTTCTTTAATTGAATTGAAGCACTTATAAAGTGCACCTATTACCGCTTCAGTAGCTTCACCAATAATAGTGTCTGTTGCATTTTCATCGCTTAGAGCTTTGGGACCTTTGATTATAAATTTTTCTACATCAATCTTTTTACCTAATTGAGTTAGCCATTCATCACTTACTATTAGTGACCTTAGCTCTGATCTATCCCCTACACTCATATGTGTGTAGTTCTCTTCTATAAAATTAGATGCTGCTAATCTGAGGACTGCATCTCCAAAGAATTCTAATTTTTCGTAATTAATTTTTTTGTTACCAGAAGAATGGGTTAATGCTTCATTAAAATTTTGAATTGATTCTAGATTTTCTGAAATTATCATTTCATGTAATCTGTGCGAGTTAATATTTAATGATTTTACAAAAGTAATTATTTGATCAATTCTTGTCCTATCAATTAAGCTTGCCATATGAATTAAATAAATACTTACATGAAGTAGAAAGCAGGTCATAAGCCGGGTTCTGTTCATCTTCGTTAAGATGGGCAATCATCTATCTAGGACTGGAATTACTTCACAGTCTCAAGCGGCGCTTAAAAGCAGATTGCGTAATGGTCATAAATCTACTAAGCCTTGCTCCCGACCGGGGTTTACCTAGCCAACACTTCTCAATGTTGCTGGTGCGCTCTTACCGCACCCTTGCACCCTTGCCATACAAAAAAGTATTAGGCGGTATGTTTCTGTGGCACTATCCTCACGGTTGCCCGCACTGGGAATTACCCAGCAAGCCTGACCATATGGGAGCCCGGACTTTCCTCAAAAATGTTTTATTTTGGAATCGAAATAAAACATTTTTGCGATTGCCTCTCCTGCTTTCATCTAGCATAATGCTTATTACTCTAAAAAACATCTATTGGGGCTGTAGCTCAGCAGGATAGAGCAACGGTTTCCTAAACCGTAGGTCGTGGGTTCGACTCCCTCCAGTCCCGTTAAAGTAATAAACTATATGTAGTATGTGTGCAATATTGCCACTCTCTAGCTAGCGTGTAATTAGTAATAAATCTTTTATGGCTAAGTTGCATGATATGCGTTTGAAGCTCTTAATTCAACAAGAGCATGAACGTATTTCTAAATCGCAACCTAATGATTTAGACCTTTCAATAGTCCAAGCGAGATGTTTGTGCTGGCTTACCTTACTGGCCGAAGCTCATGAAGACCAGGCAAATGATGCAGAAAAAAGAGGAGATGCTGAACAAGCAATGGGATGGTTTGCAGATTCTATGAGATTAAGAGATGTGATTAACTTGGTTACCAGTATTGAAATACCTTTACCAGATAGTCCGGATTCGCTTGATGAAAATGACGAATTATTGGATGGTCCTACAATTATGCCCAAATAATGAGATGATATAGGAAGAATTATTTATTCTTTTGACTGAAGAACCATGTCAATGCTCTGACTGTCAGAGATTTTATAGAGAGCATGATCGTCTTATTAGAGAATTTCCCACTTTTAAGCAGCAACAAGAATTAAATTGGGCATCAATTCAATCATTTAGAACTCTTTGCAATAAAGTTACGGATGAATTACACAAACAGTTATCAGCGAGAAAGTTGAATGAAGATTCAATTATAGATGATAAAGATATACCTGAGATAGAAATTACTGAAGCTATAGATGAACTTGAAAATGTTAATGCCTATTTATATGCAATTGAGGCTTTAATGGAGAGAATTTTTGATACTAGAGTTACTAAAAATGTAGAATTGAAATTTAGAGAAATTGCTAAAGAATTGGCTCCTGATCCCCTCAATGTAGATAGATTAATATTAAACAGATTATTTCATCAGACTCCAGACTTTCCCGATAAGGGAAATACTAATTAGCTACTTCTTCAATATCACAAGTAATTTCTACAGGCATAGGAGCTACCTTCCAAATAGAATCGCAATACTCTCTAATAGACCTATCTGACGAAAAGTAACCAGAACGTGCAGTATTTAATAATGCCATTTTATTCCATGCAGTTTTATTATTCCAGCATTTACTCACCTCATCTTGTTTATTCAAGTATTCTTTGAAGTCAGCCATAACAAAAAATGGATCATGTCCAGTCAAGCTGTTTAATAAAGGTTTAAATAATTCTTTATCTCCATTACTGAAGTGGCCAATTTCTACTAGGCGAATGACTTCTTTTAGTTCAGGACACTCGTCAATAAATGTTTGAGGAGAATAACCATTATTTTTTAAGTTCATTATTTCACTCTCCGTCTTTCCAAAAAGAAAGAAATTTTCTTTCTTTACAAGATCCCTTAATTCTACATTTGCACCATCAAGCGTTCCAATAGTTAAGGCTCCATTCATTGCGAATTTCATATTTCCTGTTCCTGACGCTTCTTTACCTGCTGTAGAAATTTGTTCAGATAGATCGGTTGCAGGATATACGATTTCTCCAAGTTTTACATTATAATCCGGTAAAAATACAACTCTTAAAAGACCATCCATATCTGGATCTGAATTCACTACATCGGCAATACCATTAATGAACCTAATCATTAATTTTGCCATGAAATATCCTGGTGCGGCTTTCCCTCCAAATATTATTGTTCTTGGAACTATATTGTTGATTGTGCCGTTTTTAATCCTCAAATATTGAGCAATAATTTGTAAAGCATTTAAATGCTGTCTTTTGTATTGATGAATTCTTTTTACTTGAACGTCAAATAAACTGAATGGATCAACAACGATACCAGTTTTGGAATGAATAAAACTAGCAAGTTTACGTTTACCTGTTAATTTCGTTTCTTCAAATTTCTTTAAAAAGCTTGTATCGTTTTGTTTATTTTCTAGATTCTTTAAAAGTTCCATATTGGTTATCCAACTAGGACCAACTTCGTTCTCTAAAAGGCTAGTTAAAGATGGATTGGCTAGTGCTACCCATCTTCTTGGAGTGACGCCGTTAGTAACGTTAGTAAATTTCTCAGGCCAAAGTTCTGCAAACTCTGGAAGAAGTTGTCTTTTTATTAAATCTGAGTGAAGTGCTGCTACTCCATTGATGTGATGTGCTCCAATAGTGGCTAAATGTGCCATCCTTACAGACTTAGAACCTTCTTCATCAATTATTGATAACTTTTGAAGTATTTTGTCATCACCTGGATAACGTAGTCTGAGCTGTTGTAGGAATCTCCAATTGATTTCATAAATAATTTCTAAATGACGAGGTAGGAGATCATTAAATAAAGCCAAATCCCATTTTTCCAAGGCTTCAGGAAGTAATGTATGGTTTGTATAAGCTACTGATGAATTTGTAATGTTCCATGCTTCATCCCAACCTACATGGTATTGATCAATTAGTAGGCGCATTAATTCAGCTACTGCAATTGCAGGGTGAGTATCGTTTAATTGAACTGTCCAATGATTAGGAAATTCTGTTATGGGGATAGATCTTTTTTCAAGACTTCGCAACATATCTTGTAAAGAGCAACTTACAAAGAAATGTTGTTGCTTGAGTCTTAGTCTTCTACCTTCATCAGTCCCATCATTTGGATATAGAACTTTTGAGAGTGTTTCTGATGCAACTTTTTCTTCAACTGCTCCATAGTAATCACCAATATTAAAAGCATAAAAATCAAAACTTTCAGTTGCATCTGCTCTCCATAATCTTAATCTGTCGCAAGTATTCACCCTGTAGCCTAATACTGGAACATCATGAGGAACTCCAATAGCATGCTCGGAAGGTATCCATCTCGATCTGTAGTTTCCTTTATCGTCTCTATAACTTTCAGTTCTGCCTCCAAAACCAACGAAACATGATTCATCAGGTTGTGGTAATTCCCATGGCCATCCACCCTTTAGCCATTTATCAGTAACCTCAACTTGCCATCCATCTCTAATTAACTGATTGAATATTCCAAATTCATAGCGAATACCATAACCCACAGCTGGCACTTGTAAAGAAGCTAAAGATTCCATATAACATGCGGCAAGTCTGCCAAGTCCACCATTTCCTAGGCCTGGTTCTTCTTCGACTTCTAAAATTGTGGATAATGATTCTATCCCAAATCTCTTTAAGGCATCCTCTGCTTCTTGAGTTATACCAAGATTTAATAGGTTATTACTTAATTGTGGACCTATTAAGAATTCTGCTGATAAGTAAGCTACAGTTTTTTGAGGCTTTTTTCTTATAACTTCTTGACTAGCTAAATACCTTGTCATTAGTCTATCTTTAACTGCGTAACTTAAAGCCATATATAAATCGTGAGGACTTGCAGAGGTAGCTAACTTACCAAGAGTATAGAAAAGATGGGCCGTCATCCCTTGAAATACAGCATCAGCATCCATGCCAGCTTTCTCAGGATCTAAGTAGCATCCGGGAGTAGGCAAGCGAAGATCGAAGGGTTTGTTGGATTTCATTTGATTAGCCATATAAACATGACAATAGCCATTTTTAAGATAATTTCTTTGTTGTAACTTCAGATCCACACTTGTTGAGTATTTTTGCTTTTTTTTACATACTTATTCAAAGTGGGCCCTCAATAAACTATCTTCCAATTAGATAGTTTAGTTTTTCACATTTTAAATGTATTCATTACTTGCTGAATTAAGTGCCCATGATTTAGAAGTTGCTGAGACGCTCATAGGAGTTATTAGATTTCTACTGATATTTTTAGCTGCACGAGCATTAGCAGAAGTCTTGGTTAGATTAAGTTTGCCTACTATTGTGGGAGAGCTTTTGGCAGGGGTTGTAATAGGAGCTTCAGGTTTTCATTTACTCATTCCCCCTTCAGCTGGTACTGAATTAAATCAAGGATTAATAAATATTATTAGTTCTTTAGCTTCAATACCTCCTGAAGCAGTACCAGATGTTTATTTTGAAAGTTTTCCTTCTCTTCAAGCAGTTGCAACACTAGGTTTGTACGCACTTCTATTTTTAACAGGATTAGAGAGTGAGTTAGAGGAATTAGTTGCTGTTGGTGCTCAAGCTTTTACAGTTGCTATGGCTGGGGTCATTTTGCCTTTTGCTTTCGGAACACTCGGATTAATGTTTATTTTTCAGGTTGATTTAATTCCAGCAGTTTTCGCAGGGGCCTCTATGACTGCAACGAGTATAGGAATTACTGCAAGTGTTTTTGGGGAATTGGGATATTTGAAAACTAGAGAGGGTCAAATAGTGATTGGCGCGGCAGTTTTGGACGACATTTTAGGAATTGTTATTCTTGCAGTTGTTGTGGCTCTTGCTGCTGGAGGTTCTTTAGAAATAGCTCCTATAGTTAAATTAGTTGCAGCAGCTGTTGTATTTGTTATTGCTGCTATTGCATTAAGTCGTACAGCAGCTCCTGGGTTTGATTGGCTTTTAGATAGATTAAAAGCACCTGGAGCTGTAGTAGTTGCATCTTTTGTGATATTAGTTTTATGTTGTTTTGTTGCGACAGCCATAGGATTAGAAGCAGCTTTAGGAGCTTTTGCAGCTGGATTAATTCTTAGTAGCTCTAAAAATAATCATGCAATTCAACAATCCGTTTTACCATTGGTATCATTATTTGCAACTATCTTTTTCGTATTAGTAGGGGCTGGGATGGATTTATCAGTTATAAATCCACTTGATCCAACAAGTAGGTCTGCGCTTGTAGTTGCTGGATTTTTATTAGTTGTTGCAATTATTGGAAAGATTGCGGCCGGATGGGTATTTTCAAGTGATAAGCCTACCAATAGATTGGTTGTAGGTTTAGGGATGATGCCAAGAGGAGAAGTAGGATTAATATTTCTTGGTTTAGGGACAAGCGCTGGTCTCTTAACTCCTTCTCTTGAAGCGGCTATTTTATTAATGGTTATTGGCACTACATTTCTTGCTCCTGTTCTTTTAAGGATAGTTTTGAAAGATAAGAAGCCTGGTGGTGGGAATAAAATTTCAGATGATGTTGCGGCAGATCCTGTAGGTCTTCTTTAAGAAATAATTTTATTAGAATTATCAAACATATTAATTTGATAAATGGAAAAATCAGTATTAATAAGCGATGAAGTTAATTATTCTTGGAATTTTTTAAATTATCCAATACATACTATTTGTGCGAAGCCTGAGATAATTTCAAAAGATTGTGCAATTTTATTAATTCATGGTTTTGGCGCTTCTACAGATCATTGGCGATTCAACATACCTGTATTGAGTGAAAAATACGAAGTTCATGCAATGGATCTTTTAGGTTTTGGAAAAAGTCCAAAACCTAAAGATGTCGAATATTCAGGATCACTATGGAAAGATCAGGTTATATCTTATGTAAAAGAAAAAATAAAGAAACCCACAATTATTGTTGGTAATTCTTTAGGTGGTTATGCGGCCTTGGCAGCTGGAGCAGAATTAGATGAACTCACTGCAGGGGTGATTTTGTTAAATGCTGCTGGATATTTTAGTGAAGAAAAAACAAAGAAGAAAAATATGTTGCAGACTTCAATTGAAACAGTAGCAGGAATATTCCTTAAAAATATTGTTCTTCAACGTTTAATATTTGATAACATGAGAAATGCAAAAAATATAAAAAAAACCTTGAATCAAGTTTATGTGAATAAAAGAAATGTCGATGATTTTTTAGTTGAATCTATAAGAAAGCCATCTTTAGACTATGGAGCTTTTAATGTTTTTAGAAGTGTATTTAACCCATCAGGTCCTCAAGGGTTGCCTTTAGATAAGTTATTTGAAAAACTTGATTCTCCTTTATTATTGCTTTGGGGAGGAAAAGATCCATGGATGAATACCCCTAAGAAGAGAAATTTATATCAAAAATTTACTCCAAAAAATACAAAAGAAATAATTTTAGATGCTGGACATTGTCCCCATGATGAAATACCAGAAATAGTGAATCAGCATATATTGGATTGGGTTGATTCTATTTAAATAGTTGTTGTGCAAATAAAATTAGTTAATAAGAAACAAGGTATATACATTTTTCAATTAGATCAAAATAACTACATTAAGTTTTGCCCTGAAAGAGGCGGAGTTATTACAAATTGGGTCTCGGAAAATAATGAAATACTCTATTTCGATGAAAAAAGATTTATGGATAGGACAAAAAGTATTAGGGGAGGTATTCCAATTCTTTTCCCGATTTGTGGAAATCTAAACATATCTAATTCATTATTTGGAAAAAATCATGTGCAATTGCCTCAACATGGTTTTGCTCGAGATTTGCCATGGCAATATTCTTTAAATCAAAAAGAAAACTCATTGTTTTTAGTTTTGCAGGATTCTGAAATAACAAGAAAATATTATCCTTTTGATTTCGAGGTCAAAATTGAAGTTACGTTAAAAATTAATTGTTTAGAATTTAAAATTCATATCCAAAACAAAACAAATACTGAAATGCCAATCAATTTTGGATTGCATCCTTATTTTAATATTTCGGATTTTAAAAATTTAGAATTTCTTGATTACCCTTTAAATTGTCAGGATCAGAAAAGAAATATTCTGATTAAAACTTTTGAAGACTTAAAAAATATCCATAATGGCATTGATTTACTTATGTATTCTTCAGGTAAAAGCTCTTTTAGAGATAATATCTTCAAAAGGCAAGTCACTTTAAATCACCCATACCCTTTTGATCTGGGTGTTATTTGGAGTAATCCACCGAGACAAATGATATGTCTTGAACCATGGTCTAGTCCTAGAAATTCTTTAGTTGATGGATTAAGAAAAATTGTAATTCCTCCAAATGCCATTCAAAGGTTTGATTCTTCAATACAAATAAATTGTTTAAAATGATTTTAATTTACTTATGAAAGTTGTAGTTATTGATGATGATCCAACAGGTTCTCAAACTGTAAATAATTGTTTATTACTACTTAAATGGGACTATTCAACCTTAGTTAAGGGGTTTAAAGGTGAATCCAATTTGTTTTTTATTTTAGCTAATACAAGGTCATTATCAGAAAATGATGCGACATTAAGAATACAAGAAATTTGTAATAACCTTAAAGAAGTTATTGCTTATGAATCTTTTAAAAAAGAAGAAATTATATTTGTTAGTAGAGGAGATTCTACTCTGCGAGGACATAACTTTTTAGAGCCTAATACTATCAATAATTGTTTGGGGCCGTTCGATGCTACGTTTCATATTCCAGCTTTTATTGAGGGAAAAAGATTTACAGTTAATGGTTATCATTTTGTAGATCAAATTCCTGTCGATCAAACAATTTTTGCAGAAGATAAAATCTTTGGTTATAAGACAAGTAATATTAAGAATCTTTTATTTCAGCAGAGTAAATCTAAAATCAATTTGGATGATATTCAAAATATAAAATTGTCAGATTTTGAAATTCTTGAGATAGACGAAAAGAACATTATTTTTCAAAAAATCAAGAATTTAAAAAACAATATTCATGTAATTTTAGATATAGAGAATTATTCTCAACTTAATAAGTTTTCTTTAGTAATTAATAAATTAAGTAAACAAAAAAGATTTCTTTTTAGAACTGCAGCAAGTTTTATAAGTTCAATTACGGATATAAAAAGTAATCCTGAGAAAGATATATTTTTCTCTAATTTTAGAAGACAAAATGACGAGAATAAATTTCTTCCAGGATTTGTAGTCGTGGGCTCTTTCGTAGAACTATCAACATTACAACTTCAACATCTATTAAAGATAAGTAATTGTGAACCAATTGAACTTGATGTTTTTGAATTTTTTAGAATTATTTCATTAGAAAATAATCAGGATAAACTTAATTTGTTTAAAAAAACATTTTTGTTAGAGATTAGATCTACTTTTAAGAAAGGAAAAACACCGGTATTATTTACTTCAAGAAAACTTATGTCTCTAGATTATTCTGAACAATTCAATTTTTATAATTCTCTAGCTCTTTTTATTGCGAATTTGGTTGCAGAATTGAAAAATGAAATAGGTTATTTGATATCCAAAGGAGGAATAACAACTAATATGATTCTTAGTAATGGACTTAAAGCCGATTATGTTTACTTAGAGGGTCAAATAATAACCGGTATTTCATTAGTTACTTACAAACTTAAAAATGATGAAAAGCTTCCTATTGTCACATTCCCTGGAAACATTGGCACTCAAGATTCATTGCTTAAAGTCTGGAGTATCTTAGAAAATAAGAATAACTGTTAAAATGAGAAATTTGAAATAATTGCTTCAGCGAATCTGCTGCAGGATAATGGCTCTACCTGTGGTTCCATTAAACGTGCTAGATCATAGGTCACTTTTTTTTGTTCTATGGCCTTACTTATGCCATTAGTAATTAAATTAGCTGCTTCATACCAACCAAAATATTCGAGCATCATTACTCCACTAAGAATTACTGATCCTGGATTAATTTTGTTTAAGCCGGCATGCTTCGGTGCAGTTCCGTGAGTCGCTTCAAAAATTGCTGCATTGTCACCAATATTTGCACCCGGCGCCATCCCTAGTCCACCTACTATTGCTGCCGCCGCATCAGAAATATAGTCTCCATTAAGGTTTAACGTTGCAAGAATTGAATATTCTTGAGGTCGTGTTTGAATTTGTTGGAATATACTATCAGCTATACGATCATCAACTAAAACTAGTTCTTTCCATTTACCACCACCATGGGAATTTGATATTGATGCAATTACTTCTGAAATTTCTTCACAAATAAATGCTCTTTTATTACTTGTAAGCTTGTCATAACCAGGCTCAATCATCCTAGCGTTATTTTCAATTGTAATTTCCGGATTTTTCTGAATATTATCTAAAATCCAACTTTCTCTTTCTGTTATGCAGTCTTTTCTAAATTCATTGATTGCTAATTCATAACCCCAATCTCTAAAGGCACCTTCTGTATATTTCATGATATTACCTTTATGTACAAGAGTTACATGTCTTTTATCTCCTGATAATCTTTTTGCGTGCTCAATAGCCTTTCTAATATGCCTTTGGCTACCTAATTTGCTTACTGGTTTTATTCCAATTCCTGAACCCTTTGGTATAGATCTTTGTTTTAAATTCTTACTATTTGGTATCAGAACATTATTCAGGTGATTAATTAAATCAAGGCAATTTTTATCTGCAGCTTCCCATTCAATACCCATGTATATGTCTTCTGTATTCTCTCTATAAACTATTACATCTAAGTCTTGAGGGGTTTTATGAGGACTGGGTGTGCCTGAGTAATATCTGCATGGTCTAACACAGCTATATAAGTCAAAAATTTGTCTTAATGCAACATTTAAAGATCTAATACCTCCTCCCACTGGAGTTGTTAAAGGACCTTTGATTGCCACCCCAAAGTGTCTAATTGCTTCAATAGTATCTTGAGGTAAATAGTTATATGTTCCATAAATCTCACAAGCTTCATCTCCTGCATAGACTTTAAACCAATTAATTTTTCTTTCGTCTCCATAGCTTTTTTTAATTGCTCCATCTAGAACAATTTGAGTCGCTGGCCATATATCAACTCCAGTTCCATCACCTCTTATATATGGGACTATTGGATTATTAGGAACATTTGGTTTGCCATCATTAAAAGTTATTAACTCTCCTTCGGTAGGTAAATTTAATTTTTCAAATTTAGGCATAGTATTATATTAAATAATAAAAAGATAACTAATTAAAGTTTTTTATATTTTAAATTGAAACAAGAGATTTTATTTTAAAGCTAGAAATTTATTATTTAAATGTGAATAGAGAATAGTGAGTTGATCAGCATTTCAACATTTTTGTTAAAAGAAAAGAAATTTAATATGCAAGCCAAAAGAAATTATGTCATTTTTCAAAAAATTACATGGCTATTTTATGAATGCAAGTTCAAATGTTAGTAATGTTGAAATAGCTAATAAGGTTGCCTCTACTGCTGCATTGTTTCGTAAATATTTTCCAGATGCGAGTGTAAATTTTAGTCCTTGGGACAATTCAAATGATGAAGCAAAGTTAGATACTCTTGATTTTGCCTTTCATTTTCCAGGTTGGAGTCCCCTTATGGAATGTAGAGCAATACTCTTACAATTGAGAATTGAAAATTCAAATGATAATAGAGTACCTAAATTGTTAGGCATAATAATGCGTGGCATGATTATTCCCTCTGAAAGATGGAGAGTTGCTACTATTGGTGAATGGGAAATGACAGGTACACATTTACCGCAAAAGGAACAAAAAGATAATCTTTTTCTGGTTTGTAAAGAACTTTATAATTTATTCTCTACAACATCCGCTGGTAACAAAAATTAGCTGTTTTATGTATTTTCCTTGTAAATTAAATATACATACAAACTTAATTAAAGATAAATGGCAGTTGCTCTTGCAGGACAATTAAGAGAAGGGACAAAGAAATCCCATACTATGGCAGAAAATACTGGCTTTGTGGCTTGTTTTTTAAAGGGAGTTGTTGAAAAAAAATCATATAGAAAATTAATTAGCGATTTATATTTTGTTTATGAAGCTATGGAAGAAGAAATAGAAAGGTTGGTCCTTGAAGAACATCCTGTAATAAAACCTATTGGTTTCAAATCATTATTTAGAAAAGAAACACTTGCGAATGATCTCCAATTTTATTTTGGGGATAACTGGAAGAATGAAATTAATATTTCTCAATCCGCAAAAGAATACGTTAGTAGAATTCGTGAGGTAGCAAAAAATGCACCAGAGCTTTTAGTTGGGCATCACTATACCCGCTATATAGGAGATTTATCTGGGGGGCAGATTTTAAAAAAAATTGCAAAAAAGGCTTTAAATTTGAAAGGAAATAATGGTTTAAATTTTTATGAATTTGAATTAATTGATGATGAAAAGAAATTTAAGGAAGAATATTCTCTAACCTTGAACCGGCTCCCTATAAATCAAATAACTGCAGACAAAATTATTAATGAAGCTAATCAAGCTTTTACTTATAATATGAAAATGTTTAAGGAGCTTGAGGGAAACTTGATTGCTGTTTTAGGCAAAATTGTATTTAATTACATTACTAAAAAAGTTAGAAAAGGAAGTACTGAGATCTAGTATTTATGTTTGAATCATTAGTTAATTTCTTAAAAACTAATCTAGATGCATTAGATGCTCAGGAAATACAAATATCTAATGAATTTAAAGAACATCATAATAAAGATTCGAAATATATTATCAAAAACTGGCTTTTTGAATCTCCCCAATATAGAAAGTGGCGAATTACTAAATTAGACGGCGGAGAAAAACTGCAAGTTTTTAATACTGTTGCTTATCCAAATTTTGATAGTGAATTACCTATCCTCGGAGCCGATATTTTATGGTTTGGCACTTCTCAGAAATTATTAGCAATACTCGATTATCAACCTTTGATACAAGATAGAGAATATCTCCAAAAATATTGCTCAAGTTTAGAGTCTATTAAAAAAAAATATTCTGCATTTGATAATAATAAAATGAAAAATATTTATGATTCTAAAAAATATTTCTCACCATGGGTAATAATTTGTAGAGGAGATAAATTAAATCTTGATAGAGATTTAAATAATATATTTTATTTATTTGTTAGTGATTATTTAAAAATTAATAAATTAAATAAGATTAATCAATTTTTAAATTCAGAACAAATACAAAGTAATCAAATTCAATATGATAAGTACAGCGTTGAAAAAGATCCTGCAGACAAGTTATTTAAAACTTTTTTTGGAGACACATGGACAAAAAACTTTATTAATAATTTTCTTTTTTCATTACATACTGAACCTATTAATTAAATGCTAATACAAGATAGTATTTTTTATAGCAAAGAATGGAGATGGAATAATTTTTTAAAATATTTAATCTCTAATTTAAGCGAATATAATTGTTTGGAAAAAAAAATATCCTCTGAATACTTATACAAAGAGTCAACTTATGGTTCAAGAAAATCAAAAAAAAATGTGAATCTTTTTACTTGGGGTGCAAAACATAATCAAAGAATTAAATTTGCAAGAGCTGTTTGTATTAATAGTCCTAATTACTCTGTTTTAAATTTTTTAATTATTCCAAATACTATTTATAATGTCCCTTTTTTTGGAGTCGATTTTGTTTCTTTACCTAATAGTCATTTATTAGTTTTAGATTTTCAGCCTTCATTAAATGTAGAGAATCAATTTAGTAATGAATTAATTGAAAAACTTATAAAACTTAAAAAGCTTTGTCATGAATCACTTCCAATAGCCGAAAAAATGTCTGATGATGTAGCAAGGTTTTTTTCTCCTGGATTAATTTGGTCAAAATTGCCAAAAGAAGACAATAGTGACTATTTAATTGCTAATCAGCTTTATAATTCATTTATAGAATATTTAAAATTGTATTTAGAAATTCTGTTCGAAAGTCATGAAGTTGATTCAAAGCTGCAAACAGAATTAATAATTGGTCAAAATAATTATTTGAAATATAGGAGAGATAAAGACCCGGCTAGGCCAATGTTATCCAGTTTATTTGGTAAGGAATTTACGGAATCTTTAATTCAAGAAGTTTTATTTACTACTTAAAAGTTTTATAATTTTAAAAAACTTGAAATTGTATGAAAAAAATATCAGTTCTTTTTGTATGTTTAGGAAACATTTGTAGGTCTCCCGCTGCAGAAGCAATTTTTATAGATTTAATTAAAAAAAAAGGATTAACTGATCACTTTATTGTAGATTCTGCTGGGACTGGTAGTTGGCATATAGGGAAAAAGGCTGATGCCAGAATGAGAATTTTGGCAGAAAAAAGGGGGGTAAATGTCTTGAGTAAAGCGCGACAAATAAATACTAAAGATTTTGAGAAATTTAACTATATTCTTGCTATGGATAATTCAAATTTTGAAAACATAAATGATCTTAAGAATAGAAGTTCTTCTTCTGATTTTGCATCCATTAAAAAATTACAAGATTTTAGATCTGTTTTTAAGGATTTAGAGGTACCGGACCCATATTATGGAGGAGATAAGGGATTTGATCATGTCCTTGATATTTTACAAGACTCAGTTAGTGGCTTCTTAGAAAGCATTTCTTAACTGTATTGGTTATGAACTTCTTTGGGAATTTTTTCATTATAAAAATCTACAATTTTATCAACTACTTCATTAATTGAATATCCATCAGTTATCAGTTCGATTGCGTCATTTGCTTTTATGAGGGGAGAAATTTCCCTATTAGAATCTTCGAAATCTCTTTTTTTGATAAGTGCTTTTAATTGATTAAAATCTATTTCTTTTGAATCTTTACTTTCTAATTCATTTTTTCTTCTTTTTGCTCTTTCGTCGATGCTTGCAGTTAAAAATATTTTAAGTTCAGCATCCGGGAAAACAGTGCTGCCGATGTCTCTCCCTTCAGCTACAAGTCCACCTGATTCTCCAATTTTCCTTTGTTCTTCTACTAGATATTGTCTGATTTCTTTTATTGAAGAAATTTGAGAAACTATTGAATTTATCTCTGGTGAACGAATTTCTTTAGTCACACAATAGTCATTAATAAAAACATCTTGAGTGAAGGTTGCATTTGATTTAAAAACAATAGAGATATTTTTAAGAAATTTATTCAATTCATTTTTTTTATGATAATTAATCTTTTCTCTTATTAAAAACCAACTTAAAGCTCTATACATTGCTCCAGTATCTAAATATAAAAGCTTTAGTTTCTCTGCTATTAACTTTGTTACTGTACTTTTTCCTGATCCAGCTGGACCATCAATTGCAATTATCGGGTTTCTTTTCATTAGAAAAACGTGATCAATTAGCCTTGTCTTCCCACATATTATCGCACCAGCAAGAATTGAAATATTATCTTTTAAGTTAGCTTTTTGAAGGTTATAAGGATTTAAATGTTCTAAATATTCAATTGAGATATTATTGGATTTGAGTTTTTTCGTGATATCTTTTAAATTAATCTTTTTTTCTTGCTTAAAAATGTTTTTTGCAAGAAATAATTCGTCTGAAAATAATCTCATCAATTTCCTTTCGTTTTTTGATAAAAGAATATTTCGCGAACTGAAAGGAATTCCATCTATATCTCTCTGTGTAGGTATAGATTTAATATGTATATTTAGTTTCTTTTCTGAAATCAGGTTCTTCAAAATTAATAATTGTTGCCAATCTTTTTCTCCTAAATATAGATTTTTGGGCTTTACGAGATTCAGTAATCTATAAACAACAGTGCAAACCCCATCAAAATGTCCAATTCTCTTTAATCCGCATAAAGCTGATGACAATTCTTTAGAAGCTTTTAGATAATTTATATTTTTTTCATTTGGTGGATATATATCAACAGTACTTGGGATGAAGATTGCATCTGCGCCATGTGAAAAGGCAATTTGAATATCATTATGAATAGACTTAGGATAATTCTCTAAATCTTCTTTGTTTTCAAATTGAAGAGGATTAATAAAAATACTGACTAAATTAGTATTAAAATTCGAGTTCTTTGCTGTCGAAATTAATTTTTTATGGCCATCATGCAGATTGCCCATAGTTGGGATGAAGTTAATTTCACCTTTTAGATTTCGTCTCCAATTATCAAGTTCTTTAGTTTTTTTTAAAATTATATTGTTCACGTTATTTTAAAAATAAATCTATTTAATAAATAATTACTGGACAAATGCAATCTTAGGAGGAATATCTATATAGAGTAAGTCTATCATTTTTATTTTATGGATTACAAAACTTCGGGAGTTGATATAGAAGCTGGGCGCGAATTTGTTTCTGAAATTAAACAGGCAGTTGAAGGAACTCATACTTCTAATGTGATTGACGGTATTGGAGGATTCGGAGGTTTATTTAGAATTCCTCTAGATGGTTTTAAAAAACCTGTTTTAGTCTCTGGTACTGATGGCGTTGGAACAAAATTAGAATTAGCCCAGAATAAAAACTTTCATTTTGAAGTTGGTATTGATTTGGTTGCTATGTGCATGAATGATATTGTGACTAGTGGTGCAAAACCTTTATTTTTTCTTGATTATATTGCGACAGGTAAGCTTGATAAGAAACAATTATTAGAGGTTGTTAAAGGTATTTCTTATGGTTGTGTAGAAAACAACTGCGCTTTACTTGGTGGCGAAACTGCTGAAATGCCAGGATTTTATTCAAAGAATAAGTATGATTTAGCAGGATTTTGTGTAGGTATAGTCGATGAAGATAAGCTGATTAATGGTAAAACAGTATCTGATAATGACTTGATAATTGCATTGAAAAGTAATGGGATTCATAGTAATGGATTCAGTTTAGTAAGAAAAATTATTGATAATACAAATTTCATAGATAAAGAATTTGAAAAAGTTAATAACTTAAATTTTTATGATGAGTTATTGAAACCAACAAAAATATACAATAATGTAATTCATCAAATCTTATCCGAGAATATAGAAATTAAGGCAATGTCTCATATCACTGGTGGAGGCATTCCAGAAAATCTTCCAAGGTGTATTCCTGTGAATTTTATGCCTTATATAGATACTAAATCTTGGGATATTCCCATTTTATTTAAATTTCTAAAAGAAGTTGGTATGATTCCTGAAAAGGATTTTTGGAACACATTTAATCTAGGTGTTGGTTTTTGTCTGATTATTGATAAACAATTTAAAAATCCCATATTAAATATATGCGAAGCTCATGATATCGATAGTTGGGAGATTGGTAAAATAGTTCAAAAAGATAACTCAACAAATAATAAATTTCTGCCTGAGATCTTAACTTAGACTTTGATCAATAAATTGTTTATAGAACTTAAAAATTTTATTTTTATACACAAATAAAAAAGTTAAGTGTAATATAATAAAATTACCGCCGAATTATATCGGAAGTTTAAGTATTAAGATTTAAATTTTAATTCAATGCCCTTTGAAAATAATAGAAGAATTACTCGTAGACGTAGTTCTGCAGGTCCTACACCTCCAAAAAGACCATTAGGTAATAATTCAGATTTTCATGGTCGACAGAATCAAGGACCAAGGCCTACTTTTTTAACGTTAAGAGATCATGGGAAAGTTTTTGTAGCTGATTTACCAAATTTATCTGATGGTCAATTAGCTCATATCAGCAAAGAGGCCAATGAAGTATTAAGTAGTTTGGAAAAAAGGTTAAACGATCTTGGGAATGAACCATCTGTTAGTAATCCTGAAAATGATACTTTGATAAAAGCATCCACCAAAAGAGATGTGACGCTAAGATTTATAAAATCTATAGAAGAGGAACAAGAACATAGAAAGAATAATCCTGCTTTGAGAGATGCCGCCTCAGAATCATTGCCAAGAACTTTTCTTGAAGTTGCCAGACACAGATTGCCGGGTGCGACTTTTGACTCACTTCTAAGAGAAGCACTTGAGGCATGTGCTGTTGATGAAAGTCAGGAAGAAAGTCAAATTAATGATGAGCCTAAAGAAACTGTAAAAATTATGGATATACCTTCTTCTACCACGAATACCTCTCTTGTCGTTAGTATTGACTCTAATGAGAATGCCTAGTAATGGAACTATTTGATTCAAAAGACGAGTTAAAAAGTTTACAATCTCAAAAGAAAATACCAATCTATTATTCTTCAAATAATGATCTTATTTTATGTAATCATTGCAAAAGAACAGCGAATAATGGGATTCGTTGTTTAGGGATGTGTGTAGCAGATAATGATTATTAATAAGGCTTTCAAACTAAGTAGATTTGTAAATTGTCATTCAAAAACGGAAATTTTTATTCTGTGAATTATAGGTTTGATATTTTAATTAATGGGATAATATTCAAAGTAATTGAAAAAGTCGATTCACATACCATTTATCTAACAGTTTTTGAGACTTGAAGTATAAAAATCGCTACGAAAAACTTCAGTTCTTGGAACGCTTTACAGCGAATATTGTCACTAATTTTAAAAAGGCGGCACCCAGATTCGAACTGGGGATAAAGGATTTGCAATCCTCTGCCTTACCACTTGGCCATGCCGCCGATGAAGCCTTAGTTGAATCTCTTTATGATCCTAACAGTAATAGGACTTATTCTCTATTAATTATATGCAATGGTCATGGCGAAGATGTAATCGCATTGGAGATAATTAAACGTTTATTAAAGAAAATAAAAATAAATGATATTGAAGTTTTACCTCTGGTAGGAAATGGCGATGTATTTAACTGTCTTAAGTCAAAAAACTTTCATAAAATAGGACATCTCAAAGAATTGCCTAGTGGAGGATTTAGTAATCAAAGCCTGAAAGGATTCATGCTTGATTTATTAGCAGGATTTTTACTTGATACTTTAAAGAACTTCTTACTTGTAAGGCGAAAGTCGAAATATAATTGCAAAATTATTGCAGTGGGTGATTTATTACCATTATTCTTTGCGTGGAGTTCCGATTGTGAATTTAGTTTTATTGGCACTCCGAAAAGTGATCACACATGGAGTAGTGGCCCAGGTTGGGCATTAAGCGATTTTTATCATAAATTGAAAGGTTCTGAATGGGATCTGTGGGAATTATTCCTAATGAAATCTCCCCGATGTAAAACTTTGATAATGAGAGATGAAATTACAGCAAATAATTTAAATAGAAGAAAAATTCCTGCAAAATATTTTGGTAATCCCATGATGGATTTTGTTCATGAAAAAAATGCAAAAATTTCAAATATTATTAATTTTCATAGAATAATTTTGGTAATAGGAAGTCGCTACCCCGAAGCATTTAATAATCTTGCACGTTTTTTAGATTGTTTGAAAGATGTAAATCTAGTCAAAGATTCCATAATTCTTTTGCCATTGAGCATTAACGCTAATGAAATTAAAATAACAAGTTACTTGAAAAAATATGGTTTTTTAAAACAGACCAAAGTTAACTTTATGGTTGGAGAAGATTCGGTTTGGAGAAATAAAGAAAAATATATTTTGATAGGAAAAGGTAAGTTTAATTTATGGGCAAATATGGCAATTGTTGGATTGTCAAATGCAGGAACTGCTACAGAGCAACTTGCTGGGCTTGGCGTCCCTTCTCTCTCTCTGCCAGGTAATGGTCCACAATTTACAAAATCATTTGCAAAAAGGCAATCGAGGCTTTTGGGTGGAAGTGTTTTAGTTTGTGTTAACAAGAAAATGCTTATTAGACATTTAATTTTACTTTTAAATAAAGAAAATCATAGGTTAGAGCAATCGAAGATTGGCAAAGAAAGAATGGGTAGAAATGGTGCTAGTCAGAGAATTGTAGATTCTATAAACTGTAATTTGTTATCTTAATAAAGTAGGATTTTAAAGTATTTAAGTTTTTTCATGTATCCAATTAATGATAGGCAATATCTAAAAATATGTGCAGAGATAGCAAAAATAATGAGTATTAGCTTGTCGTCTGCTAAAAAGAAGGTAGAAATTCAGATTGCAAAACAAGGATCTAAAACTATTGAAGAAAAAATACAAGTTGCTCAAGATCTCTTAGCAATTTGCGTAAAGGATGAAGGGGGAAAATTAAGTTCATCAAAAATACTTGATAAGCTGATGGAAACTCTAGATGGTGAAGATAATTTCTTGACTGAAGATTGATTATTAATGTTCAAAAATATTTGAGAAATTTAAAATGTCTAAATCAGCATAGACTGGAACAGTGTTAAAACATTTTTGAGCCAAATCCTGTCTACCTTCTCTCTGGAGGATCACTGTTAGTTTATGCATCGCTTCAATTAAATATCTAACGTCATTTGCAGCATAGTCTATTTGCTCACTTGTTAAATCTGAATCACTACCCCAATCGCTGCTTTGTGAACTCTTGTCTAATTCTATTCCTAAGAGTTCATTTATTAGGTCCTTTAATCCATGCTTATTTGTGTATGTTCTAGCTAATTTACTAGCTATTTTTGTGCAAAAAATGTTTTTTGTATTAATTCCAAGGTTGCATTTCAGAGCGGCCACATCAAACCTTGCATAATGAAATATTTTCATTATTTTTTCATCTTCAAATAAGTTTTGTAAATTAGGAGAAGAAGAGGTTTTAAGTTCAATTTTTATACAAGAAGTTAAATTTAATTCATTACATATTTGGACTAAACATAATCTATCTCTCCCATGAATTAACCCCATGGCTTCAGTATCTACTGCAATATATGAGGAGTTTTTATAAAGATTATATAAATCGCTATTTATATCATTATGATAAAAATTTATTTTTTTATTTTCTTCACTTTTCTCCATAAATATTGAAAAATAGATCTATTAATTTTAACTTTACGTTATTTCGAAAAGTTTATTATTAAAAGAATTTCTTACGTTTTAATATATTTATTAATAGAAGAAATTTAAAAAATATAATATGATAGAAGTTAAATTTTAATTATAGATTTTAGAGAAATTAAATAAATGTCTTATTCCCTGAATTCAACATTATTACTGACAATACTTCTTGCAATAGGTTTATTTTTTTTTCTAAGAGCTTCAAGCAAGGATAGAACTACAGTTGTTGAAATTTCATCTTCACAAAAACCAGTAAAAGTTTTAAATGGTCTATATGAATGGCTTGATTTAAGAGGGTGGAAACAAACTGGTGGAGATTTTAGTCAAAGAATTTTAATATTCAAGGGACAGGTTGTTTCTAGTAAATTCTTAGCAATCTTTTTAGGTATTCTTGGTGGATTTGGATCTTGTGCTTTGGGATTAGTAATTATTCAAATTTATCCAGCATTGGGCTGGTGGCCAATTCTTTTAGGATTGATTGGAGGTCCTTTATCAGGGATGGTTTATTTTAAAAAATCAGCTAGAGAGGAAAAGTTTGAATTGAGATTGATAAATAAAGATGATGATGTGATGACTTTTTTGAGATTAAGAGCCCATAGAGATGAATTAATATCTCTTGAAAATGAACTAGGTGATACGCTGGACTTGAAAAGTGATGGTTCTTTATTCAAAACACCTATTTAAAAATTATTAATTCAGAAGATAGTTGTTTCTAATCGAAAATATTATTTTCTAAACAGAACTTTTCTAAGCTCTTATCGTTTTCCCAATCTTGTGGTTTTGTAAAAATTGAGGTTAGGAAATCTTCTCTGGAGTCTTTTTTAGCCTTATATCCATATTCCCATCGAGCTAAAGGGGGTAATGACATTAATATAGATTCAGTTCTTCCATTCGTTTGTAATCCAAAAATTGTTCCTCTATCCCAAACTAAATTAAATTCTACATATCTTCCTCTTCTATAAAGTTGGAATTCTCTCTCTTCTTTTGTAAATTCTTGCTTAACCCTTTTTTCAACTATTGGTAGATAAGCAGGAAGAAATGCATTGCCACAATTTTCTGCTAGACAAAATAAATGATCCCAATTTAATTTTATATCTCCAACATCTTCGGATACTTGAAAGGCTATACCGTTTTTATTATTTCCTTTATAAATACTCCCAGAACCATCTTGATAATCATAAAAAATACCTCCAATACCTCTTGATTCATTTCTATGTTTTAAAAAGAAATATTCATCGCACCATGGCTTGAAAACTTTGTGTAAATCTTTATCAACTTTGTCACAGGCTTTTTTATGTTCTTCATGAAAATGTCTTACATCACACAGATAAGGGTAATAGGGTGTAAGATCAGCACCTCCACCAAACCACCAAACTGGCCCTGCTTCAAAGTAACGGTAATTTAGATGAACTGTAGGTATAAAAGGATTTCTGGGGTGTAATACCATTGAAGTCCCAGTAGCAAACCATTCATGCCCTTTAGCTTCTGGCCTTTGAGAGATTATTGATTGTGGTAATTCTTTGCCGTGAACTTCAGAGAAATTTACTCCAGCCTGTTCAAAAATGGAACCGTTTTTTAATACTCTTGATCTTCCACCACCACCCTCGTCTCTTTGCCATGATTCTTCAATAAATTTTCCTTTGCCGTCAGAATTTTCAAGGCCTTCACAAATTTTATCTTGCAATTTTAATAAGAGATTTTTAGCTTTATCTCTTGAATTCTTTGGAGGTTCTTTAAACATCTAATTTTTAAAATATAAGAAGAATTAAATTTTTTTTGTTAATTATTAGTTTCCCTTTATAATTTCGTTTAAAGGGTAATAATTGCCTATTATTTGATAGTTCGACATAGTTCTTAATCTTTTAAAGCGTCGACTAGCATGTAAAAACACTCGAAAAATTTAATGACCACAATAGAAGATGCGAATTATGCATTATCAAAGATTCTAGATGCTGGATCAAAGAAGAATGTAATTGAATTAGCATGGATTAAAAATGTAAGGGTAATCATACCAAGAGCAATCGTCACTCTCTCCTTGCCATCATTTGCAAATTCTCAGAGAGAGAGAATAGTCCAAGATGTCAGAAAGACGCTTCTTGATTTTGAAGATATCAATGATGTACAAATAGAACTGGAAAATAAACCTTCTCAATCAGAATCTTCAAGTGAAAGTAATGTTCCTGATTTAAAGAATGTAGAGGGTATTAAACATATTATTGCTGTAAGTAGTGGCAAAGGAGGGGTAGGTAAAAGTACAATCGCAGTAAATATTGCATGTTCTTTAGCTAAATTAGGATTAAAAACTGGTTTATTGGATGCTGACATATATGGGCCAAACACCCCTTCGATGTTGGGTGTTTCAGAAGAGAATCCAAAAGTTACAGATGGTGTTGGCAATGACCAGAGATTAATTCCAATTAACAAATATGGGATTTCATTAGTATCAATGGGTTTTCTTATAGAAGAAGGTCAACCTGTTATTTGGAGAGGGCCAATGTTAAATAGCATAATACGTCAATTCCTTTATCAAGTTGAATGGAATAATCTTGATTTTTTAGTCATCGATTTACCCCCAGGCACAGGAGATGCTCAAATATCTTTGGCACAATCTGTTCCTATTTCTGGAGCAATTGTTGTTACAACTCCTCAGCAAGTGTCTTTACAAGATTCAAGAAGGGGATTAGCAATGTTTAGGCAACTGGGAGTACCATTATTGGGTATCGTGGAAAATATGTCGGTATTTATTCCACCTGATATGCCTAATAAGAAATATGAAATCTTTGGTAAAGGTGGTGGCAAAATCTTAGCTGAAGAAAATAATTTACAATTACTCGCTCAAATCCCCATTGAAATTCCTCTTGTAGATGATAGTAATAAAGGAATACCTATTTCATTAAGTCAACCAAATAAAGAGAGTTCTATGAAATTTAAAAAATTGGCTCAATTGATAAAAAATAAATTTGTTAATTAACAATTAATGATCAAAGAAATATCTTTATTTAGTAAAAGACAATTTCTTCAAAAGAAAGATAATTTAAAACGAAGATATTTGTTATCACCACTTCTTTTGATTCCTTTATCTTTAGTAGTCATTTCTAGTTTTTTAATAAAAAGTATACAAAGAGATTTTTTAGTATCGGATTTTTTAAGCCATCTTTTGACTGGTATTTTTGGCTATTTTATAGCGTTTTTTATTTCATATATACCAATAGATAGATTGAAAAGGTATGTGATCCCTTGTTATTTTTTCTCATTAATATCCTTAGTAGTTATCTATTTTTTTGGAATATCAGTTTCTGGAGCTCAAAGATGGCTTAGCTTGGGAATTTTTTCTTTTCAGCCTTCAGAAGTTGCTAAATTAAGCACAATCTTAACTCTTGCTTTAGTCTTAGATAGAAAAATAATTTCGAAAGTAAATGATTTAGTATTCCCTTTTGTTATTGTTATTATTCCATGGTTATTAATATTTTTTCAACCTGACTTAGGTACATCTTTAGTCTTAATATTTTTGACTTTTGTAATGCTCTATTGGTCTCAAATGCCTATAGAGTGGTTACTAATATTAGTTTTATGTATTGCTACTGGAATTTTATATTTTGTTTCACCATATTTTCTTGTTTGTTGGATTCCATTTATTGGCTACTTAGCTTATAGATCCTCACAAAACAAAATTGTTTTTTCAAGTTTTGCAATGTTTATTCATTTGTTAGTGGCAAAATTGACACCAATTTTATGGAAATACGGTTTAAAAGATTATCAAAAGGATAGGTTGATTTTATTCTTAGACCCTGGTAGAGATCCATTAGGTGGTGGATATCATTTATTGCAAAGTAAAATAGCAATTGGTTCTGGAGGCTTTTGGGGTAACGGCTTATTGAGGGGTAAACTTACTTATTTGCAATTTATACCTGAGCAACATACAGATTTTATTTTTAGTGCGTTAGGAGAAGAATTAGGATTCTTTGGTTGTATATTCATTTTATTTTTATTTTGTCTTTTGATTTGCCAACTTATTAACATTGCTAAAAATGCTAGAACTAATTTTGAGTCATTAATAGTTATTGGGGTCGCTTCAACTTTCTTATTTCAAATAATTGTTAATTTATTTATGACTATTGGATTAGGCCCAGTAACAGGAATCCCTCTGCCTTTTATGAGTTATGGGAGAACTTCTTTGTTGATGAATTTTATTTCTATAGGATTTGCGTTATCTATATTCAAACGTTCTAGATCATTAAGAAATCCATGAAGTCAAAAATTACGATAAAAAATATTCAAGATTTGCTACTTCAAGGACTGCAAACCATATATGTTGATGATGAAACGTCAAGGCGGATGTGGTGGGCATCTTTGGAAGTGGTTCAAAAAGAGTTTCTTTCTCACCATTTTTATGAGGGAGGTATATGGGTTGCCTCCCCTTTGCCAGCGCTTAATGAAAAAAAGTTTTTTACTAAACTACAAGGTTGGTTATGGTCACCAGAAGGATTTCCATATTTTAAACAAGAGAATGCTGGCTTTTTACCGGGTGAGAACTCTAAGAAAATTAAAGTTGATTATGATTTTACTAGTCATTACAAAGTCTTAAATCTAGATCCAAAAGATGGTTATGAACCTTTTTTAATGATTATTACTTCAAATTTTCAATGCGTTTTAACAGTAGCGGGTGAAAAAGACAATAAGAGTTTATTAATGAGATGTGATGAAGATAGCTTAAAAACTGTAATTGAGTTAATTCATGCAAAGTTTGATCAAGAAAACTATGATGAAGGCATTAAGTTTCGTGATGCAATCAATAATTTAGGACAACTTAATTTCAATGATCAATTTGCAAAAAACTTTTGGCCAAGTTTGTCAGCTAAATTGTCTAAATTGATTCCTAATGTAAAGGTTAAGAATTCTATTGAAAATGATAATAAAACCGTTCAAATAAAAGAAGCAAAATTGTTAAAGGCAATTTCTCATGAAGTAAGGACCCCTTTAGCAACTATAAGAACACTAATAAGTTCTACTTTAAGAAAATATAATATGGATGAATCAATGCGTAATCGTTTAATTCAGATAGATAATGAGTGCAACGAACAAATTGATAGATTTGGCTTGATTTTTAATGCTGCAGAACTTGTAAGTAATGAAATATCTACTTTAAATCAACTTGCAAAAATAAATTTATCTGAAATTTTCAACAAATTAACTCCAGTTTGGAGAAAACAACTTAGTCGACGTGGAATATTACTCAAAATTGATATTCCTAACCAGCTTCCTCAAATTTTGAGTGATTCTGAAAAACTAGAATTAATGTTAAGAGGACTGATTGATAAAAATACTAGAGGTTTGAAAGAGGGAAGTACATTGATTTTAGAATTGCGTCCAGCTGGTCAAAAACTTAAACTTCAACTAAAAGTACAAAAATTGGATAGTAGTAAAAATGAAATATCCAAAAACGACAACAGCTCTGATATTGGTCCAGTACTAAATTGGAATCCTCAAACAGGAAGTTTACAATTAAGTCAAATTGCGACTCAGAAATTATTAGCTAGCTTGGGGGGATATGTTACTCAAAGGCGAGATGCTGGTTTGACAGTTTTTTTTCCGATTTCAGATTCAAAATGAAAAAAGAAATTAAATATATTTTTTAAATTTATTAAATAATGTAGAAACTTTCATAATAAATTGGAGATTTGTAAAATAGTAATGCTAGTTTCTTATTATAAATAACTTAAAAATTAGGATGACTGAAACTTTAGTTGGTCAATTACCAAAGCATATAGGTAGTACTGGAGGGTTATTAAACTCAGCAGAAACTGAAGAAAAATATGCAATTGTATGGAATAGCTCCAAAGAACAAGCATTTGAATTACCTACTGGTGGTGCAGCTGTAATGCATGAAGGGGATAATTTAATGTATTTCGCAAGGAAAGAACAATGTCTTGCACTAGGCACACAATTAAGAGGTTTCAAACCTAGAATTGAAGACTTTAAAATTTATAGAGTTTTTCCTGGTGGAGATATTGAGTATTTACATCCTAAAGATGGAGTATTTCCTGAAAAAGTTAATGAGGGTAGAGAGATAGTTGGCCATAACCCAAGAAGGATAGGTGAGAACCCTAATCCTGCAGGGTTGAAGTTTTCAACTAAAAAAACTTTTGAATAAATTTCCAAAAGTTGATATAAAAGAAAAACTTATTTATAATTCGGACTGACATTATTAATATGATCAGTTCTAATAAGGATAGTTTCTTAAAGGCTTACGAAGATGGGAAGAATTTTATACCTATCACTCAAACTTGGCCGGCAGATCTAGAAACTCCTCTATCAACATGGTTGAAATTATCTGATAAGGATTCACATGGCGTGTTTCTTGAGTCGGTTGAGGGCGGAGAAAATTTAGGTAGATGGAGTATTGTTGCCACAAAGCCACTTTGGGAAGCAGTATGTTGTGGAGAGGAAATAGTTAAAACTTGGAATAATGGTAAAACTGAAATATATAATGGCGATCCCTTTAAAATATTGAGGGATTGGACAGAGGAATATAAATCATTTAGCCTGAATGATTTCCCATCTGTTGGACAATTATATGGTTCTTGGGGTTATGAATTAATAAATCGAATTGAGCCTAGTGTAAAAATCAATCATATAGATTCGAAAGATATTCCTTATGGATCTTGGATGTTTTTTGATCAATTAGTGATTTTTGATCAAATCAAAAGATGTATAACTGCAATAAAATATGCTGATATAGATTCTTCAAGAGGTCTTTCGATTGAAGCAATTTATCAAGAATCTATAAGTAAAATCAATGAAATTAGAAATTTAATGAGAGTTCCTCTAAAAGAAACAGAGTTTTTAGATTGGAATGAACATGAGAATATTAATTTTAATTTTACAAGTAATTGGGAGAAAAGGGATTTTGAAAATGCAGTACTCTCTGCTAAGGAATATATAAGAAAAGGAGATGTCTTCCAAATTGTTCTCAGTCAGAGATTTCAATCGAATGTTAATAATGATCCTTTTAATTTATATAGAAGTTTAAGGATGGTTAATCCATCTCCTTATATGGCTTTTTTTGATTTTGGTTCTTGGTATCTAATAGGTTCTAGTCCAGAAGTTATGGTTAAAGCTGAGAAAAATAAAAATAATCAAATCGTAGCAAGCTTAAGACCAATTGCTGGTACTAGACCTAGAGGAAAAGATACACAACAAGATCTACAATTAGAAAAAGATTTATTAAATGATCCAAAAGAGATAGCTGAGCATGTAATGCTTATAGATCTTGGAAGAAATGATTTGGGAAGAGTTTGTGAAGTTGGGACTGTAGAGGTCAAAGATTTAATGGTTATTGAAAAATATTCACATGTTATGCACATCGTAAGTGAGGTGGAAGGGGTCTTAAAAAACAATACTGACGTATGGGATTTGCTAAAAGCATGTTTTCCTGCTGGTACAGTAACTGGGGCACCGAAAATAAGAGCTATGCAATTGATAAATAGCTTCGAAAAAGATGCAAGAGGACCTTATGCAGGTGTTTATGGATCTATAGATATTAATGGTGCATTAAATACGGCAATCACAATAAGAACCATGATTGTTACTCCTACAAGTAATGCTTCATATAATGTTTCAGTTCAAGCTGGAGCGGGAATAGTTGCAGATTCTTCTCCTGAAAGTGAATATCAAGAGACTATTAATAAAGCCAAAGGAATTTTTAAAGCTTTATCTTGTTTGGATAAATAAATGATTATTGATAATTTATATAAGGGTTTTGAGGTCGAGCTCTTCACAGGTACTCTAGATTCTCATATTGGAGTTTCAGATGAGATTGAAAAAACATTTTCTAATTTTGTTAAAGAGCCTGATAAGAGGAATGTTGAATATATAACTACTCCGGGAAAAGACTATAAAGGTATATATAGTAAATTATTAACTCCAAGAGTCAATTTAAGAAAATGGTTACGAAAGAGAGATTTGACTATTATTCCTTCATCTACGCTTTGCTTTAGACATAATAGTCGATTTCAACGCTCTGATATTGATAATATTTATCATCAATTTATACAAGATAATTATGGAATATCCATTGCTACTTCAAGTGTTCACATCAATATAGGTATTGATAATTTAGAGCAACTTTTTGCTGCTATTAGATTGGTTAGGTGTGAGGCTGCTCTGTATCTTTCTATAAGTGCTAGCTCACCTTTCTTAAACAATGAAATTACTAATAATCACTCGCAGAGGTGGATTCAATTTCCAAAAACACCAAAAGAAGTACCTTTTTTTATAAATCATGAAAGCTATATTAAGTGGATTAAGAGGAATATAGCCAATGGGAATATGCAAAACATTAGACATCTCTGGTCATCGATTAGACCTAATGGTCCTGACAGGCCTTTAATTTTGGACCGCTTGGAATTAAGAGTCTGCGACTTCGTTTCAGATATTAATTTGTTGTTAGGAATAACAGCCTTGCTAGAATTGCGAATTTTAAATTTATTTGAAAATATAGAAACGTTAGACCCTATGAATTCAAGTATTTTTTCTTTGGATGAATTATCAAAAATATGTGATCAAAATGAAATTCATGCTGCAACAAATAGTTTAAATGCAGAGTTAATTCATTGGAAAGATGGCAGAAAAATGATTTGTACCGAATGGATAGAAAATTTACTCGCAGATTTATCGCGTACTGCTGAAAAGTTTAATATGAATCATCTTTTGAAACCTATCTATAGAGTTCTAGAAGAGGGTAATCAATCTATGAAATGGATAAAACAATATGAAAAAGGACTATCTATTGAGGAAATAATGAGATTTGCTATTGATGATATGGAAAAAATTGAAAAAGAAAGTATTTAATAATTTAAACTAATATTTGATATGAACATATTCAATTGTGACATAATAATTATATGGAATCTATAGAACAATTAACAAATAATAAGGTGGATCTTATAAGTAACAATGATCCGCTAGATAAAAATCGTGCATTGATAGAAGATTTGTGGGAATCAGTCTTAAGAGAAGAATGTCCATATGAACAGGCCGAGCGTTTAATACAGCTTAAAGAACTAAGTTATTCCACCCCAGTTGATGAGCATACTTCAAAAAAATTTAAAAATGGGATAGTTGATATTGTCAATTCTATGGATTTGGCAGAATCAATCTCTGCGGCAAGAGCTTTTTCATTATATTTTCAACTAGTTAATATTTTGGAGCAAAGAGTCGAGGAAGATAGGTATATTCATAGCTTTACGAATAAGAATGTTCACAAGTCCCCCGATAATCTTGATCCTTTTGCTCCTGCATTGGCTAGGCAAAATGCACCTGTAACCTTTAGAGAATTGTTTTATAGGCTTAGGAAATTAAATGTTCCTCCTGGTAAATTAGAGGAATTATTGCAGGAAATGGATATTCGTTTGGTCTTTACGGCGCATCCGACAGAGATAGTACGACATACAATTAGGCATAAGCAAACTAGAGTTGCAAACCTCTTAAAAAAAATACAGGGAGAGAACGTTTTAACAATACAAGAAATTAATTCTTTAAAAACACAGTTAAAAGAGGAAGTAAGACTTTGGTGGAGGACGGATGAACTGCACCAATTCAAGCCTTCAGTATTAGACGAAGTTGATTATGCTTTGCATTATTTTCAACAAGTTCTTTTTAATGCCATGCCTCAGTTAAAAGGTAGAATTGCTTCAGCGCTTACCGAAAATTATCCAGATGTACAGATGCCATCTGAATCATTCTGTAACTTTGGTTCTTGGGTAGGTTCTGATAGGGATGGTAATCCATCTGTAACCCCGGAAATAACATGGAGAACTGCCTGCTATCAAAGAAAATTAATGTTAGAAAGATATATTAAGGCGATATCCAATCTTAGAGATCAATTAAGCGTTTCAATGCAATGGAGCCAAGTAAGTTCTTCTCTATTGGAATCACTTGAAACTGATAGAGTCAACTTCCCGGAAATTTATGAAGCACGTGCAACAAGATATAGGGCAGAGCCTTACAGATTGAAATTAAGTTATATTTTAGAAAAATTGAGACTAACTCAAGAAAGAAATAATCTATTAGCAGAAAGTGGGTGGAAGATTGTTTTAGAAGGACGATCAGATACTGAACATCTTGAACAATATGAAAAATTGCACTACAAATCAGTACAGGAATTTACTTATGATCTTGAATTAATACAGAATAGTCTTAATAGTACAGAGTTAAGTTGCCAAGCGGTAAATACATTACTAACACAGGTACATATTTTTGGGTTCTCTTTAGCAAGTTTGGATATACGTCAAGAGAGTACTAGGCACAGTGATGCAATTCAAGAGCTTTCAAATTACCTTGATTTGCCTTTTCAATATGATCAGATGTCTGAGGAACAGAAAATTGAATGGTTAATAGAAGAGCTAGATACAAAAAGGCCTTTAATTCCTTCAGATGTTAATTGGAGTAAAAGTACAGAAGAAACCTTTTGTGTTTTTAAAATGGTTAAGAGGCTGCAAGAAGAATTTGGAAGTCGTATTTGTCATTCTTATGTAATTTCAATGAGTCATAGCGCATCTGATTTGCTTGAAGTACTTCTTCTAGCAAAAGAGATGGGACTTTTGGATCAAAATTCGCAGCAGTCAAAACTGTTAGTTGTTCCTCTTTTCGAAACCGTGGAGGACCTTAAAAGAGCTCCAGAAGTAATGGATAAGTTATTTCAATTAGATTTATATAGATCACTGTTACCAAAAGTTGGTGAATCTTTTAAACCTCTTCAGGAATTAATGCTAGGTTACTCAGATAGTAATAAAGATTCAGGATTCCTTTCTAGTAATTGGGAAATTCATAGAGCTCAAATAGCTCTTCAAAATCTTTCAAGTAAAAATAATATACTGCTAAGACTTTTTCACGGTAGAGGAGGTTCTGTTGGGCGAGGCGGAGGCCCTGCTTATCAAGCCATATTAGCTCAGCCAAGTGGGACCCTAAAAGGAAGAATAAAAATAACAGAACAAGGAGAAGTTTTAGCTTCTAAATATAGTCTTCCTGAGCTAGCTTTGTATAATTTGGAAACTGTTATTACAGCAGTTATTCAGAATAGTTTAGTGAATAATAGGCTTGATGCAACCCTGGAATGGAATGAACTAATGACTAGGTTAGCAGAAACATCAAGATCGCACTATAGAAAATTAGTTCATGAGAATCCTGATTTGTTAATGTTCTTTCAAGAAGTTACTCCAATCGAAGAAATTAGTAAATTACAGATATCAAGTAGACCTGCTAGAAGAAAAAAAGGCGCTAAGGATTTATCAAGTTTAAGAGCTATTCCATGGGTTTTTGGCTGGACACAAAGTAGATTCCTTTTACCAAGTTGGTTTGGTGTAGGAACTGCACTGTCAGAAGAATTAAAATCTGATCCCCAACAAATCGAATTATTAAGGGTACTTCACCAAAGATGGCCTTTTTTTAGGATGCTTATATCAAAAGTAGAAATGACATTATCTAAAGTAGATTTAGAAGTCGCGAAATATTATGTAGATACTCTAGGCAGTCCAAAGAATAGAGATTCTTTTGAGGTTATTTTTGATGTAATTTCTAAAGAATATAATCTTACAAAATCTTTAATACTTGAGATTACTGGTAAAAATAAGCTTCTTGAGTCTGATAGAGACTTAAGATCATCTGTAAATTTAAGAAACAAAACAATAATTCCTTTAGGATTTTTGCAAGTTTCACTTTTAAGAAGGCTTCGAGACCAAACAAGACAACCTCCAATTAGTGAGGCCCTCATTGATAAAGATGAATCTAAAAGAGCTTATAGCCGAAGTGAATTATTAAGGGGAGCACTTTTGACTATTAATGGTATAGCTGCAGGTATGAGAAATACAGGTTAATAATTGCAATATTTTTCTAAAAAAAAACTTATTCTTCCAGAGGGTTATTTTGTTAATTCTGTTCATGTTCCATTAGCTAAGGATGTAAATAAACTATTAGCTAATTGTGGCTGTGACACGTTTCCAATAAAAGCATTGTCTTTAGCTATTCAGAAAAGCAATTTCTTTTGTACCATACAAAACGAATCTGAAAAAAAAATCTATGGGTTTGTTAGGGTGACTTCAGATAGAGGATTAAATGCTAATTTATGGAACTTAAGTGCTCAATCAGGCGACAATCAGACACTTTTTTATTCGATACTTCTTCAAGTAACACTTGAAAAAATCAATAGGCAAATGCCAGGATGCAGTATTTCTGTACAAGCTCCAGTTTCCTCCTTTAAAAGTTTAGAAGAAAGTGGATTCATCTTAGATCCAAATGGAATTAGAGTAATGGTTTATAAACTTTAAGTTTTTCTGATACGAGCATGGAGGGATTCGAACCCCCGACTCTCAGAACCGGAATCTGATGCTCTATCCAACTGAGCTACATGCCCTAAAATTTTTCAATTTCTTTAAAGAAAATCTAAATATTTTAAATTTAGCTAATTTGACAAAGGAATGCATAAAACAAATTTTCTTAAATAACTTAAAAGTAAATAATTTTCGTAACCATAAAAGTTTCGAAATTAATCTCATGGAGCAAAGAGCCATTTTTTTAGGCTGTAATGGCATTGGCAAGTCAAATTTACTTGAATCAGTTGAATTTCTTAGCCAATTAAAATCTAGTAGATCATTAAGTGATAAAGATTTAATAGAAAATGATAGTGAGTTGGCGGTTATTTGTGGTCAAATTGATTTTAATGATGACTTAAAAGTGCATTTATTGAGAAAAGGGGCTAAAAAAGTCTATGTAAATGACACATTATTGAAAAGACATAGTGACATAAAGAATTATATTCGGAGTATATGTTTTTGTTCGAATGATATAGATATTGTTAGAAGTGAACCCAGTTATCGAAGAATATGGATAGATAAGGTTGTGTCTCAGCTTGAACCAGTATATGTTGAATTGCTTAGTAGATTTAATAGGCTTTTAAAACAAAGAAGTCATTTTTGGCGTTCAGAAAGTTTTATAAAAGATCAAGTTTCAGAAATTATTGACAGTTTTGATATTCAAATGTCATTAATAAGTACAAGGATCTTTAGGCGTAGAAGAAGAGCTTTATTAAAAATTAAACCATATGTTGAATATTGGCATAGTCACTTGAGCAAATCTAAAGAGCAAATTGGCATAAATTATCTTTCTGGGATAGATAATATACTTCAAGAAGAAGAAGAAGAAGAAATTAGCAAGAAAATAGCAGATCAATTATATAAGCAGCGTTCAATAGAGGCATTAACCGGTAAGTGCAATGTGGGCCCCCATCGTGACGATATAGAGTTTCTTATTAATAATATTTCAGTAAGAAAATATGGTTCATCTGGCCAGCAACGCACTTTTATCTTGGCTCTGAAAATGGCTGAGCTGGACTTATTGCGTAAAACATTCAATGAACCACCAATATTGATATTGGATGATGTGTTGGCAGAACTAGATATAACAAGACAAAATATATTATTAAATTCTGTTGGTAAAGATAGCCAATGTCTTATAAGCGCAACACATCTAAATAAGTTTCATCAGTCTTTTTTAGGTTCTTCACAAATGATTTACTTATGATTTTAAAAAGGTGCGTTTTTTCGCTAATCTATAATTTATATAAATTTCATTAATGGATCTCTCCAATAAAAATCAAATTTTCAAAGCATTCAGTAATGAAGATGATTTAGTTTACAATACTAAGCACCTTTTGTTAGAGCTTTATAGATGTGATTACGAAAAATTAAATGATGAATCCTTTTTACGTTGTACAATAACCAATGCTGCAAAATGTGCCAATGCAACAGTTCTAAATCTGATAAGTAATAAATTTGAACCTCAGGGCGTGACAGCAATTGCATTACTCGCCGAATCTCATCTTTCGATTCATACATGGCCTGAATCAAATTATTGTGCGGTAGACATCTTTACATGTGGCAAAAATATGAATCCTGAAAGAGCTAGTAAATATTTAATTGAAGTTTTGATGGCTGAAGAACATCTCTTGCGTATTATTAATAGAACCCCACCCCCAACAGTTCATCATCAGATTAGGGCAAAAGTTTAAATTGAAATTCTTATCTATTTAATTTTCCACTTATTAATCCTTCCAGATCTAGGCTTGTACACTTAAATCCTAAATTAGAGAAATAATTAACTAATTCATTAAAATCATATTTCTTAAAAAAATATTGTAATTGATTTTGGGGAATTTCGATTCTGGCGGTTGAACCTTGACATCTAACTCGCACTTCTGATATTCCACCTTTTTTTAAGTATTCTTCAGCTTTCTCAACCATTTTTAGTCTTTTATTGGTTATTTCATAGCCATAAGGAAATCTTGATGATAAGCAAGGTTGCGCAGGTTTGTCCCACCAAGGAAAGCCTAATGCTTTTGAAATATCCCTTATATCTTTCTTTGTAAAGTTAAATAAAACAAGGGGAGAAACAACTCCTGCCTTTTTGGCTGCCTGAATACCAGGCCTATAATCTCCAAGATCATCTAAATTGACTCCATCTAAAACAATTTTGTAATTCAGCTTTTTAGACAAATATGTTGTGTGTTTGTGAAGTTCTTTTTTGCATGCAAAACACCTATCTTTTGGGTTTTTACTATAATGTTCTTTATCTAATTCTGCCGTCTCAATTTCTAAATGTTTAACCCCAATCCATTTTGCTTGGCTTCTTGCTTCTTCAAGTAGTGTTTTGGCTAATGCAGGTGAAACACCTGTAATAGCAATTGCTTTGCTACCTAATTGCTCGAATGCTAATGAAGTTACCAATGTGCTATCAACGCCACCTGAATAAGCAACACAAACACTATTAAGATTCTTGATAAAACTTCTGATTGCATTAAGTTTTCTATTTTGTTCATTAGAGAGAATTTCTATTTGATGGAACATACTAATTACTTTAAAATTGAGAAAATATTAATAGGTTGAATTTATTATTAAATTTTTAATAATATTCATTACTTTATCTTAGATTAAATTTACTCACCTTATTCAATTGACAAATATAAGTAGAAATAGAGGGATTGGAATTGTTACCGCAAGTGACAGTCAAGAAAGATCAAAAGGTCAACTACATATTTATGATGGAGAAGGAAAAGGCAAGAGTCAGGCAGCTTTGGGTGTTGTCCTTAGAACAATAGGTTTAGGAATATGCGAAAAAAGACAGTCAAGAGTATTGTTGCTCAGATTTCTGAAAGGTCCTGAAAGGTCATATGACGAAGATTCAGCTATCGAAGCATTGCAAAGAGGATTTCCACATTTGATTGATCATGTTAGGACAGGTAGATCGGAATTCTTTAATGCTGATCAAGTGACTAAATCTGATATTTGTGAGGCTGAGAGAGGTTGGAATATTGCTAAAGGTGCAATTGCTAGTTCTCTTTACTCAGTAGTTGTACTAGATGAATTGAATCCAGTTCTAGATTTAGGGATGCTTGATATTGAGGAAGTAGTAAGTTCGCTCCAGAATCGTCCTGCTGACTTGGAGATAATCATTACGGGAAGAGCAGCACCTTCGTCGTTGGTAAGAATATCTCAGCTTCATTCAGAAATGAGACCGCGTTTGAGTAGAGATTTAAATGGCACAAGCAGACAAATTAATGGTTCTGGTGGTATTGAAATCTATACTGGTGAAGGGAAAGGTAAGTCCACCAGTGCACTTGGTAAAGCTCTTCAAGCTATTGGGAAAGGAATTTCTCAGGATAAAAGTCATAGAGTTTTAATTTTGCAATGGCTAAAAGGTGGTAATGGTTATACTGAGGATGCAGCTATAGAAGCCTTGAGAGATAGTTATCCTCATTTAGTTGACCATTTACGTTCAGGCAGAGATGCCATTGTATGGAGGGGGCAGCAACAGCCAATTGATTACGTTGAAGCTGAAAGAGCGTGGGAAATTGCTAAAGCGGCTATTCTTAGTGGATTATATAAAACTATTATTTTGGATGAATTGAATCCAACTGTTGATTTAGAACTTTTACCCGTTGAATCAATTTATCAAACGCTCTTAAAAAAACCTGCAGATACAGAAGTGGTTATCACGGGAAGATGTAAGAATGAACCTTCATACTTTGAACTTGCTAATGTTTACTCTGAAATGGTTTGCCATAAACATTATGCGAATCTTGGAGTTGATTTAAAAAGAGGCGTAGATTATTAAATCTAATTTAAATTAGAGTTGTGTATATTTTGTGTAATTTTTTCAATGCCGCCCTCAATTGATCTTGATTGAATACTAAATTGTGACAATAGCTTCGCAGCTTTTTCAGAACGCTTACCCAATTGACATAAAGTAAAAACCTCTTTTATTAAACTTTCTTTTTTTATAAATTCTAAATTAGTTTTTTGAGCAAGATTGCTAAGTGGGATAGATATGGAACCCTCTATGCATAAATTAGAGTATTCTTTATTTTCTCTAACATCTATTAGAAGTATTTTGTCGGGTTTTTTTTTGTATAAACTTTTAAATTCGTGGGCATTTATTGTCTCAATCTCAATATCCTTATTGGAGCATTCTGTATCGTTATAAAAATCCTTAAAATGAGCAAGATTTTTGATTGTTTTATTTAATCTATCAGCTTTTAAATTTAATTTTTTTATTTTCATTGTTAATAGATTAAAAACCAAAATTTTCCCATCAAGACTTTTACCTCTCTCAAGAATAATCTTAATTATTTCATTGCTTTGCAGAATTCCTATAAGGCCAGTTGAAACTCCTATAACCCCAAATTCCTCGCAGCTAGGGGCGTTTGTTTTTGAAGGAGATTCAGGAAGCAAGTCTCTTAAATTAGGGCTATCCTGAAAAAGATTGAAAACACTTACTTGGCCTTCAAAGCCTTGAACACTTCCAAAAACTAAAGGTTTGTTTAGTATTAAGCACGCATCATTGATTAAATATCGAGTACCAAAGTTATCTGAGCAATCACAGATCACATCAAAATCTTTAATAATATCAAGCACATTATCTGGATTAATTCTTTCTTCAAAAGTTAATACTTGTATATTCGGATTTAATCTTTGAATTCTTTCTCGGGCAGAATCAATTTTCAGATTACCAACTGTATCTGTTTCATGAATGATTTGTCTTTGGAGATTAGATTTTTCAACTTGATCATTATCTACTATTCCAATTTTACCAATCCCCGCTGCTGCTAGATAAAGTAAAACAGATGATCCAAGACCTCCTGCTCCAATACATATTACTGAGCTATTTTTTAGTTTTAATTGACCTGCAATCCCTATTTCCTGAAGAGTTAAATGTTTTTGGTATCTTTCTTTTTCATCTATACTTAAGAAGTTAAATTTGAAATCTTTTGATATTTTCATTACTTAATTTTCAAAAAAGTCTATCAAAATATAATAATTTAAATCAAAAAAATAGCATTTTAAATTTTCCCTATTCATGAGATTTTTTAATGTTTATGTTAGTACTAGGAAACATTTTGAAGTTTTTGTAAATCCAATTTAAGCTTAAATATCTTCAAAATACAGATATACCAATATATCTTAAAAAATACAAAATGTTTCGGTTCGGCATTACGCATAACAAAAAGGTGGTCAACAGATGTTTTTTCCGATACTGTCTGGTTCATATATATTAATTTGCCACCAGATAGTTCATGAGTGACAACACTTCCGAGTCAAATCAAGACTCTGGCTCTAATACAACTACTGAAAACAAAAGTTTTTCTGAGACTTATTCTGATGTAATGGGAAAAGTCAACGAAACTCTTGGGAATGTTGATTGGACCCAAATGGGAAAATACGGTAAAGCGGCAGGTATTGTTGCTATTGTCGTTATTGCTCAAATAATAATTAAAATTGTTATTGACACGATTAACTTTTTCCCAATTCTTCCAGGTTTACTAGAACTCCTCGGCGTTATAGTGGTTGGTCAATGGAGTTGGCAAAATCTTCGCACGAATGAAAATCGTGAAGCAGTTATAGAAAAGGTTCAAAATCTTAAAAAGACATACTTAGGTTGACTGTAGATTACAGGGTTATTATTCTTTTGATGTAATCTTGTACTTGATGAATATATGAACCTCCAAACATATTGGCATGATTCAATATGTGATAAAAATTATATATAATAACTCTTTTTTCGAATCCTTTTTTTAATGGAATAATTTTATGATATTCTTCATAAAACTCACTATTGAAACCTCCAAATAATCTTGTCATTGCAATATCTACTTCACTATCAGCCCACCAAGATGCAGGGTCAAATATAACCCCTTTACCATTTTTTTCTATACCTTTATTTCCTGACCATAGATCACCGTGAACAAGAGCATTAATTGGTTGATGTGACTTAAGTTCTGATTTAATTTTTTCTTTAATTTTGTTTTTAGTTTTTATGTCTAAGAAATCATTTCTAAGGATTGATAATTGAGGTTCAATTCTTAAGTTAATAAAACAATCTATCCAATTATTTTCCCATCCTCTCTCTTGCTTTGTAATACCAATAAAACCCTCAACAGGATATCCGTATTTATTTGGATTAGACTCATTCGATTTCAAATGCATTTCTCCCAAACCTTTTCCTAGTTTTTTCTGATCACTGTTTTGCATATCAATCCATTCCATTAAAAGAAGTTCTGCATCTAAAAGTTCTAAATATAAAATCACTTTAGGAATAGTTAGGTTTTCGTCATTAATATTTTCTTGTAGATTTCGAAGACAATATTCTTCAAATTTAAGAAGCTTTTTTTGTCTTTTATTTTTTTTAATAAAGAATTTCTTTTTTTTGAATTCTATTTCCCATGAGTTATGAATATTGCCCCCATATATTTGTTTAATACTTTTTGGATAGCTCATTCCTAATTGATGACAAATTTCGCTAACTTCAATATGAGATAAATTTTCCATTTCTATGCGTAAGACTGAAGTTTTGGTAGTTGGTGCTGGTATAGCGGGATTAACTTCAGCTGCAATTTTATCAAAATTAGGCTTTTCAGTTACATTAATTGAATCTCATACTCAATCAGGAGGGTGTGCAGGTACTTTTAAAAGAAAAAATTATGTTTTTGATGTTGGAGCAACTCAAGTTGCTGGTCTAGAGAAGGGAGGGATACATTCAAAAATTTTTGATTTTCTTGATATTAAAATTCCAGATGCAACTATTTTAGATCCAGCTTGCATTGTTGATTTAAAAGATGGTAGAAGTCCAATATCCATTTGGTATAAAAAAAATGACTGGATTGCTGAGAGGGAAATTCAGTTTCCAGGAAGTCGTAAATTTTGGGAACTATGTTCTTACATTCACCAAAGTAATTGGACTTTCGCTAATAAATATCCTGTATTGCCAATTAATAACTTTTGGGATTTTTCCCAACTTCTAAGAGCATTGGCGCCATCAAATTTAGTAACAGGGATATTACTTAAATCTACTGTATTTGATCTATTACGTATTTGCGGTTTATCTAGGAATGAGAGGCTGATAAACTTTTTGAATTTGCAATTAAAGCTCTATTCTCAAGAAGATGTTTACAATACTGCAGCTTTATACGGTTCTACAGTCCTCCAAATGTGTCAACAGCCGCATGGACTATGGCATATGAACAAATCTATGCAGTCTTTAAGTGAAGGATTAGAAGATTCATTACATAAAACTGGGGCTAATATATTTTTTGGACAAGAAGTAAATTCTATAATTTTTGATAGTCAAGCTAAATGTTGGAAAGTATTTGCAAAATCTAAAAACAGTTATCTTGAGTATGAAGCTAATGATATAGTTTATACTCCACCCCCACAATCTTTACTAAAGCATCTAAAGGAGCTTTTAAGTAAAGAACAAAATTATAAAAATCGGTTAACAACTTTACCTGCGCCTTCTGGAGCTTTAGTTTTTTATTCAGCATTGAAAAAAAAACATATCAAAAGAATATCTTCTAATCATTATCAATTTGTTTCCAGTCAATTAGGGTCACTTTTTGTTTCCATAAGTAAAGAAGGCGATGGGAGAGCACCTAAAGGGGAGATTACTTTAATAGCTAGCCTTTTTACCAAGGCAAAAGATTGGTTTAATTTAGAAAAAAAGGAGTATATAGAGAAAAAAAAAGAGTATCTCGAAAAAATCTCTTTTGAGTTAGAAAGTCAATTTAATATTGCTTCAGACAATTGGCTGCATAAGGAATTGGCAACGCCATTAGGATTTGAAAAATGGACAAATAGGCCATATGGAATTGTAGGAGGTCTAGGCCAAAATCCTGATATCTTTGGATTATTTGGATTGTCAAGTAGAACTCCTTTCCAAGGTTTATGGTTATGTGGAGATTCAATTTATCCAGGAGAAGGTACAGCAGGTGTTAGTCAGTCTGCTTTAATGGTCTCTAAACAAATTTTAGCCTCTAAAGGTATCTATAATTTTAATTTATAAAATTAGCCCTTACTTTTTTTGCTTGTGAAAGTTTTTTAGAAAGTAATTCCCAATTTTTATCTTTGATAAGTGATTCCAATTCGTTAATTTTATTTTTAAATTCCTTTATTGCATTTAAAATATTAGTCTGATTATGAATAGCCAAATCAAGACCTAATTGAGGGTTTCCGCCTCCAACTCTAGTTGTGTCAGTAAATCCTGAAGCTGCAATTTTTTGAGTTAATTTTAATAATGAATTATCTTTTTCCTTGTGTGCAGTCTCTATTAGAGCAGAAGCTAAAAATATAGGCAAATGTGAAATTAAAGAAACTGCTTCATCATGCTCTGTTGGAGATGCTTTGCAAATTTCACATTCCATAGAAGTAATTAGTTTGGAAAGTGTATTAACAGCATTTAAATTACTCTTTAATGTAGGTGTAATAATCCATTTTGCATTTTTTAAAAGATCTT
>QCIF01000006.1 GCA_003216835.1 Prochlorococcus sp. AG-402-K10 | reverse complement strand
GAAGAAATTAGTCGAGCAAAAGCTCCTGAGAAAACAGTTATACCCCAAAGTAATCCAAGCCTTTCAGGCGTCATATAAGTTTCTAATTAAAAAATATCAATTAATTTGATTAAATCAATTATCATATCTCAAGTCCACAAAAAACAATATTCTTTAATTTAACCCCTATTGCAAAATAAAGCATGAATCAATCCTAGTTATTTAAAGGATGCATCCATATAAACACATAATTTCAAGAAGGGAATTGACTAATTAAAGCAATAACTATCAATATTATTCCTATCCCTACTGTTGCCATTCTTCCATTCCATATTTCAGCCTGAGGGGTAAAACCTCTTTTCCATAAGTTAAGCTCCCTTTTATCAACCAAATTCTTATTTTCTTTAATTTCCACTTCAGATCGGTTATTCATTTTAATTTTAAAAAGGAGGGTTTTCCTTATAAAGGGAAGTTGCTTGATCAATAGAAAGTCTTCCCGAGACTCCTAATTTAAGAGAACTCTGATGTCCCTTAAATTTCAGTCTAAATAAAGCAGCAGCTCCAATCATTGCAGCATTATCTGTACAAAGATTAATAGGTGCCAAAGTAACTCTAATAGAATTTTTGCTTGCTTCGCTAATCATCATTTTTCTTAACGTATAGTTTGCTGCGACTCCGCCAACAACCACAATATTATCCAAATTATGATCTGTTGCACATTTTATTGTCCTATCTACCAAGACTTCTGCGACAACCCTTTCAAAACTTGCAGCAATATCGGGAACTGGAAGATTACAGGTATCAAGATTTATTTTCTCCACTAATCTTAGTACAGCAGTTTTTAAACCACTAAAAGAAAAATCATATTTCAGAAAACCTCCTTCTTTATCAGAAATTCTACATTTTGGTAAATCAAACTTATAAGGGTCTCCATTTTTAGCGATCTTTTCAATTGCTGGGCCTCCAGGATAACCAAGACCTAACAATCTTCCTACCTTATCAAAAGCTTCTCCGGCTGCATCATCAAAACTTTTTCCAAGTCTATGCATTTCCCTTCTCTCTCCAACTTTAATTAATTCAGTATGCCCACCGCTTACAAGCAAGGTAAGAAAAGTTTTCTTTGGATAATTCTCTGAAAATAGTATCGAGGAGAGATGTCCTTCTAAATGATGAATTCCTAAGAAAGGTTTTGAATATAAATAACAGAGAGATCTTGCAGTAACTGAACCAACTCTTAGACAGCCTACTAATCCTGGAGCAACTGTTGATGCTATAGCATCAACATCTTCAATTTTTATTTTAGATTCATTTAATGCTTTTTCTAGCACAAACGGCAATAACTCCAAGTGCTTCCTCGCTGCAAGTTCTGGAACAACCCCTCCCCATTTAGCATGGTCGTCAATTTGAGATGCAATAATGTTCGAATGAATTTTATAATTATCGCCACTATTTGAAACTAAAGATACAGACGTCTCATCACAACTTGTTTCAATAGCTAAAACTTTATGCATATTTTAATCAATATTGTTCTATTTTAATATTAATTTCTTATCTAACATTAAAAGGAATTAAAGATTGCAACTTATGAAATTCTTTTTTTCAATCATAACCTCAGTTTTTCTGTTTCTTGGCCTTACTCCAATTGCTTTAGCGGATAATGGGCCAGCGTTAAATGCTGACAGAGCAAGTACAGAATTTACTGCATCAGCTCTCACAAAATGTTCTGAGAACTCAAAATTTATGGAGAGAGCTAGTTCTGCTACTACCCAAAAAGATAAAGCAAGATTTGAAAGGTATGGCAACGCATCTTGCGGAGATGATGGCTTACCTCATTTAATTTTAGGTGCGCCATTAGAACCATGGGGAGCACTTTTTAACAGAGGACATGAAGGAGATCTTCTAATTCCAGGAACAATATTTATTTATATTGCCGGCATAATTGGTTGGTCAGGTAGGGAGTATTTAATTGAATCTAAAAAGACTAAGAATCCTGCGGACAACGAAATCTTTATAGATTTTGAACTTGCCCAACAATGTCTTATTAAAGGTGCTCAATGGCCATTACTTGCAAATACGCAAGGAAGAAGTGGTGAACTTAGAGAATCCGATAAGAATATCACTCTAAATGGTCCTCGCTAAAACTTATCCTTAAATATTTATTCAAAAAAATGTTCAAAATTTTCGGCACTAAATACATGAGATCAGCTCCTGTAGTTGCAGCAGCTTGGTTGACTGTCACAGCAGGGATAATCATTGAATTTAATAGATTTTTCCCTGATTTATTATTCCATCCAATGAGCTTGAGCTGAGATTTACAAGAGAATAATTAAGACCTAATTATCTTAATTATTCTCTCAGCTGTTTCATCAACATCTCTATTGGTTACTTTAAAATCAAATTCATCAGAGGATGCTATTTCATAGGTAGACCTGCTAAGTCTTCTATTAATAGCCTCCTCTTTTTCTGTACCTCTATTTCTTATTCTTCTCTCTAATTCCTCTTTGCTAGGAGGCAATATAAATATAGATAATGAGTCTGGGAACTTATCTTTAATTTGTTTAGCACCCTCTACTTCAATTTCAAGTAATACAATAAATCCGTCTTCTATTTTGTCTTTCACATAAGATAAAGGTGTACCATAATAGTTTCCTGCAAATTTTGCCCATTCAAGAAAAAGGTTTTTATTAATCATTTCTTTGAAATTTTCTTCACTTAAAAAATAATAGTTTTCACCTTCTTGCTCACCCTTCCTAGGACTTCTTGTGGTTGCAGATACTGAAAGGCAAATATTTTTATCTTTATCTAATATTTCTTTAACTACAGTTCCTTTACCAACTCCACTAGGTCCAGTTAGGATAATTAGTTTTTTTAAGTTTTTCATATTAAAGTTTTTACAGTAAAATAGACTCCTTTAAAGAAAAAGAGAAATAATGCAGAAAGGTGTGCCCCAGATAATGGATATTACATCTATTAAATCTTTATTGCATTATTTATCAAAAAATATTTTACCTTCAAGGTTTGAAAATGCCCAACAACCAGAATCAAATACAATCCAATTATGTTTTAGGGGAGTTGATTTTCAGACGTGGCTAGAGGTTTCTTGGCATGGAGATGCTCCCAGAATACTAAAAATAAATAAACCAGAAAAAATTGGCAGAGAAAGTACCCTATCTAAACAAATAAGATATGGTTTAAAATATATGGCTTTAATTTCTATAGAACAAGATAATTTTGAAAGAGTAATAAAATTTGGATTTGCAAAAAAACCTGGAGATGAAATAATCAAGTATTTAATTTTTGAATTAATGGGTAAGCACAGCAATATTTTTTACTTAGATAAAAATTACAAAATAATATCCCTTGGTAAACAAATAAACTCTAGCCAATCAAGTTTTAGGACTATTTCAACAGGCTCAATTTATTCTGAACCACCAATTAACCTTAAAAAAATACCCACAGAAAATGAGTCTTACAAATCATGGAAAGAGTCTATCTCAACCGTCTCTGAATCACTTAAATACTGTTTAATTAATAGTTATCAAGGAGTAAGTCCCATTTTGACAAGGCAATTAGAGTTCTTTAGTAATTTAAACAGTCTAGAAATTATGAATAAAAATATTGATTGCATAAGTGATTCAGATTTAAAAGAGATATTTAAAAGTTGGCGAATATGGATTAATAGATTTACAAATAACAATTTTCAATTCTCTATATTTGATAATTTTTTTTATTGTGTTTGGTTTTTAGATAATGAAATTAATAGTGATAAAACTATTGATTTAGTAACTGGTCTAGAAAATTATTATAGTTTTCATTTGAAACAAAAGAAAATTAAATCATTAATGCAAAACATTAATGGAATAATTTTTAAACAAACAAATTTCGAGAAAAAAAATTTAAATATGCAGTCTAATCTTCTTTTAAATTCAGAAAACCACTTAGCCTATAAAGAACAAGCTGATAAAATATTCATGAATTATAAAATCCACAAAAAAGATATTATTAAAGGTCAGAAACTTTATAAGAAGTCTAAAAAACTTAAAAGAGCTCAAGAATTAATTAAAGAACGAATTGATATTTATAAAAATAAACTAAATAGGCTAGAGGAATTTAGCGCGCTTTTGGAAAACTTAAATTCTTTAAAATATGAAGAACTTATTATTAAAATTAAACTACTTGAAGAAATAAGAGAAGAAGTTTGTAACGAGTTTAATATAAACATCCAGAAAAAAAGAGAAGAGAAAAAATATATATCTGAAATAGGATCTTCCCCAATTCAAATAAATACTCCAAGAGGTTTAAAACTGCAGATAGGAAGAAATATGAGGCAAAACGATTTAATAAGTTTTAAGTTTTCTAGTAAAGGTGATTTATGGTTTCATGCACAAGAATCACCAGGAAGTCACGTTGTATTAAAGTCATCATCCCAAACAGCATCAGACGAGGATCTGCAAATTGCTGCAGATTTAGCAGCTTTATTTAGTAAGGCAAGAAGAAATATTAAAGTACCTATTAACTTGGTAAAAATTAAAGATCTGCAAAAAATAAAAAAAGGAGGGCCTGGATGTGTTTCTTTCAAAAAAGGAGAAATTATTTGGGGGAATCCTACAAGAGGAGAAGATTACATGAGAAACAATCTTAAAGCTTTAATTTAGTTTATAATAGAAAAAATTTTTAAGATTAAATGTTTGATTTTCTTTTGGGCACACATGAATTTTTAGGCAATCATACTTTCCCAGAATTTATTGTTGGTTATTTATTTGGAGCTGCTTTAATTATTGGGGCGCCAACAGTTTTTTTATTACTTGCTTTCGTAAGTGCTTTAATGAAAACAAATGGGAAAATGGGTGGTTATAGAGAATATGAAACTTATGGTGAATCATCTTTAAATGATGCTCCTCCATTTTTATTACCAGATCCAACTAATCCAAAGTTAAGCAAGTAATCCATAGAAAGCCAAAACAATTAAGTGCACTTTTTCAGAAATAAATTATTAAATATTATCTTTCAAAATGTAAAAAAATAAATATGAATAATATTGATGGGAGTGAAAAAAATTTGTCTAAGGAGATGAGTTTTAGCGAACATTTGGAGGAGCTTCGACAAAGAATACTTAATTCAGTTTATTCAATATTAATTTCAATATTTTTAAGTTTTCTGATTATTAAACCCTTAATTTCTTTTTTAGAAATTCCAGCTAATGATATACATTTGCTACAACTTGCACCTGGAGAGTTTCTATTTGTTGCTATCAAAGTTGCTGGATATAGCGGATTCATAGTTTCTATCCCATATATTATTTATCAAATAATATTATTTATTTCCCCTGGGTTAACGAAACAAGAAAAAAGTCTTATCTTACCTGCTGTATTTGGATCAGGTTTATTATTTTTTATAGGCTTACTTTTTTCCTGGTGGATATTGGTTCCTGCTGCAATCAATTTCTTTATAAATTTTGGAGCTGATATAGTTGAGCCCACATGGTCAATAGAAAGATATTTTGATTTCGTACTCTTATTAATGTCTAGTACCGCAATTGCATTTCAATTACCAGTTTTACAATTTATTCTTGGTTCTCTTGGAATTATTACTACGGAAAAAATGTTATCAAATTGGAAAATAGTTGTAATTTCTTCTGCTATCTTATCTGCAGTGATTACGCCTTCCACAGACCCTTTAACAATGTCACTGCTATCAATATCGATAGTATTTTTATTTTTTGTAGGGACTGGGTTAACTTACATATCTGAGAATCTTAAATCAAAAACTCTTTCGTCTTCTCATTAATACTTAGTTTCAAGCTAACAGCTCTTCCTAACCTTGGCCTTGAATTTACTTTGTTTAGCCATTCCCTTACTACATCTGAGTAACCACATCTATTAAGGATTTCAATCTTATCTGCTATTGATTTTTTATATTCAACTTCATTTAAAGGAAATGATTCTTGCCCAAGAAAACCCCACATCATTTGAAAATATAAATATTCTCCTCTTTTAAAAAGCCTAAAGTCGTATTTTTTACCCCATCTATGAATTAAGTAATGAATAACCTCATCTACTACCAATGGTTCCATAATTAATTAATAAACAAAATACTCAAAACTTTTACTTTAAATTATTAAAAGTCCTATCTATTTGCAACAGAAATAGTGCTATCTGATCCATAATAAGTAACAAATGACTGTTTCTAGTATCGAATGACTCAATTAAGTTCCAATGATGTACCATCTATGGGTCGAAGGCAATTTATGAATCTTCTTACATTCGGTACTGCAACTGGTGTTGCCTTAGGAGCTCTATATCCTGTAGCGAACTATTTCATGCCTTTGAGAGCTGGTGGTGGCGGTGGTGGAACTTCTGCTAAAGATGAATTAGGTAATCCAATTACTAAGACAGGCTGGTTATCAACACATCAAGCAGGAGATAGAAGTTTAGTCCAGGGTCTTAAAGGAGATCCAACTTATTTAATAGTTAATGATGATGGTGCAATTGGAGAATTTGGACTAAATGCTATTTGTACCCATTTAGGTTGTGTAGTTCCCTGGAATAGTGGTGCAAATAAATTTATATGTCCTTGCCACGGTAGTCAATATGACACAAATGGGAAGGTAGTAAGAGGACCGGCACCTTTATCTTTGGCCTTAGCTCATGTAGATATTGAAGATGACGCTGTAATCGTTAAGCAGTGGTCAGAGACTGATTTTAGAACTAATGAAAATCCTTGGTGGGCATAGAAAAATGAAAAATCTTAAAAATCAACTCATGAAACAAACAACCTTCTTACTCTGCACTTTATTCTTAATTTCAACTATTCTATTTTACCCAAAGACAACTTTCGCCTATCCATTTTGGGCACAGCAAAATTATGAATCCCCTAGAGAAGCTACAGGTAAGATAGTTTGTGCAAATTGTCATCTAGCTCAGATGCCAACCATTGCAGAGGTACCTCAATCTGTTGGGGCTGACAGTGTTTTTAAAGCTGTTGTAAAAATCCCTTACAGTAATGACTTAAAAGAAATAGGAGCTGATGGTTCAGAGGTGCCTCTACAAGTTGGTGCCGTAGTAATGTTACCTGATGGGTTTAAATTAGCTCCGCAAGAAAGATGGACTGATGAAATAAAAGAAGAAACAGAAGGGGTTTATTTTACTAATTACAGCGAAGATAAAGACAATATTATTATTGTTGGCCCATTATCAGGAGATACTAATAAAGAAATTGTTTTCCCAGTCCTTTCCCCAGATCCTGCGACAAATAAAGAATATCACTATGGAAAGTACCAATTACATATTGGAGGTAATAGAGGTAGAGGTCAAGTTTACCCAACTGGAGAGAAAAGCAATAATGTAGTATTCACAGCTACATCCACAGGCACAATTAATTCAATAGCGAAAATTGAAGATGGCAGCTATAAAATTAATATTGAGAAAGAGAATGGAGAAATAATTACTGAGACTGTTCCTGTTGGACCAAAACTAATTGTAAAGGAGCAAGATAAAATAAATGCAGGAGAACCTCTTACAAATGATCCTAACGTCGGAGGATTTGGACAATTAGATGCTGAGGTTGTTCTGCAAAGTCCTTATAGAATTATTGGATTAATTGCATTTTTCATTGGTGTTGGACTAACTCAAATACTCTTAGTCTTGAAGAAAAAACAAGTAGAAAAAGTACAGGCTGCTGAAGGAATTTAATTATCCTTTAAATGCTCATATATCAAGCCTTTATTCAATCACCTGGAGAAACATTTTTAAATTTAGGCTTTCTAAGTATTAGATGGTATGGATTTCTAATATCTATATCAGTATTAATAGGGCTATTTATTTCTAAAAAGCTTGCAAAAGAAAGAGATATTGATCCCTTATATATAAGTGAATTTTTACCGCTATTAATAACATGTTCAATAATTGGAGCAAGAGCTTACTATGTAATTTTCGAATGGAGGCAATATAGTGGGGATAACTTTTTTAGTTATCTACAACTATTCAATAACTCAATTCAAATTCCCTCTTTTCTTGCGATTTGGGAAGGAGGAATAGCAATCCATGGAGGTCTAATTGGAGGGTTATTATCTACTATCTTTTTTTGCAAATCTAAAAATATTCATCTAAAAACGTTTATAGATATTTTAATTCCATCTATTATTCTTGGACAATCAATTGGGAGATGGGGGAATTTTTTCAATAGTGAGGCTTTTGGATTACCAACAAATCTCCCTTGGAAATTATTTATTCCTATACAAAATAGACCAATAGAATTTATTAATTACGAATTCTTTCATCCAACATTTCTTTATGAGTCACTATGGAATTTTTTAATATTCATAATCTTAATTATTATTTTTAAAAAACAGAGCAAAACAAATTTTGTTAGACCTGGCTTTATTAGTTGCATTTATTTAATTGGTTATAGTTTTGGAAGATTCTGGATTGAAGCTTTAAGAATTGATCCTTTATGTTTTGGGGGTCTTCCGCCTTTTTGTAATAACGGAATAAGAATCGCACAATTTATAAGTATTTTTCTATTTTCTTCTGGATTAATTGGAATATTTTTTTTAAGATTAAGAACATACAATGTAAATAAAAGAAAGAATGGATAGAAAAATATCCTTTATTGGAGTTGGTCCAGGTGATCCAGATTTATTAACAATAAAAGCATTAAAAAAGATAGAATCTGCTGATGTCATAATTTGGACTGATTCTTTAATTCCAGAAAAGATTATAAATTATTCTCAAGAGGGGGCTGAGAGAATCAAAACAGGCTCGCTGACCTTAGAGAAAATTACCTCAATAATGATCGAAAAATTTAATTCAGGTAAAACTGTTATAAGATTGCAAGATGGAGATCCATGCCTTTTTGGTGCATTAAGAGAACAAATAGAAATTTTAAAGCAAAACAAAATTGGAACCGAAGTCATCCCTGGTGTTAGTGCTTTCCAAATTGCAGCAGCATATCAAGAGGCGGAACTAACAATTCCTGATATAACTCAAACCATTATATTAACAAGGGCAGGTGGCAGAACAGGTATGCCGGAGAAAGAATCTCTTAAAGATCTAGCAAAACACAATTCCTCTTTATGTCTTTACTTAAGTGCTAGGCATATAAAAAGTTCTCAAGAAACTCTATTAGAATTTTATCCCCCAGAGACCAAAGTTATAGTTGGATATAGAGTATCTTGGGATGATGGATGGACATCTTTAATTGAATTAAAAGATATGGAAAAATTTACCCTGGAGAAAAAACTAATTAGGACAACTATTTATATTATTAGTCCAGCTATTAGTAATTCTTCACATAGGTCTAATCTATATAATCCATTATATAAACATCTATTTAGAACTAAATAATTTTTAAAGTTGATATATAAATATATATAACTATAATTGGGGAAAATTAAATTCCTTTGAAAGACAGAAAATCTTATACTAAAATAGTCAATTCAAAAGAAAATTCCTCTTTGATAAGAATAGGTAATCTTATCAAAGAAGCTAGATTAAGTAGAAATGAAACTCTCGAAGAATTAGCTTCTAATCTAAAAATTGGAGCGCACCAACTTAAGGCACTTGAAGATGGCAATAAGGATGAATTACCTGAAGAAGTTTTTGTCAAAGCAATGGTTCGTAGGATTTCAGATAAACTTAAACTTGATACTGAATTTATAATGAGCGAATTTAATTCCACGAAGAAAGAAGTAAAAATAAAAGAAATTGTTGAAGAAGTATCGAATACCTCTAAGAAGAATAAACAAATAAAGAGTCATAATCCATTAGGTTTTGGAATATTTGTTTTAATTTCTGGTTTTTTGGGTCTATTTGCTTCATCTTTACTTTTTAATTTCGTTTCAGAATCTTTCTTTAATCAAACTCCAAAACAAGAAGTTATCAATAAAAACTAAAAAACTTTTAGCTCCAAATCTTTTAATTCTTTAACCACATTACGGCATAACTCTAAGTTCCATTTTTCAAGAAGAAGGTCATGGCTTTTATTAAAAGGTATAAGTTCAATTGAAATAATATTTTTTTGACATTTAATTTCTAACGATGATATTAGGTTCTCTGGTCTTTGATCAAGAGAAGTAGCCAGTCTTAAAATCAAGGACATATCAATTACTAATGTTTTATCTTCTTTGGAAATTAAATTTTGCCAGGATTCATGTCTTTTCTTTGGCAACGTCTTTCTATGATATCTAGAAATCGAAGCAATAATATTGGTTTCAGCTTGTGAATATCCTAATAAATCACAATTTTTGATTAGGTACCAAGAGTGCTTGTGGTAGGAACTTATATTTACATATTTTCCACAATTATAGAGATTACAAGCTGCCCAAAGAAGTTCTTTAGCTTTGGAATCAGTATAGTTATGAAAAATATTTTTAGTTTGATCATAAATTTGGAAAGCAATATTGATAACTTTATTAGCTCTTTGCTTATCAACACCAAACTTGTTTGCCTGATGAACTATTGTAGTTCTCCTAATATTACTTTGAATATGAAATTCGTTTTTTATTATCCCTTTGCGAAGCATCCAATCAACTACTAAGCCCTCCCTTAATGCCCTCTCACTAATAGTCAATTCATTAAAATTCAACATCTCCATTGAAGTATTTAATATCAATGCGCCTGGAATAATTATTTCTGCTCTTCTTGCACTCAATGATGGTATTTTGCTTATTTCCGAAATTGGCATTTTAATTAATTTCTCCAATAAAATATTCAAACTTTCTTTTTTAAATTTATAACCATGCATCTTTTGTTTTTGTTGGCCTAGATCATTTAAAATCAAATTACCTAAAGAAGTAGCAGTACCACTTGTTGCGATCAGAGAAACAGGCTTATCATCTTTTAATCTCCTTTTAATTTTTCGAACCGCTGGTTCAAGAGAACCTTGAATAAAAGTCTTTAAAAAATTAGATCTATCTAAGTTTATTTGTTCACTATTTAGAAAATCATTCTTAAGTCTAACCGCCCCAATTCTTGAACTTGTGAGAGCTATTGCATCTTTGTTATCTGCAAGTATTAACTCTGTAGATCCTCCTCCAATATCAATAATTACATAAGACTCATTTTGAAAAGCCATTCCAGACAATACTCCAAGGTAAATCAATCTGGCTTCTTCAGAACCACTTATCAATTCTATTTTTATACCAGTTTCATTTAGTACTCTTTCTAAAAAATCTTGGCCGTTGGGAGCTTCTCTAACGGCACTTGTTGCTGCAGTTACTATTTGATTTACACCATTACTTTCACAATACTCCTTAAATCGCCTAAGAGTAACTAAAACCCTATTAATTGATTCCTCGGTAAGTTTTCCTTCTTCATCTCTTTCTCCAAGGCGGGTTGTAGATTTATCAGTAAATTTTATTGAAAATGATTTTAAATCTAAATTAATTTCTGCAATCAAAAGGTGTGTAGAGTTAGTTCCAATATCAATTGCAGCAACTAAAATATCTTTTTCTTGAGAATTAATTGATTCTTTTTTCTCTATCATTTTTCTCTAAGAAATATATATTATAAATCCATTAATTAATATACTTAAGATTGATTATTAAATTATAGAATTCTCTAAATCCTAGTAAAATTATTAACAGTTATGAAAAATAGGTCCTGTGCTGAGAAAAGTCTTGCAAATAAAATTAAATAGTTTTTTTGAATTATTAAGATGGGATAAGCCTACAGGTAGGCTTATTTTACTTATTCCCGCGGGATGGAGTTTATATTTGACTCCGGGATCCAATCCAAATATTGATATTTTGTTAAAAATAATCTTCGGAGGATTATTAGTTAGTGGTTTAGGCTGTGTAGCGAATGATATTTGGGATAAAAAAATAGATCAAAAAGTCATAAGAACTCAAAACAGACCTCTAGCTGCAAATAAACTTGGTCTAAAAACAGCTTATTTAATTCTTTTATTTCTAATTCTATGTAGCTTCTTTTTAACCTTGTCACTTCCAGAAAAAGGGCGAATCCTTTCTATTGCCCTTGCTTTTTTAGCATTGCCAATAATCTTAATCTATCCTTCCTCCAAAAGATGGTTTAAATATCCTCAATTAATATTGTCAATTTGCTGGGGTTTTGCAGTTTTAATTCCTTGGGCTGCTAATGAAGGTAACTTAAAGAGCATTGTTTTATTGTGTTGTTGGCTTGCCACAATTTTCTGGACATTTGGTTTTGATACGGTCTATGCTCTTGCTGATAAAAAATATGATCTTGAAATTGGTATAAACAGTTCTGCTGTTAATCTTAAAAACAATACGAAGATAACTATACAAATTTGTTATTTTTTAACTTCTGCTTTTCTTGCAATATGTGGTTTTCTTAATCAACTAAATTTGATTTTTTGGGCAATCCTGCTAATAACAGCATTCTTAATGCAAAAAGATATTCTTAAAGTATTTCCTGAAAATAAGCAATCCATTAACAACATTGGTAATCATTTTAAAAATCAATCAATTTATGGAGGGGTAATTTTATTAGGCATTATCATCTCATCATAAATTCTTAATCATGTTAGTTAAATTAAAGAAAGGAGATCGAATAGATGTTGTAGCTCCAAGCTCCTTTATTGATAAAGAAGATGATTTAACAAAAGGCTTAGAAATTTTAAAAAAATGGGGTTTAGAAATTAATTCTCATAATTCTTTATCAAAAAGATTTGGGTATTTTGCTGGAGATGATCAGACAAGATTTGAAGCACTTGAGAAAGCTCAAAATAGCAAACTCATCATTTTTGCAAAAGGAGGTTGGGGGTCAGCGAGACTTCTAGAAAAAGGTCCATCTTGGGAAAATGGCTTAATGCTTGGATTCTCTGATACATGTTCTTTATTACTTTCCAAATATTCTCAAGGATATTTTGGTTCTATTCATGGGCCTATGGTTACAAGTCTTTCCAAAGAACCAGAATGGAGTCTAAAAAGGTTAAGAAATTTACTTTTTGAAGGGTATGTTGAAGACATTCGGGGGATCCCTTTAAGAGAAGGGAAAGCGCAAGGAGAAATAATTGTCTCTAATCTAACTATTGCAACTTTTTTAATTGGTACTGATCACTTCCCAGATGTAAGAGGAAAAATAATAATATTTGAGGATATCAATGAAGATATTTATAAAATTGATCGAATGTTGACTTATTTAAGAATGACCAAAATATTTTCTGAAATTGCAGGAATTGGATTCGGAAGTTTTACTGCTGATATTTGCACTCCCGAATGGAAAGATTTATTACAAAACCTTTTAATGGAAAGACTGAAAGAATTTAATTTTCCTATCCTTTTTGACCTGCCTATTGGACATATATCTGGTAATGCTTGCATTCCTTTAGGATATGACGCCGTTCTAAATGGTGATGATGGCATTCTTAGTATTCCTATCCCTTATGTATAGGAATCTTTTAGAAACAGTTTCGCAATTTTCAGATCTATTGGAGATGTAACCTTGATATTTGAATAATTTCCTTCAATAATTTTTACTTTCCAATTAAGCATTTCAAATAATGAAGCATCATCAGTTACAATCCAATTCTTATCAATTGCCATTTTATGAGCTTTTTTTAAACTATCAACTAAAAAACCCTGAGGAGTTTGAGCCGCCCACAAATATTCCCTATTTGGTGTTTCTTTAATAAAACCTTTATTATCAACAATCTTTATCGTATCTGTAACTTTAGTAGCTAAAATAACAGCTTCATTTTTTTCTAATTCTGCAGCACATTTGTTAATTAATTCTGGATTAATTAAACATCTAGCACCATCATGAATTAAAACTTTTTTAGCATCTTTCGGGAGTGAATTTAAACCATTAAAAACTGATTCTTGCCTAGTCTCTCCACCATTTATCCATTTAACTTGATTTGAAAAATTCTTTACTGAATTTAATAATAATTCTTTATCTTTTGGTTGACCTATTATTCCCACCCAGCTTATTGAACTTGAAGATAATATAGATTTAAGAGTCCAATAAATAAGAGACTCTCCTTCCAATTCGATTAATAATTTATTTTTCCCAGCTTTCATTCTGCTACCACTACCTGCAGCAGGAATTAACAAGTGCACAACAATTTGATTTAATAATTTCTAGATAATTATAAATAAAAGCAATATCTTTGCACAAATAGTACTACGATTTTAAATTATAAAAATTTAAAAATGTCAAATAAAGAATCTTTATCAGGGAAAGTTGCTTTAATTACAGGAGCCAGCAGAGGAATTGGCAAGGAAATTGCTCTGGAGCTTAGTAAGCTAGGTGCAGAAGTTTTTATTAATTATTCCTCCTCTGATGAAAAAGCTGAAAAGGTTGTAAATACAATCAAAAATAATGGAGGTAAAGCTCATAAATTAAAATTTGATGTTTCAAAAGAGGAGTCAGTTAGTTTAGCTTTTGACGAAATTATAAAAATCAATGGATCTATTGATATTCTTATTAACAATGCTGGGATAACGAGAGATGGTCTTTTGATGAGAATGAAATCAGAACAATGGGATGAAGTACTTAATACAAATTTAAAAGGAGTTTTTCTTTGCACAAAATATGCTTCTAAATTCATGATGAAAAAAAGAAGCGGTAATATAGTAAATATTTCATCTGTCGTTGGAATAATTGGAAATCCTGGACAAGCAAATTATTCTGCTGCAAAAGCTGGAGTTATTGGTTTTACAAAAACCTGCGCTAAAGAATTTGCTTCTAGAGGTATTCAAGTGAATGCAATAGCTCCTGGTTTCATAGAAACAGAAATGACTGAAAAACTTAATACTGAAGAAATTGTAAAAGCTATACCATTAAAAAGACTAGGAAGTTGTTCTCAAATTGCCAACTTAGTATCATTCTTAGTATCAAGTGATGCGGGAAGTTATATAACAGGGCAAACAATCAGTATTGATGGTGGAATGAGTATTTAATTATGCACGTTTGTAAGGTTGGCCTAACTCATCTCTTAATCTTCTAATCTTTTGTAATAGTTTTAGTCTTCGGCTTCTAGCTGTTAATGTCAAAAAAAGTCTTAAAGGGAAGTATATAAGTGTCATTGCAACAGCAAGAATTGCTATAAGGGTAAAAATAAGATTACTTGTTTCTTCCATAACTTAAAGATACTCTGATTTTGTTGAATTTGTTTGTCTCTTTCAAAGAAATTCGGCTTTCCCCACTTAATTAAGTATCCCTAAAAATAATTATATGGGAGATTATAATAACAGTAAAAGTTTCGGTAAAAATGGTAAAACAATTAAGCTTTTCTAATGAATCAAGAGAAGCGCTTGAAAAAGGTGTAAACACCGTAGCTGATGCAGTAAAGGTTACTATTGGCCCTAAGGCAAAAAACGTTGTAATAGAGAGACAATTCGGTTCGCCAGATATAGTTAGAGATGGATCTACTGTTGCTAAAGAAATTGAGATTGGGAACCCTATCTCAAACTTGGGAGCAAAATTAATTGAACAAGTAGCATCTAAAACAAAAGAAACTGCTGGGGATGGAACAACAACAGCAACTATTTTGACTCAGAAGATGGTTCAGGAAGGCTTAAAAAATATCGCCTCTGGAGCCAATCCCATAGAGTTAAAAAAAGGAATGGAAGCAGGATTAGAATATGTTTTAGAAAAACTAAGCTCAAAGAGTATTTCAATTAGTGGTTCTGATATACAAAAAGTTGCGACAGTAAGTGCTGGAGGAGATGAAGAGATAGGTTCTATAATTGCAAAGGCAATGGATATTGTAACTTCTGATGGTGTAATAACTGTTGAAGAATCTCAATCACTAGAGACAGAATTAGACATAACTGAAGGGATGTCTTTTGATAGAGGTTATAGCTCTCCTTATTTTGTAACAGACCAAGAGAGACAAATTTGTGAACTTGAAAATCCTAAAATATTAATAACTGACCAAAAAGTTTCGACATTAGCTAATTTAGTTCCTATTCTCGAAGAAATTCAGAAATCAAACTCACCATTTCTAATCCTTGCTGAAGATATCGAAGGAGAAGCTTTAACAGCACTGGTATTGAATAAAAATAGTGGGGTCTTAAATGTAGCTTCCGTTCGAGCCCCATTATTTGGTGAGAGAAGAAAAGCTGCCCTTGAAGATATTGCTATCCTTACTGGAGCTAAATTAATTAGTGAAGATAAATCGATGGAGTTAGACAAGGTATCGATTAATGATTTAGGGAAAGCAAAAAAGATAACAATCACGAAGGACAAAACTACTATTGTTGCTTTTGAGGACACTAAAAAATTAGTTAAAGCGCGAGTAGAGAAATTAAAGCGGGAAGTAGAAATAACTGAATCAGAATATGATAAGGATAAAATCAATGAAAGGATAGCCAAACTTGCGGGAGGAGTAGCTCTTATCAAAGTAGGAGCTGCCACTGAAACAGAGTTGAAATATAAAAAATTAAGAATAGAAGATTCGCTTAATGCTACAAAGGCTGCTATTGAAGAAGGAGTTGTATCGGGCGGAGGACAAACTTTAATTGAAATCTCAGATAATCTTTCTAATTCAAATCAAGTTGGATCCGATGATTTTCAAACAGGCATAAATATAATTAAAATTGCACTTTTGGAACCTACTAAACAAATTGCAAAAAATGCTGGTTTTAACGGAGACGTAGTTGTATCTGATATTAAGAGACTTAATAAAGGCTTTAATGCTAATACTGGTGAATATGAGAATTTAAAAAAGGCAGGAATAATAGACCCAACCAAAGTAATAAGGTTAGCTCTTCAAGATTCAGTATCTATTGCTGCTATGCTCCTTACAACAGAAGTTGCCATTGCTGACATTCCAGAACCTGAAGCCGCAGCTCCTGGAGGTCCAGGCGGAGATCCCATGGGAGGAATGGGTGGTATGGGTATGCCAGGAATGGGTGGTATGGGTATGCCAGGAATGGGTGGTATGGGTATGCCAGGAATGATGTAAAAATCTAACTAGCTTGTTTATTTTTATTAATCCATTTAATCAAATAATTAATAAAAGGGAGGGATAATTTCTTAGCAATAATAAATTTTATAGTTTTACTATTAATACAAGTTCTCTAAATTTGATTTGTAGAAATTTTCTTAATGATTATCTTATTCTTATTCAAATAGAATATAAGATTAAAAAACATATATAGAATCACAACCAAACCTATAGAAGTAACTAAAAAAAATATTCTCGTTAACAAAAATATTTTTTTGAAAGAAACCTTATTTTACATTTCTTTTAGATCATCTTTTCAAAGCATAAATTTATTAATTTAATTTCCTATTTAACAAAGGTCTGATAATGATCAAGGAAATCATTGTTAAAAAAAATAAAATTGATATACAACTCTTACAAGTTAAGTCCCCGTATGGAGCATGTAAGGCCACTAATTCTAAATCCATAGTTTGAGTATAAGCAGTCCTGATAGGTTCAATTGCAAAAGTTAATGGATTGAGCGATGCTAACCATCCAAGCCAATTTGGCATGAAGGAAATTGGAGCTAAAGCGGTACTAGCAAAAAGAAGTGGTAAATTTATAACGAAGATAAGAGCTATTAATTCAATATGACCTGGCAAAATGAATGCTAAACATAGACTTATTGATGTCACAAACAACACCAATAATATTAATGTTGTAAATACAATTCCTAAACCATATAAGTTTGGCCATCCATAACCCAACACATATGAAACAATCATTATGACTATACTCTGAACAAAGCTCAAGATTGTTATATAAAAGAACGCGGATAAAACAATAGATAATCTACTAGTTAAAGGAGCTACAAGTAACCTATTTAAAAATCCGAACTCTCTATCAAACATTAGGGGGAGACCTGAATTTAATGCTCCACTAAACGCAGTAAAAACAATGAGTCCTGCACCTAAAAAATTCCCATAAGAATCGACTCCAGGTAAAAACCCTTCTGGAGCTTTAGAGAATAAAGCTCCAAATAAAAATAGCCAAATTATAGGTTGTAATATTCCCGCCAAAAGAGTTGATGGTCTTCTTTTTAATTGGATAAATAATCTCTTGGTTAAAGCAAAAGTTTCTTGATATAAAAAAAACAAATTATATTTTTTTAATTCCATAGTTATCGATAATTAGTAATCATTATAATTAGCTATCAAGATTTTTTTATTTTTATCTCATTGATTGCTTAGATTCTTTTTTAAGATCTCTTTTACCTGTCATAGAAATTTCAGCATCTAATAATGTTTTGCCAGTGGCCTGAAGATATACATCATCTAAACTTGGTTGACTTTGAGCAAGAGAAAATATTTCAAAATTTGAAAAGGCTAATTCAACTTTGAGTTTCGGAAGTAAGTCCTTTTCTTTATCTGCTACAAAATTTATTGAATAACCTTGAGCTTTATTAATAATAATCTGAGTTATTCCATCGATTGAAGATAATATTTCGCATATTTTTTCTGCTTCTTCCTGATTACTAAATTCTCTAACCTTCAAAGTTATTCTATCTCCTCCTAACTTATTTTTAAGTTGAGCAGGAGTTCCTTGTGCTATAACTCTTCCGTGATCAATAATTATTAACCTATCTGCTAATTTATCTATCTCATCAAGATAATGACTACTTAAAAGAACAGTCATGCCATCATTTCTCAAATCTTTCAAGAGTTGCCATATTATATTTCGACTTTCAATATCTAACCCAACAGTAGGTTCATCCAATATTAAGACTTTGGGTAAATGTAAAAGCCCAGCAGCTAGATCTATTCTTCTTTTCATTCCCCCTGAATATGTTCCACATTTCCTATCAATCCAATCATTCATTTCTAACTGATTGATTAGTGTTTCTATTCTTTCAATTTTTTTATTTTTATTAATGTGATATAAATCTGATTGAAAATCTAAAAGCTCTCTTCCTGTAAGTATTTTATCAAGTGCAACATCTTGAGCTACATAACCAATTAATTCTCTAATTTGCCTTGAATTCTTTATCAAATTTATATTATTTATAGAAATCTCACCACTATCAGGTTCAATTAAAGTAGCTAGTATTTTTATTAGTGTTGATTTACCTGCGCCATTTGGACCTAGAATTCCAAATAATGTTCCAGCAGGGATTTCCATTGATAAACCTTTCAAGGCATGTATATCAGAATATGATTTTGAAATTTCTTTAACTTTTATATAACTCATCAAACTAACTTTTTATTTTAAGAACATATTATATCCAAATTAATTACTAAACTTGGATAATATAGACGAATATATTTGGAGAGATTGTTGTTCAAATTCTACCGAAAGTTGAGTTCTTGAAATTAATAATAAAAGACAAATTCCAAACATATATAGTATTGACCATCTAAATAAACCTTTTGCTTCTGTCATATCATCAGGTGATTTTTTCAATCTATTTATTAATTGCAAAAGTCTTCCATTAAAAGGTAATAACATAATCCCATATAAAAGACCTCCTTCAGGCAAAGCAAAGATTCCCAAAATACTCATAAGAACGGTCGCCCATCCATAACGAGAAATCGCTTTAACTGTAAAGACTGATCCTTTAACTGAGGGAAGCATAGGAATACCAACAGATGCATAATCATCTTTTAACAAAATTGCAAGTGCCCAAAAATGAGCTGGAGTCCATAACATAACTAAAGTAAACAACCACCACCCACTAAGACCAACGTGTCCAGTAGCAGCAGATGCACCAACTAAAGGGGGTATAGCGCCTGCTACTCCTCCGAAAACAATATTTTGAGTTGTACGAGGTTTAAGAATAACCGTATATAAAATTACGTAGCTACACAAGCCAAGGAGTGTTAATCCTGCAGCTAAATAATTTACACCGCTTATTAAAAGCATCGAAGCCGCCAAAGTACATGAAACGGCAGCTAAAAAGACAGTCTTTGATGACAACTTACCTGCTGGCAAAGCTCTTTTACTTGTTCTTTTCATCCTTTTGTCTAAATCCATTTCCCATAGGCAATTAAGAGCTCCTGCTGCTGCTGCTGCTAAAGCACCTCCTCCTAAAGTACATATAAGTTTCGGGGATGATAAAGGCCATTCCTCTGTTAAAGCCATGCCCCCCAAAGTTGTTGCTAGTAAAAGAGGAATTAATCTTGGTTTTGCTACTTCAAGCCAAGGTGGCAATGTTATTTTTTTTCTTGAAGGTACAACTTCATCTCTAGTTGAAGATTGATAGTTCAAGTTTTCTACGTTACTGTTCATGTCTTAATACCAACCATCTGAGAATTTAGTGAAGGGCTTAACTCTTTTTTTAAAAAAGGATTTCTAAAAATTAATGTTGTTAAAATTGCCACGAATAATGAAGCATTAAGTTGATGACCAATAATAAAAATCGGTTCATTTAAATTTGTTTTAAGACTTAATACGCCAAGAACAATTTGGGAAATCAAAAGGAAAACAAGTGCGGATAAATATTTCCAGTTTTTTAAAAATAAACTTTGCTTATATATTGAGATACCAATAATGGATACAATTGAGAAAGTGATTGGGAAAGCAAATAATTTATGAGTATCAAGTATTAGACATTGTTTGTTAAAAGATAAGCAAAGATGTGCAGACCAAGTTGATGCAACCCTTACGCCAATAAAAGATTGAATTAAGGTAAGAATTAAAGGTGCACACAATAATAATTTCCACCCAATCAATGGTTCTTCAATTTCTTTATTCTCTAGATTCTGATTTATTGAAATCGTTAAAATAAGAAGAAGAAATGCTATCAAAAGATGTCCTGAAACAGTATATGAATTAAGTAGGTTAATTACTGTTAATGCTCCTAGTGAGCCTTGAACTAAAACTAAAAATACTAATAGAGAATAAGTTTTTGGTAACCAATTTGGAATTTCTTTACTCCAAATTAGTGAAAGTATAAATTTAGAGAGAATTAATATTCCTACAATAAAAGCATCTAGACGATGAAACCATTCTAGAAAAACTCTTATATTAATATGTTTAAGGGGCAAAAAAGATCCGTAACACAAAGGCCAATCAGGACAGGCAAGTCCCGCCTCCATAACTCGTGTAGCTCCTCCTATAACGATTAAGGCGATTAAGGCTAATACAGTATGATTTCCCAATCCTTTCAAAATTGGAATATAGCTTGACTTATATATTTGGCTTTTAATCAATTTAATCCAAACTAATATTTTGCATAATAATTTATAATTAAAAAGCAAACATTAATTAAAAATTAATATGTTTATTTTCAAAAATAATTTGTTCTTTTAATCTTTTTTTCCTGACATTTAACTTTAAAAAGTTATTAATACTACCCCTTTTTTTTTTAAATCTTAAGAAGTTATAAATTTCAATCATTTTCCTTTAAAAAATGATGCAGAATCAAAAAAAAAGAATATGTTGATAATATAAATACTATTTTTTAATCAAACATTGTTAAATAAAAACATTTATTTAATACTTATAATTTCTTGTGTTTTTGGTATATCTTTTTGGATTGGTTTTAACGTCAATTTACTCCCTGCAGAGGCAAGTATAAATGCACCTATTTACGATGAACTTTTTAAAATTCTTTTCGTTATTGGTTTAATAATTTTTATAGGTATGACACTAGCAGTTATTTATAGCTTATTTAAATTCAAGAGAAGAAAGGATGAAATAGGAGATGGAATAGCTTTAGAAGGGAACTTGAGCTTAGAGATCATATGGACGTTAATTCCATCTATAATTGTTTTAATAATAGGAATATATAGCTATAACATTTACGATCGAATGGGAGGAATGAAGGAATTAAATCATAGCCATGAAATGATGAGTTCCAATAATGAAAAAATTTGGGCTGGCATCAGTCAATCTTCTAATAATGATATTGCAAACAACAATTTGTCTGTTGAAGTTTCAGCTATGCAATTTGCATTTCTCTTTAATTACCCCAAAGGCGAATTTATTTCAGGAGAGCTGCACGTTCCTGTTAATAATAAAGTATCCATGAGAATGGAATCTAAAGATGTCATACATGCTTTTTGGGTCCCAGAGTTCCGAATTAAACAAGATATTATTCCTGGCCAACCAACTATCTTAAATTTCACTCCTACAAAAATTGGTAAATATCCAATTATTTGCGCTGAACTATGTGGTCCATATCATGGAGGAATGAGAGCTTCGATTATTGTTGAAGATGAATCTGATTACAAAGATTGGTTTAATAAGAATAAAAAAACAGAGGTTGATTTATGACAATATCAATTGATCGACAAAAAGATAATCATCAGAGACTTCAACCTAATGGTTGGCTTAGATACTTTAGTTTTAGCCTTGATCATAAAGTAATTGGAATCCAATATATGGTTTGTGGTTTTCTTTTTTATTTAATTGGTGGGACTTTAGCAAGCGCAATAAGAATAGAACTAGCAAGCCCAATGTCTGACTTTCTGCCAAGAGATGTATATAACCAATTTTTAACCTTGCATGGGACAATAATGATCTTTCTTTGGATAGTTCCCGTAGTAAATGGTGCTTTTGGAAATTATTTAATCCCATTTTATGTAGGTGCAAGAGATATGGCATTCCCAAGATTAAATGCTGTAGCTTTTTGGCTAATCCCACCTTCAGGTTTGATGTTAATAGCAAGTTATTTTGTTGAAGGAGCTGCACAATCTGGATGGACTGCTTACCCTCCTTTGAGTATAACCACTCCTCAATCAGGACAAATAATTTGGATCATTAGTGTTTTATTGCTTGGTGGAAGCTCTATCTTTGGAGGAATAAACTTTATTGCGACAATTATCAAATTAAGAAGGCCTGGATTAAAACTTATGCAATTACCAATGTATTGCTGGGCAATGCTTGGTACAAGTTTATTAGTAGTCTTATCAACTCCAGTATTAGCAGGCACATTGATTTTACTTAGCTTTGACATTGTTGCTCACACAGGTTTTTTTAATCCTGTCTTAGGTGGGAACGTGGTAGTTTATCAACATTTATTTTGGTTTTACTCTCATCCAGCTGTTTACATTATGGTTCTTCCGGCTTTTGGTTTAGTAAGTGAAATCCTTCCAGTGCATTCTAGAAAGCCACTTTTTGGATACACAACAATGGTTTATTCAATAATGGGCATAGTTGTCCTTGGTTTAGTTGTTTGGGCCCACCACATGTTTACTAGTGGGACGCCGCCTTGGATGAGATTATTCTTTACTATTGCCACTTCATTTATAGCAGTTCCAACTGGAATAAAGTTTTTCAATTGGGTGGCAACCTTATGGGGAGGCAAAATATCTATCAATAGTGCGATGTTATTCTCATGTGGATTTATTATAAATTTTGTTTTTGGAGGCATTACAGGAGTTGCTCTAGCTCAAGTTCCTTTTGATATTCATGTGCATGATACATATTTTGTTGTAGCCCACTTTCATTACATAGTTTATGGAGGAACTGTTTTTATCATTTTCTCATCCATTTATCATTGGTTCCCAAAAGTTACGGGTAAAATGCTCGGTGAAAAATTGGGAATAATACATTTTGCTATTACCTTTATTGGATTTAACTTATGCTTTGCCCCTCAACATTGGCTTGGTTTAAATGGCATGCCAAGAAGAGTTGCAGAATATGATCCTCAATTTCAATTCGTCAATCAAATTAGCAGTATTGGTGCTCTATTAATGGCTATAAGTACTATTCCATTTTTAGTTAACATATTTCTAAGTGTTAGAAATGGTAAAGATTCAGGAGATAATCCTTGGAATGCTTTAACTCCTGAATGGTTAACGTCATCTCCTCCGCCTGTCGAAAACTGGGAGGGAGACGCTCCTTTAGTAGTAGAACCTTACGGTTATGGAGATTCTTTTTCTCAAAAAAATAAAAAGATATGACAACTTTAGATAGCTCAAAAGAAATTCAAAAAAGTACCCCTGAAGTTAGTAAAAATCATGAAGACTTCAGAATGTTTGGACTAGTAACTTTCCTAATTGCTGACGGGATGACTTTTGCTGGTTTTTTTGCTGCTTATCTTACTTATAAAGCAGTCAACCCATTACCTGAAGGGGCAATATATGAATTAGAGCTGCCTATACCAACATTAAATACAATATTATTGCTTGTTAGTAGTGCAACTTTCCATAAGGCGGGGAAGGCACTACTAAAAGATAAAAACTCAGACTCACAAAAATGGTTAATCTTAACTGCATTTCTTGGAATAATTTTTTTAATATGTCAACTGTTTGAATATTTCCATTTACCCTTTGGTCTTACAGATAATTTATTTGCTAGTACATTTTATGCTTTAACAGGTTTTCATGGATTACATGTAACTTTAGGAACTTTAATGATCTTAATTATTTCCTGGCAAACAAGATTAAATACAGGAAGAATTACAAGTAAAAATATGTTCCCTTTAGAAGCAGTTGAATTATACTGGCATTTCGTAGACGGCATTTGGGTAATATTGTTTATTATTTTGTATCTTTTATAAGAAAAAGTTTTGATCGAAAAACTATATTTTTTATTAATTTATATTGCCACAATTCTTATTTTTAGTAAGAATATATAATTAGAAAACGCGTATATAATGCTTGAAGGAAAAGAACTTCTTGAAAAATCAAAATTACTAAGTAAGCAATCTGAGGATGAGATAGCAAAAGCTTGTGGCTATGTAGGTCCTAGTGGAAGAGTTTTAAGAAAATTTTTTTACAGGGCACTTATTAAAGCTAAGGGATATAAATTAGGAAATAATGGTCCTGGGAGACCTGGTAATAGAGCTTCAAAAGGCAGGCAAGCAGAATTTAAAACTAAGGTTCACGGTAATGGTAACTTATTAATAGGTCATGCCTATACGAAAAAATTAGGCCTTCAACCTGGTCAAGGATTTAAAATTGATCTAAAAAAAGATTCCAAAACAATTTATCTTACTCCATTAAAATAACAAATATTTTTACCAACCATTTTCTTTAAGCCACTCTGATGAGATTTGATTCTTAGAAAGATCTTCAGGTTTGTTCTTATTAAAAAAAAGTAATTTCTCTACGTATTTAATTAGTGCATCCGCCTCAAGGTTCACACTATCGCCAACATTTAAATTCTTCAAATTTGTGGTATGCCATGTATGAGGAATTATAGCAATAGTAAATATTTCTCCCTCGTTCAAATATTTTGCAATCGTCAGGCTAATCCCATTTACACAAATACTACCTTTATCAACTACATATTTCGAAAAATTGTCATTTTGCCACTTTATTGATAATAGCCATGATTTGTCTAATTTTTCTATATTCTGAACAGTCCCAAGACCATCAATATGTCCGCTAACTATATGCCCTCCAAGACGATCAGATAGCCGTAGAGCTGGTTCTAAATTAACAATTTGATTCATATTAGTCTTCAATCCTAAGGTAGTCTTGTTCAATGTTTCCTCACTAACATCGACTGTAAATTCTTTTTGGAAAATTTCTTTAACTGTTAAACAAATACCATCAACAGCAATGCTATCACCAATTTTAATATCAAAAAAATTATCAATGATTTCAATTGAAAGTATGTTTTGTTTCTGTTTTAATTTTCCTATTGATTGGACTATTCCTGTAAACATAGATTTGAATATTTTACAAAGCTTTTATTAACTTTATTTTACTTTAAATAATTTTAAACTATAAATAAATTAAAGATTTACCAAAAATAAATTAATCATTTTTATATGATAATTGATTCACAAAAAAGATTGTTTGGCAAAAGATCCAAAGTAAGTTTATTCACATTAGGAACAATGCGATCAACTGAAAGTCTTGATAAAATGTATCACATTATAAAAAACGCACACAGTGTAGGTATTAATCATATTGAGACAGCAGCCTCTTATGGTAATGCGGAAGTTCTTATTGGAAATGCTTTAAAAAAGTTAGAAATAGACGATAAAATATCAAAAAATAATTGGATAATTACTACCAAAGTTTTACCTAAGGGTGATCTTAATTATCTAAGAAATAATTTCGAGAATTCTCTTAAAAATCTAAAGCTTAAGAAAATTAATAATCTTGCAATTCATGGAATAAACTTAAATCAACATTTAGAGTGGGTACTATTTGGAGAAGGTAATAAATTCATAAAATGGATTTTTGAAAATAGATTAGTTGATCAAGTTGGTTTTAGCTCGCATGGAAGTTTTTCACTTATACAAAAAGCAATTAAAAGTGAATATTTTAGTTTTTGTAATCTTCACTTACATTTGTTAGATCAATCTAAAATTCCTCTGGCAGAACTAGCTTTAAAAAAAGGTATGGGAGTATTAGCAATATCACCTGCTGACAAAGGAGGAAGATTATATTCACCAAGTGATCTTTTGTTAGAAGCTTCTAAACCATTTCATCCATTAGAACTGGCATATAGATTTTTGTTAGCAAATGGTATTACAACTTTATCCCTAGGCGCAACAAAAATTGAAGATTTTCAGTTAGCAAAAAAACTTAGGAACTCTTGTCAGAAACTAACAAAACTTGAAATTAATGCTCTCAAAAATATTGAAAAGATAGCAGATGAAAGATTAAGTTCTACCAAATGTCAACAATGCAGACTTTGCCTACCATGCCCAAATGAAATTCCTATTCCGGAAATACTTCGCTTAAGAAATATATCTATTGGGTATGGCCAATTAGACTTTGCTAAAGAAAGATATAATTTAATCGGAAGAGCTGGGCACTGGTGGGAAGAAAAAAATTCTTCATTTTGTCTACAGTGCAATGAATGTGTTCCTAGATGTCCAACTAAATTAGATATACCAGAATTATTAAAGCAAACCCATAATTTATTAATCGAAAAACCAAGAAAAAGATTATGGGATTAAAGATTCATTCCACAACTTTTCATAATTTATTTTTCTTTGACTATTAATTGGATGTAAAGACCAACTATTCTCCCAACATTCTTTAGAAGGGCCTAAACTAAAAATGTTTGATTTAATAGGTTGTTTAAATTTACTTTGAGAGTAATCATTTTTAAAAGGTAAGTACCAACCTTGATTTGATAATTTATCTATAGTTCTATTTTTTTCTAAAGAATTAATCCACTCAATTAATATTTCCTTATTTTTTTTTGATTTCGTAAGAATGAAATTCCACATTAAAGGTACACCTTTTTTAGGAAAAACTATTGTTATTCTTGAATCAATTTTCGGATATTTATAACAAAGACTATATGGAACAATAGCCAAGGAATCTTCAGAATTAATTAACCAATTTAGAGAATTCTTATCTTCAAACATCATTGCTTGACTTTTAAGTTTTCCAATAGAATTTTTAACACCAATAGTATTTGCTATAGACATTATAATTCTTGGACTTTGAGGAAATATAATTTTCCCCGTTAATTTTTTAGATAAAAGAAAGTCCCATGATTGATGAGCAGAATTAATTAAATCTTTATTATTTTTTATCAAAACTGCATATGGTATAACTCCAATAGGGAATAATTTATTTCTTTTATCTTCATCAAAAGTATTCAGAAAATTTTCTGATCTTTGATCTAACTTATCTAATAATGATAAAAAATTTATATTTTGATAATTTTCAAAATTAATAATATCAATCCATCCATCGTTTATGAGGGTAAAATCAGAATCTAGAATTTTGTTATTATATTTTTCAGATTTAAATTCAGCAAAATTAATTTCCTGCTTTTTCCATTTTTTAGGGAAAGTTTTTTTAAAAGAAATTGGTAAAAAAGAACTTTGAAAAGAAATTTTTACTTTTTTCGAAAAATCATTAAAGAATTTAAAAAGGGTAAAAAGCGATAATACCCCTCCTCCAAATTGTAAAAACTGCCTTCTAGTGAAATATTTTTCAGACATTTCCTAATCCTTATTTAAAGAAATTTGACCTAAATGCTTCATCTTTTCCAGATTTAGTTGACACAATGAAACTATTTCATTGTTTGTAAAACCTTTGAGAAAAGCAAGTAATGATATTCCACCAGCTCCAACCCCTTCTTTAACATGTCCCAATTCATAATCTTTCAATTCTTTATATTTTGATGATTTAAAATTTAAAGGGCTTGATAAACCTACAAGATTAACATTATGTTTTTCGTTAATTAAATCTAATAAATCACTGAGGGAATTATCATTTACCAACCAACCAGTTGAAGCAATAAAAACCTTCTTAACAAAGTCTTTTTTATTTCTATCATCTAAAGATTCTAAAGCTAGTAAAATCACAGCTAACATTTGACTCCCTCCAGACAAAACTACAGGTTGGTTAGCTAACCTAGTTCCAATTAATAGACCCATCGAGAAGGCCTGAAAAGGATCACCTACTGATGAAATAGCATCAAAAGAATCAAATTCATTTTTGAGCTTTGCATTCAATAGTCCAGTTTGAATTACTTTTCTTTTCAATTCTCTAGGAGCTATAAACAAACTACTCCCTACTAAATTAGAGACATTCAATCCAAAAGCTTCCATTACAGCCTGCGCAGTTGTGGTGCCTCCTGGCACAGATTCGGCAATTAGTATAGGTTGTTTTGAAGATTTACCGATTTGCATTCCTTTTTTATAGAGATTCAATACTCTCTCTCTTGTCATTGATTTACCAGTAGTAAGACAACTTGATGGTCCTAAATTTTGATCTTCTACAACCAAATGACTAAATAAAGGTTTTTGATTGAGCCCTATAGGAACCACTATTGGACTTACACTAATAAGCTTTGAACAGACATAGCTTATTAGTGCAGGTGTTACTCCTGCATTAAGAAATGGTAATTTATATTTATGATCTGCTGATGCCCCAAATAACAAAAATTCAGCATCTGCAAGAGCAGTTTTTCTTCTAGCCGTTGCATTAATTCCTGCTGCTGAAATTCCTTTAATTTGAGATGTATCTGTGCCCGCAATAACAAGGAAGATTTTAAAGTCATCAATATTTTGTTGCAGTATTTTTAGGATCTCATTCAACGAGTTTTTATAAGTATTACTCCCTAATAAATTTATTCCAAAATTAATCTTATTCATTCTGTATATTTTTTATTTCAAAGGTTAAGATCAACTAAACCATCTAATATTTTTGGTGGATCAGGGATTTTTGATTTTAATCGAGGAAAAAGGGAATAAGCTAAAATATGAATTGTCAGAATATAAACCATTTCTTGAAAAATTATTAATAATATTGCTACTAATTGGATAATCCTAATTGAAGGCGAGAAAGGTAAATTAAATAATCCAATAAACTTATCTATTAGCCCGTAACTTGCTCTAGTAATTATAACCCAAAGATTATCACCAACTAATGCGGATAATGCAATTACTCGAATAAAAAAGCCAAGGGTTCCAATAAAAACCCCTACAGTAAAACTAAGCTCCCACTTCTTTTCTTTAAACCAACACCAGCCTAGCCAAAAAGCCAACATCCCATAAGGGAATAAAAATAACGTTCCTCTAACCGGGCCCATAATTATAAATAGAAGAAGAAATTGTATTATTAGTCCTTCAAATGCAGTTTTAGTTCCTCTTCTTAAATGCAACAATATAATTGGCAGAGGTAATATTAACCTCAACAAAGCTCCCCCAATTGGTAAATAATATAAAGCGACCCATAACAAAGAAGAAAGAGATGCCAAATAAGAAGTCTCTACTATATTTAAAGCTTGAGTTTTAGTAGTTATTTTCATGATTTTATTGTTTCACATCAAGAAATCGTTCTATCTTTTCTATTTCAAAATTTACAGCAGAATTCCTTAATATATTACTCAATTCTTCAATAGGATCTTGGGGATCAACGTCTTTTAAAATAAATATAATTTTGTATGATTTAAGCTCATTTTTTGTTTTCTTAAAGGAATTATTCACTTTGTTCTTTTTATTTGCCTTATTTGATTTTTTTTCTAAGTTTAAAACCCTTTTTTTCTCTAAAATATCTTTTCGCTCTTCTGATTTTGTTCCTTTATCATTCTTTTTTTTTCTTGCCTTCTTTTCTTGATTCAAAACCCTTTTTTTCTCTAAAATATCTTTTCGCTCTTCTGATTTATTTATATTTTCTATATCATCAAAACTTGATTCAAGAAAATTTCCAATTGTGCCACCAGAACATGATTGTAATAAAATTAAAAAAATAAATAAGAAAAATTTTTTTATCTTATAAATCATATCTTTTTCTAACTTTTCTTTTTCGAAGGAGACTTCTTTCTGCTTTTTTTAGTTTTCTTAATAATAGAACCTTTCTTATCTTTTAGTTTTTCTTCCAAAAGAACTTTTGCATCTTCAATTGAGAATTTCTCCAAATCAGTATCTTTAGCAAGAGAAACATTAGTTTTGCCGCACTTTACATACATTCCATATCTGCCATTTAATATTTGAATTTTATCTTCAAATTCTTTAGGTTTTCCAAAATCTTTTAATACTTCTTGCCCCCCTCTAGCCATCTTTGGCATCGCTAGTATTTCTAATGCTCGATGTAGGTCAACTTTAAAAACATCATCTTCTTTTTTTAAAGACCTGTTTTCAGCCTCGTTTTCATTTTTTATCCACTTAATGTATGGACCAAATCTACCTCTATCCGCTTCAACAACACCTCCTTCAGGATGAACTCCTAACAATCTAGGCAAACTTAAAAGTACTAGAGCATCATCTAGAGTTAGATTATCAGTTTTCAACTCTTTGGGTAATGAAGCTCTTCTTGGTTTAGCTTTATCATCATCATTATTCCCCAACTGTACGTAAGGTCCATAAGGTCCAAATCTTAAAAAGACTTTTTCCCCAGTTTTTGGATCGGTTCCAAGATCTGATGGGCCACTTAAAATTTGATCAACTTGCTTTATGTCTAAATCTCCAGGAGTAATATCCATTGGAAGATTACCTTTAGCCTGAATTTCATTACCAGATTCATCAATTTTTGTACCCTCTAGCCAAGGTCCGTTAGAGCCTATTCTGACTACGCAAGGAAGGTCTTCAAAATCAACTTGTCTATAAGCTTTACCATCAATATCACCCTCGGTTTTCTGAACTTTCACCTCCAGCCCATTTTTACCCTTATAAAATGTCTCAAGGTATGGAAGCCACTCAAGATTACCTGATGATATTTCATCCAAAGAAGATTCCATTTTTGCAGTAAAAGTAGTATCAACTAGATCAGGAAAATGTTCTTCTAATAGAGCAGTAACAGCAAAAGCAGTAAAGGTTGGAGCTAAAGTATTGGAAGATAGATTCGCATAACCTCTATCCACAATTGTTCCAATAATGCTTGCATAGGTAGAAGGCCTCCCAATCCCCTCTTTTTCGAGGACTTTAACTAATGCAGCCTCTGTATATCTTGCAGGTGGTTTAGTTTCATGAAAAGTAGATTCCTTATTAACAAGCTCAAGGCATGTTCCAGTTGTTAAGTTTGGAAGAATAATTTCTTGTTGTTCAAGGGATGAACTTGGGTCATCGCTTCCCTCGACATAAGCTCTAAAGAATCCTGCGAAATCAATACTTTTCCCGCTTGATTTAAATAAAGAATCCCCTACACTAATTTCAGCATTGATCATTGTTAACTTAGCTTCCGCCATTTGACTAGCTACAGTTCTTTTCCAAATTAAATCGTAAAGAGATAAGTCTCTACCAGTTAGGTTGGTTTCCTTTGGTGTTTTAAAGACCTCACCTGCAGGCCTAATAGCTTCGTGTGCTTCTTGAGCATTTCTTGCAGTTGAACTAAATTGTCTTGGTGAGTTAGATAAATATTCTTTCCCATACTTTGAGCTGACGCATTCTCTAGCAGCTTTTATGGCTTGTTCGGATAGATGAACTGAATCAGTTCTCATATATGTTATAAAACCTCTCTCATATAGCCCTTGAGCACATCTCATAGTTTCTCTTGCAGATAAACGAAGCTTCCTGTTTGCTTCTTGTTGCAATGTACTAGTTGTAAATGGAGGTACTGGTTTACGAGTAGATGGTTTTTTCTCGATTTTTGAGACTAACCAATCCTCCGAAGACAAAGTCATCAATAAATCATTGACTTTTTCTTCTCCAATTATTAAAGATTTATTTCCTTGTTTTAATTTACCTGTCTGTTCATCAAAATCGGAACCATTAGAAATTCTTTGACCGTTTAAGCTAAATAATTTAGTTTCGAAAGTAATATTATCTTTTACTAAAGAAGCTTTAATTCCCCAATAACTTGCTTTTTTAAAAGATCTTCTTTCTCTCTCTCTTCTGACAAGCAATCTTACAGAGACTGATTGAACACGACCAGCAGATAATCGGGGGGCTACTTTCTTCCAAAGTAGTGGAGATAATTCATATCCAAAAAGCCTGTCCAAGATTCTTCTAGTTTCTTGAGCTTGAACAAGTTCCATATCAATTTCTCTAGTTTGATCTAAAGCTTTATTAATTGCCTTTTTCGTAATTTCGTGAAAAACCATTCTCTTAGTTGGAATTTTAGGCTTAAGTATTTGCATAAGATGCCAGCTAATACTTTCTCCCTCTCTATCTTCATCAGTTGCAAGTAATAATTGGGTCGCACCTTTTAATGCATCTTTTAACTCTTTAACAACCTTTTTCTTATCTTTTGGAACAATATAAAGTGGTTCAAAATCTTCTGTTGTATTAACTCCTATCCTTGACCATTTTTCCTTTTTAACCGCAGCAGGGATTTCAGCAGCTCCTTTTGGAAGATCTCTAACGTGCCCCATTGAAGCAAGAACTTCATAATTAGAAGGCAAAAACTTTCTTATAGTTTTCGCTTTGGTGGGACTTTCAACAATAACAAGTGTGTGATCCAAGGTTTATTTCAAAAATTGGTGTTTTTGTTCAACTAGGGCATATTATGATTATTTGAGGCTTTTTCAAGTAATTTTTTTTGAAAATTTCAAAAATCATACCCACAAATTATAATCAAGTTAAGATTAACTCTTAGACCCTTACAATCAAACATCTAATTTAATCCAATTTAATAAAGTGCCCAACGAAATCTTTACAATTAATTTAAATGCTCAAGCCATTATTCCAGAGGCTTTTATTTTACTAGGTATTGTTGGGACTCTTCTTGTAGATTTAGCGGGAGAAAAAACTGCATCAAAGTGGGCACCAACAATTTGCTATTTATCAATTGGCAGCTCTCTTTTTAGTTTGGCCTTGCAATGGAGTAATCCAGTAGAAAGTGCATTTCTTGGATCCTTTAATTCAGATAATTTGGCAATCGCATTTCGAGCAATAATATCTTTATCAACTTTAATTTCTTTACTTATTAGTTGGCGATATACAGAACAAAGTGGAAGCCCTATTGGCGAGTTTGCAGCGATAGTTCTTTCGGCCACTCTTGGAGCTATGCTTTTGTGTGGATCTACTGACCTTATTAGTGTATTTATATCTCTTGAGACTTTATCAGTAGCAAGCTATTTACTATCTGGTTATCTCAAGAGAGATCCCAGAAGTTCAGAGGCAGCTTTAAAATATCTACTTGTTGGGTCAGCTGCTGCTGCGATCTATTTATATGGCTCCTCTTTTCTTTATGGATTAAGTGGCTCAACAAATTTAGCAACAATTGGATTAGAGATTATCAACAAGCCATCATTCATTACTTCTCTAGCTCTTGTATTTGTCTTATCAACTGTTGCATTTAAAATTGCTGCAGTTCCCTTTCATCAATGGACTCCTGATGTATATGAGGGATCACCTACACCTGTAGTAGCTTTTTTATCTGTTGGTTCTAAGACAGCTGGGTTTGCATTCGCAATAAGAATATTGAGTACTACGTTCTCTCCCTTCGATGAAGAATGGAAACTTTTATTTACTATTTTAGCCATATTGAGCATGGCTCTAGGAAATGTTGTTGCCCTTGCTCAAACCTCAATGAAAAGGATGTTAGCTTACAGTTCTATCGGACAAGCTGGATTTGTAATGATTGGAATAGTATCTGGAACTCAAGATGGTTTATCAGCGGCTGTTTTATATTTAGCTGCATATTTATTTATGAATTTAGGTGCATTTTCGTGTGTAATACTTTTCTCTCTAAGAACTGGTTCTGACAAAATTCTTGATTACTCAGGACTTTACCAAAAAGATCCTCTCATCACATTAGGTTTAAGCCTCTGTCTTCTTTCTCTTGGAGGTTTACCTCCAATGTTGGGATTTTTTGGAAAGATATATTTATTCTTTGCTGGTTGGGCTAATCATCAATATCTATTAGTAATCGTTGGCCTAGTAACTTCAGTTATCTCTATTTATTACTACATATCAGTGATAAAAATGATGGTAGTTAAAGAACCTCAGGAAGCTTCTGATATCGTTAAATCATATCCTGAAGTAAGCTGGGGAGTTGTAGGATTGCCTCCCTTAAGAATTGCACTTTATACTTGCGTTGCGATAACAGCTCTTGGAGGAATACTTTCTAATCCTCTTTTTAAATTAGCTAACACAGCTATTTCAGAGACTCCTTTTTTACAAGAAATTATTGCCATAACTAACAATATTTCGTGAAATAATTATTTAATAAATGCCTAAAAAAGTTGCAAGTTTAGAAAAAATATCCAAAACATATGGTGGGGGTAATCTTACGGTTAAGGCCTTAGACAACATAAATCTAGAAATATATAAAGGTGATTATCTGGCTGTAATGGGAGCAAGTGGTTCGGGTAAAAGTACTGCTATGAATATTATTGGCTGCCTAGATAGACCATCTGGAGGTATTTATAAACTAAATGATATCCCAATTGAGAATTTATCTGATGATGAATTAGCTGAGATTCGAAGCCAAAAATTAGGTTTTGTTTTTCAGCAATTCCATCTTCTATCAGATGCAACAGCACTTGAGAATGTAATTTTACCTATGATTTACGCTGGTGTTAATCCCGAGCACAGGGAAGAAAGAGGGAAGAAGGCCCTAGAAAAAGTTGGACTTTCTGAAAGAATGAATAATCGCCCTAATCAATTATCAGGAGGTCAACAACAGCGTGTAGCAATTGCGAGAGCTATAATTAATAACCCAGCACTTTTATTAGCAGACGAGCCCACCGGCGCCCTAGATTCAAAAACAACTGAGGATGTACTAGATCTTTTTGACAAACTTCATAAATCTGGCATAACAATTGTGTTAGTTACTCACGAAGATGAAGTTGCAAATCGTGCAAAAAAAATAGCAAAATTTAAAGACGGAAGAATAGTAGAACTAAAAGATAATTATATTTAGAACCTTGTCAGTACTTTTTCTTGGGTTTGATTGTATATTCTTAAATTCCCATTAGAGTCAATATCTTTAATATTCCATTCTTTAGCACTATAACCTTTAGGTAAAACGCTTGTAATAAGAAACTTATTTGCTTCTTGGATAACATATTCTTTTTTATCATTACAATCAATGGAATCATGAAAAGCCTTAAGGATTTTTGCAGTCCAATAATATTCACTAATATTTTTGGTTCTGAGTACTTTCGCTAATGAGATCCCCTCTGAAGGAGTTTTATTTAACACATTCATACCAAGACCTATCCTTACATATATAATTTGCTTGCCTCTAGTAATAACTCTCGGTAAAAACCCTATCAATTTTTTTGAATCAAAAAAAATATCATTTGGCCATTTCAAATTCACTTTTATATTTTCCTGCCTCAACATTTGGCATAACTTAATGGATAAAGACAAGCTAAAGATTTCACTTGAGAAATTTTTAGAAAAGATTGGATAAGCCGCACTTAACCAAATTCCGCCTTTAGGGGAAAACCAGGACCTTGAATTCTGACCAAAGCCTGAAAATTGTTCTCTAGCAATTATGGCTATTGGCTGATTTATTTTCATTTCGGAATAACCAAGCCAATTTGAAAGTTCATTTTCAGTACTTCTACATTTTATTTTGTATTGCAGTCTCCAAGGTGGATGGATAATCTGTATTTTTTTTAAGTAATAAATTGTTTTCGCTGCAGATCCTATAACTTTCACAAATCTTTTATTAAAATAAAAATGCAAATTTTTTAAGATTATATTAACTTTAATCTTATATAAGATAATTATACAAATTGAACAGAAAATATTTACCAATACTAAAAAAAAGAAATCCAAAATCATTAAAAAATTGTCTCGATGATTTCAAGAAATCTTGGGAAGACTTAAATAAACTTTCAGAAATTAATGAAAAATGGAGACAATTAATAGGTTTAGAATTATTTAAGGAATCTAAACCCTTAAAATTTGAAAACAAAATACTAACTATTACAGTTAATCATCCACAGTGGCGCCAAGCGTTAATTTACAACAAACATAGATTAAAAGAAAGAATAGAGAAAATTGGAATTGATTTAAATGAAATCAGGATAATACAAAATTATGAGATAAAACCTGTAAATATTAATAACACCAATTCAAAATTACTGTGGGAAAATCATCCAAGTAGAGTAAATAGAAATAATATGAGCATCTGCAAAATCTGTAATTGTCCAACGCCTAAGGGAGAGATATCGAGATGGGGGAAATGTACTTTTTGTTGGAGAAAAAATATATAAGGGAATTTATCTATTTACCTAGAATCAATATCCCCATTTGACCGCAAAAAATAGTTCTATATTCAATTCTTTCAAATCCAACTTCTTTTGCTATTAAGATAAGCTCATTACTCTTTGGAAAATTACTAATACTTTCTTCAATATAAGCATATTCTCGACTTAAATTAAAAACTCTTGCAATAGGAACTACTACTAGCCTTAAATATATTTTTTGAAAAATATTTGATAAAGAATTTTTTCTTGAATGATGAAAATCCAAAAATCCAGCTCTTCCTTTCTCATTTAAAAGAGTAAAAACTTTTTTTATTCCTTTTTCAACGCTTTCTAAGTTTCTTAGGCCATATGACATACAAATCCCATCCAAATTTCTCGAATTTTCATCTATTTCTAAAATATCTTTAATTTCCCAATTAATAAATTTATTTTTACCAATTTCTGCCTTTTTCTTTGCAATATTTAGAATTTCACTTGCACTATCAATCCCCGTGATTGAACCATTAGGACCAACTCTTTTACAAAGTAGGAATGCCAAATCACCTGTTCCACAACATAAATCAGCCCAATCTTCACCTTGTTGGGGTTTTAATAAGTCAACTAATTTCTTTTTCCACAATTTGTGCAGTCCAAAACTTAATACACTATTTAAAAAGTCATATCTATGAGAAATGTTATTAAAAATAGTTTTGACTTCGATATTTTTTTTAAATTTCATTTTTAAATCTGAAGATAAACTCCTTATATAAGATTAATCATAATTTTTATTCATTTGGTCTAATTGGGAGTTGCTTATCTAGTAGGAAAGTTTTTATTTCATTTATAGAAAGTTTTTTATCGTGAAGTAATGATGCCAAGAGTGCTGCAGATGCCTTACCTTCTTGAAAAACATCATAAATATCATCCAGACAGCCAGCCCCACCTGATGCAATTACAGGAATATTAACAGCATTTGCAACTGATTGAGTCAACAGCAAATCATATCCATTCTGTGTGCCATCACCATCCATTGAAGTTAATAAAATTTCTCCTGCTCCCAGTTCCTCAACCTTTTTTGCCCAATTTAATACATCTAAACCAGTATTTTCTCTCCCTCCTTTTATATATACATCCCATTCATTCAATTTATTAAGTTTTCTTCTGGCGTCAATCGCAATCACAATGCATTGAGAGCCAAATTGTTCAGAGCTTTTAGAAATCAAATCTGGATTTTTAACAGCGGAAGAATTCAAACTAACTTTATCTGCCCCTGCTCTTAAAAGATCATTAATCGAAGAAATAGAATCTATCCCACCACCAACTGTAAATGGAATCTTTACTGACTTTGCTGTCCTAGAAACAAGATCAATTAAAGTTCTTCTATTTTCGACAGTTGCCCTAATATCTAAAAAGACTAATTCATCTGCCCCTTCATCTGAGTACTTACAAGCCAATTCAACAGGATCACCAGAGTCTCTAAGGTTAACAAAATTAACCCCTTTTACCACCCTACCATTGGCTACATCTAAACAAGGAATTAAACGAAGAGCTACCATTTTTAAAAAAATTGTCCAAATACTGTTAATCTTGCATAATAGCTTCCATTTTACCCCTTATGGCTCAAACAAAAGTATTACCCAAGATTGGTAGTAAAATTAAAATTAACATTAACAAGGTTAAAGATAGACTACCTGCAAAATTACTTGATCAAATATCCTCTAATCCAAGAGCAATGATATCTGGTTATAAAATGACTGACGGCAGGAGTATTGGAATTACTGCAAAATTACAAAATGGAGAGGAAAGCTGGTTTTTCCCTGAAGAAATTGAAAAAGGTTAAAAGACTAAAGTGAATGATCCAAAACAACTATTAGGCATTAAAGGTGCTTCTGAGACTTCAAGTATCTGGAAACTCCGTATACAATTAATGAAGCCTATTACATGGATCCCCTTGATATGGGGAGTTATTTGTGGTGCCGCTGCGAGTGGGAATTTTACGTGGACATTTAGCAATGTTTTTGCATCATTAGCGTGCATGCTTATGAGTGGACCATTGCTAACGGGTTATACCCAAACCATAAACGACTTTTTTGATAAAGAAATTGATGCAATTAATGAGCCTAACAGACCAATCCCTTCTGGAAAAATTTCAATTAAAGAAGTAAAAATTCAAATATGGGTATTACTTATTTCTGGATTAATAGTCGCTTTTCTATTAGATTTGTATGCTAAACATACTTTCCCCTCTGTCTTACTTTTAGCATTAGGTGGCTCTTTTGTGAGTTATATATATTCTGCCCCACCTCTAAAATTAAAACAAAATGGTTGGTTAGGAAATTATGCATTAGGAGCATCTTATATAGCTCTACCTTGGTGGGCAGGACAAGCTTTGTTTGGGAGATTAACTCTTGTTACTGCATTACTAACACTTGCTTATAGTATCTCTGGACTTGGTATAGCGGTTATAAATGATTTCAAAAGTGTTGAAGGGGATTCCAAGTTGGGCTTAACTTCCTTACCAGTAGTATTTGGAATTAAAAATGCCAGTCGTATAAGTGCAGGACTAATTGACATTTTTCAATTAGCAATGGTAGGGGTATTAATTATTATTGGACAGCATCTAGCATCTGTAATTTTGGTTTTACTTATAATTCCTCAAATTACTTTTCAAGATATGTGGTTACTTAGAGATCCTTTGAAGTTTGATGTCAAATATCAGGCAAGTGCTCAACCATTTTTGATCTCTGGAATGTTAGTTACAGCTATAGCTATAGGCCATAGTTATTTAGTAGCTTGAAGTGCAAAAAACAAACTATAAATATTTCATTTTTATTATTCCCATATTAATTTTTTCTGGAATATTATTTCCCATAATTAATATAATTATAACTACTCTAAAATTTGACCCATCTAAAAATAATCTTTCAAAAGAACCAAAATATTCCTATTTAATTTTATCTTCTGACGACAAAGTATTGAGTAAATTAAGCCGCAAATTTGAAATAAATAATAATAAACACAAAATCCCATTTTTACTAAAATATTCTTTTGTATCTGCTGAAGACAAAAGGTTTTTAGAACATAATGGAATAGATCTAATTGGACTTTCAAGAGCTTTTATAAGCAATATTAAAAGCGGCTATCTTAAAGAGGGCGGAAGTACAATTACTCAACAAGTTGCAAGAATAATTTTTTTAAATAATGATATAAGTTTTCAAAGAAAGATTAAAGAAATATTGATTTCTTTGATCCTAGATTTTAGATATAGTAAAGATCAAATTTTGAAACTATATCTAAATAACATTTATCTAGGATCAGGAGCGTATGGTATCAATGAGGCTTCACAAGTTTATTTTGGGAAACTTATAAACGAATTAACACTATCAGAAATTGCATTAATTACAGGACTAGCTCCAGCACCTTCAATATATTCGCCTTATGAGAACTTAGAATTAGCTATTAAAAATAGGAATCAAATACTCGAATCTATGTATCTAGATGGATACATATCTATTAGTGATAGAAATAAAGCTCTTAATGAGAAAATCATCTTAAATTATCAATCAAATAATAATATGTTAAATGATGAGTTATTAATAAATTTTATTATCGAGGAAACTAATAACAAAATCAAAGAGATTAATAAATATAAGTTTTTAAGAATTAAATCTAGTATCAATAAAAATTGGCAAGAAAGTGGTCAAAAGATTTCGGCTTCTATAAAACCCAATAACATGGAATTGGCTTTGTTATCAATAGAATCTCATACAGGTTTAATAAGAACAATGATAACAAGTAAAAATCCATCATTAAACGAATTTAATAGAGTTAATTCATCTATAAGACCTTTAGGTTCTACTTTCAAAATTATTACTTATGCTGCCGCATTAATAGATGGTATTAAATTAAGTGACAAGTTTGAAGACTTACCCAATTGCTGGGAAGATTATTGCCCAAAAAATTTTTCCGAAGAATATAGAGGTGAAATATCTTTAATTGAATCATTTAAAAGTTCATCTAACATAGTTCCTATAAAAATATCTAAAAAAATAGGAATTAAAAAAGTTATTAATCTAGCAAATGCATTTGGTCTAGGATATAAACAAAAGTTCGAAGAAGTCTCGTCATTAGCAATTGGCTCTTATGGAGATAACCTCTTAAACATTACAAATGCTTATTCGGTGATAAACAGTAATGGAGAAATCTATGAGCCAAGCACTCTAGAAAAAGTTGAAACATTTAATGGCAAATCAATTTGGGAAAACAAATTTATTTCCAAAAAAATATTAGATATAAAAGTAAATAACAATCTAAAAAAACTGCTTGGACAATCTGTTGCTGATGGAACTGGAATAGCAGCTTCCATAAAGGGTGAGAAAATATATGGAAAGACAGGAACTTCCGATGGGAACAGAGACCTTTGGTTCATTGGTTCGATAAAAAACCTTACTACAGGGGTATGGCTAGGCTTTGATGAAAATAAAGAATCAAACTTATCAAGTGGCAATGCTGCCTATTTATGGAAAAAATTTATTACTAAAATTTTTAATCTCAATATTAAACAATAAATTTTATTATTTTGATTTATGAGAAATTACCGCAGCATAAAATCCATCTCCAGGATAATCAATCTTCGGCAAAATTTGCTTTTGGCTATCTAATTGTATTTCATCATTTTTTTCAATAAATCTTTTAATTAATATATTATTTTCTTCAGGACATATTGTACAAGTTGAATAAACTAAAATGCCATCCCTTTTTAAAAGTGGGACAAGACTCTTTAATAGCCTTTCCTGTAAAAATATTAATTGTTTTATTTTATCTTTATTTAAGGACCATCTCGCATCTGGGTTCCTTGAAAGAGTTCCGATACCAGAGCAAGGTGCATCAATCAAAATCTTATCAAAATGCGACCTAAAATTAGGATTTAAATCAAGCAAACTTGTAGCATCAGCTTTAAGAGTCTTTACAGAAGTTAAATTTAACCTATCTAAATTTGATTGTATTAACTTCAATCTTTTTTCTGATCTATCTACAGCAAGTATCTCAGCCTTATCATTTGTTAATTCTGCTAAATGGGTAGATTTACTTCCTGGAGCTGCACAAGCATCTAATATCTTTTCACCTTTTTTGGGATTTAAAAGTGGGGAAACCCACTGAGAAGATCTATCTTGGATTGTCCACAACCCATCATCATAACCAGGCAAATTCTTAATTGACCTTGGATTAGAAATTAAGGTGATTCCATTTTTTAATTTCTTGATTGGTTCAGCATTAATGTTATTTTCATGAAGTACTTTCAGAAGAATATCTAAATTAGTTTTTATTGGGTTAATCCTTAAATCAATAGAAGGTTTTTTATTAAATGACTTAGCAATATTTTCGGCATCTTCAATTCCAAACCAATTAATTAGTTCATTAACAAGCCATAAAGGTAATGATTCAAGATATGAAATTCTCTCAATAGCATCAGAAGATATTTTGGGTAAACTTTCTTTTTCTATTTTTCTAACTGCATTTCTTAAAATTGCATTTACAGTGCCCATCAAACCCCTTAAATCAGTTTTTTTGGCTACCTCCACAGTTGTCGAAATAGCCGCAGAAAATGGGATTTTATCCATTTTTAATAATTGATATAAACCTATATGTAAAAGCCATCTTAATTTTGGAGGTTGCTTTTGATGAGGGATTTTTGATAGGTGATCAATCCAACGATCAAGAAACTTCCTATATCTTATGCATCCGAATGACAATTCAGTAATAAATGCTATATCTAAAGAATTGAATTGGTAGCTTTTTAAAACCTTCTCAAGGGCTTGGTCTGCAAAAATTCCAGAACTTACCTTTAATAGAGTTTCCCAAGATGCTTTTCTTTGAAGATATCCAATTGCCAAAATATAATTTATTTATTGAAGATATTTTAAATATACTAATAATTGAAATTTTTAAAATAGATTATCCATTGAAGATTTAAACCAAAACAAGCCTAGTATAGATATAAGAGAGAAATTAAATCCTAAAAATATAAAGATATTCAAAGAATGAACTCTTTCTCGAAAGAATAATTTTTTTTCTTCTTGATTTTTCATTAGCAATGTAATCCTAAATTAACCTTCTAAACGGCAACCAATGTTTATAGAACCTGAGTCAATCATTCTTCCTAATTTAATTGCAATTGATTTCTCTAATCTTGTAAAAACAGACTGATTTTTGTTACCCAATCCAATTCGTAGAAAGTGATTATTCCTGTTAAATTAATTTTCAGAAATAGAGCAGGAAGTTGATTTTTAAACTTCAACAAATATAACTTAACATCAGCTCGTAATATTTCGTAATAATATAATATTCTCTTAATTTTTCAGAAATTTATAATTTTTTTTGTGATTGGATTTAAATCTAGTTGAATCCTTAAGCGCCATATGTTTAGTATTCCTTCCTGAGACTCTTTGTCTCCAAACTCTGAATGATTTAGGTTTTAGGGTTCTGCACATAATTTTTATAGCATCTTACTCGTTTCAACAAAATTGATACTTAATAGCTTCAAAAGGAGTTCTATCTTCACAACACATCTCAATAATTCTATCTAAATCAAAATTTGACATATCTTATTTCTCACATTCAGAGGTACAAAGTTTCTTAATATTTGATCTTCCTGTAATTTGAAGCCTATATTTTGCCCAATATCGATAACCTAACCTCAAAACTGGTGATAGAATTTTTAATTTTAAAGGATAATAAACCCATCCTAAACCAATTAATTCATATGAAAATGCAAGGACATCCAAGCCTCTAATTATTTCACCATTTTCCAATATCCCATGTAGGTTGGACATGGCTTCTACATATGAAATATCATTAAATAAATTTGGATTATAATCTTCACTATTAATATCTATAAATCTAATTTGATTTGAAATATCTTTACTTTTTAAAAACTTAGTCTCTCTTAAACAAAATGGGCATCCTCCATCGAATAAAAAAGTTAATTTATTTTTCATATTTTTTTTATTTAAATATAAAATTTAAATAAGTTATTTGTGGCCGATTAGGAAAAATAAAAAATAATTTCTTCTTAATAAGAATTTTCCATAGAAGCTTTATAAAGCCTTAATAATTGCCGGTTCTAATTTGGTAAAAGTACCTTATCTTAGATATTAATAAACCATTGATTAAGGGATACATCAATGGTTTAAGTTTTTAAAAGAGTTATTCATCTAAAAGATGAACACCTTCACCTACATCCGGCGTAAATTTACAATATTTTTCAAACACAAGGCCAACCCCTCTCATTTTTTCTCCTAGTTCATCATTAAATCTATTCCATTCTTTCGAGTCACGCTCCGGTAAATTCCAACCTTGATTTTCAACCATACTTGTTATAACTGTGTAATCCCATTCTATGTAAGCCATTTGGTCAATATTAAATTACATAATAAGTATAAACTAGAGTGTTAAATAATTAATCTAAGAATTCTACTTATAGTTATTAAAAATAAATTAGTTAAGACTATTATCTGTATTATTGAATAATATTTTATGAATTGAATATAATTAAAGAAATTATTAAAACATTTTAATGTCAATTTTGCCCAGAAGATTTGAGCGAATCAAAAATGTTTTAAATTGCCGAATGCAAAACTTAACTGTTTTAGTAGAGGATGTAAATAAACCTCATAATTTATCCGCGATATTGAGGACATGCGATGCAGCAGGAGTTTTTGAAGCAAATTTTATTAGCAAAAAAAATATAGTTAAAACTTTCAATAGCACTGCCCAAGGCAGTCAAAAATGGGTCAACTTAAATACTCATGAAAGTCCCATCAGCGCTATATCTGAATTAAAACAAAAGGGTTTTAAATTATATGGAACTAGTCTTAATAATGAATCTATTGATTATAGAAATTTTGATTATTCTGAAAATACATGTTTTGTTTTAGGAGCAGAAAAATGGGGATTAAGTGATGAACTTAGATCAATGGTTGACCAATCGATTTTTATCCCTATGAGAGGGATGGTTCAATCTTTAAATGTTTCAGTAGCAGCTTCTATATTATTATTTGAAGCTATTCGCCAGAGAAAAAGCAAAGGGAAACTTCCTGCAAATGGAGAAGGTTTAAATGAAAATGAATATCAAAAAACTTTATTTGAATGGAGTTATCCAGAACTAGCTTCTATATACAAAAAATCTGGCAAAACATATCCAAAGTTGAATGAAGGAGGCGAGTTTTAAGCATTTAAAAATAATTAATCTTAAATTTTTTTACTTTTCAAAGATGTTTTCTAGTTCCTCTCCAATAAAAGAAAGCCCTAATACTAAAAAAAACATTGCTAGTCCTGGGAATAAAGCCGTCCACCATATCCCAGTAGGCAGAGCTGCAAGAGCAAGATTTAAATCACTCCCCCATTCAGGAATATCTGCTGGAACACCAAGGCCCAAGAAGCCTAAACTACCTAAAACCAAAACAGCATCAGCGGCATTTAAAGTGAGTACTATAGGCAAAGGAGTTATTACATTAGGGAGAATATATTTAAAAATAATTGTTTTAAGATCAGCTCCTGAAACTCTTGCTGCCTCTACATAAGTTTCAGATTTAACCAATATTGTCTGATTCCTAATTAATCTAAAATATTGGGGAGAGTATACTATACATAAAGCTAAAGCGGCGTTGAGAATGCCCTTACCTAATACAAAAGCAACAACAACTGAAAGCAAAATTACAGGGATTGAAAAAATAGTATCCATAATTAATGACAAGAACTTATCAAATACACCTCCAAAATATCCACTCAATAAACCCAATGGTAAACCCAAAATTAATGCAAAAAAAATAGCAAGGAATACAACCTCTATTGCCAAGGAAGAGCCTTGCAAAGTTCTAAAACAAACATCTCTTCCTAATCTATCAGTGCCGCATAAATGCTCTATAGAAGGGGGAGCAAAAATATCACTACTCAAACCTGAGAATGAATAACCAAACCAATTATTTGCTTCTAATAATTTCATAATTAAAACTATAAGAAGATAAAAAAGTACTATTAAAAATCCTGTTTTTCTAATATTTTGACCTACGCGATTGGATGAATTTATATCCACAATCTTTCTAAGAATAGATTCAAATAAAATATACCTAATTCTTAAAAAAAATAATAGCTTTTAATTGTTAATTTAAGAAATTACTGATTTAATTTCAGAACTGCCATAAAAGCTTCTTGGGGAACTTCTACCTTACCCATTGCCTTCATCCTTTTTTTACCTTTGGCTTGTTTCTTTAACAGTTTCTTTTTCCTTGAAATATCTCCCCCGTAACATTTAGATAACACATCTTTTCTCAAGGCGCTTATACTTTCACTAGCGATTATTCGACTGCCAATAGATGCCTGAATAGGTATTTTAAATTGTTGTTTTGGAATAAGTTCTTTTAATTTCTCGACTAAACTTCTACCAATTCCATAAGCCTTATCTTTATGAACAATAGAAGTTAAAGGATCTGCTCTTTCAGAATTTATAAGGACATCTAATCTAACAAGTTCATTTTTTCTATAGCCAATTAAATGATATTCCATTGATGCATAACCTTGGGTTCTGCTTTTCATCTGATCAAAAAAGTCTGTAACGACTTCCGCCAAAGGAATTTCATAAATCAGAGTCACCCTATCAGTTGTTATGTATTTCATATCAATAAAAACACCTCTTCTTTCTTGGCATAAACCCATTAAAGTTCCATTAAATTCATTTGGAGCATAAATTTCCATTTTTACATAAGGTTCTTCTATTGATTCTCTTAGTTGAGGATCTGGGATAGTAGAAGGATTATCAATAAAGATATGCTCCTGTTGATTTAAATTAACCTTATAGATAACTGATGGTGCAGTTACGATTAGATCCAAATCATATTCTCTCTCCAATCTTTCTTGAACAATCTCCATATGAAGAAGTCCTAAGAATCCACATCTAAATCCAAAGCCCATTGCACTGCTAGTTTCAGGCTCATATTTAAGAGCAGCATCAGATAATTGTAATTTCTCAAGTGATACTCTTAAATCTGGAAACTGATCTGCATCAGTTGGGAACAAGCCACAAAAAACCATGGGGTTTGCTGTTTTATAACCAGGCAAGGGATCATTGGCAGGTGAATTAAAAAGAGTAATTGTATCTCCCACTCTCGCATCAGCAACTGATTTAATTGATGCAGCTATATATCCTACTTCTCCTGAATGCAATTCATTGACTTGCTGCTGATCAGGAGCCATTATTCCAATCTCATCAAGTTCATAGTTCTTTTTACTAGCCATTAGCAATATTCTGTCTCTTTTATTAATTGCACCAGATATTACTCTGAAATAAACAATCACTCCCCTGTAAGGATCATAATAAGAATCAAAAATCAGTGCCTTAGTAGCCAACTTTATTTCATCTTGAGGTGGTGGTACTCTTTTAACAATTGCTTCTAAAATATCTTTAATTCCTACTCCAGTTTTTGCTGAACAATTTATTGCGTTAGATGTATCTAATCCTATAATCTCTTCAATTTCTTGTTTTATTTTTTCAGCATCAGCCCCTGGCAAATCAACTTTATTTAAAACAGGTATTATTTCAAGATTATTTTCAAGAGCTAGATACACATTAGCTAGAGTTTGAGCTTCTACGCCCTGACTTGCATCAACGACTAATAAAGCACCTTCACAAGCCTGCAAAGATCTACTGACCTCATAAGAGAAATCAACATGTCCAGGAGTATCTATCAAGTTCAAAACATATTCTTGCGAATCGTCTGCCTTATATTTCATCCTCGCGGCTTGCAATTTGATAGTTATTCCCCTTTCTCTCTCAAGATCCATACTATCCAAAAATTGTTCCTGCATATCCCTTTGCTGAACAGTCCCAGTATCTTGAAGCAACCTATCTGCAAGAGTAGATTTACCATGATCGATATGAGCTATTATGCAAAAATTTCTTATTTTTGAAACGGATATATCAGTCATTAAATAAAATAACTACTCCTCTGATGGCATTTTGACTAATATTAGCTAATTAGAATTCTCGATGGAAACCTAAAATAGAATTGTTTCTTTTTTTGATGTTTATTAAAAAATCTTTATCACTTTCATATGTCAATTTAGATTGGTAAATCAAATCATTAATTTTCTTCTGAAGGTTAATTTTGTCATTTAAAAATAAACAAGATCTTGTTAAAACTCTCACCATTATTGAAACTGCAGTACTTGCTCCAGGAGAAGCTCCCAAAAGTGCCGATAATGATCCATCAGATGAAGTCACGATCTCAGTTCCAAATTTCAAAGAACCTCCCTTATTTGTCTTTTTGATTATTTGGACTCTTTGTCCGGCATTCTTTAAATACCAGTTAGAGGGATCTGCTGATGGCATCATATTCTTTAAATTATCAACTCTTGAGTTATGGTTCTTTAGTGATTGCGAAATCAGATAATTAATCAGATCATTATTTTTAACCCCAACGTCTAACATAGAAACTATATTATTTATTTTAATAGAATTAAATAGATCAAAGTAAGACCCTTGCTTTAGAAATTTTGTTGTAAAGCCAGCAAAAGGTCCAAAAAGAAGAAGTCTTTTGCCATCAATCCACCTAGTATCCAAATGAGGAACAGACATTGGTGGCGAACCAATATCAGCCTTACCATAAACTTTTGCATTGTGTTTTTCTGTTAGCGATTTTTCTTCGCAAATAAGCCATTTCCCACTAACTGGAAATCCTCCATAATTATTTGCCTCTGGAATTTTTGATTTTTGCAAATAATTTATTGTTTTCCCACCAGCACCAAGAAAAACAAAAGCTGTTCTGACAGAAATTTTTTTACCATTGAGACTAAGGTCTAATTCCCATTGTTTTTGATCAATTTTTTTTAAATCTATTAATTCTGTTTTATACCTTATTTCAACATTTTTATTTTTAGAAACGAATGATAAGTATTCCTTAGTCAGAGCTTCAAAGTTGATGTCAGTTCCTCTCTCTACCCTAGTAGCAGCAATTTCATTTAATGGATTTCTATCTTTTGTTATAAGACTAGCCCATGATGAAATTTGACCAAAAGATGAAGTGAATTCCATATCTTTAAACTCAGGATTATTAGCCATTGCCTGATATCTTTTTTTTAAAAAAGAAATATTTTCCTTCCCAGAAACAAAACTAATGTGTGGAATAAATTTTAAAAACTTTTGAATATCAATTTTCCCTGCTGCATACAAGGAAGCCCATAAGGACATTGAATTTTCAAATGAACGATTTATTGAAAGAGCGTTATCTATAATTATGTTTCCTTTTTCATCAATAGGAGTGTAATTCAATTCACAATTAGCAGCATGTCCAGTTCCTGCATTATTAAAAGCTCCAGTACTTTCTCTCCCTGGAGAATTTAATTTTTCTATAATTAGAATTTTTATATCAGGTAAAACTTCTGCAAGTAGCAAGGCTAAAGTCCCACTCATTATTCCTGCGCCAACTAAAACTGCGTCATAGTGGTTATTCTCTTTTATAGTTTGAACAGAAGTCACAATAGAAAACTATATTTTTTGCAATTAATCAAATTCCTTTATAGTCTTATTATAAAGTTAATTCAAAATCATGAGTACTGACACACTTGCACTTACTAATGAAAATGTAGAAAAAGTCCTTGATGAACTTAGACCTTTTTTAATATCCGATGGAGGGAACGTAGAAATTGCAGAAATCGATGGTCCCATTGTAAAAGTAAGACTTCAAGGAGCATGTGGGAGTTGCCCAAGTAGCACTATGACATTAAAAATGGGGATTGAAAGAAAGTTAAAAGAAATGATTCCTGAAATCAGCGAAGTTGTTCAGGTTCTATAAAAATTAGAATAAAATTCCATTATTTACCCTGTGATTCCTTCAACAAAGAAGACTTAAGATCCAAACAATCTATAGGAAGACCTTGACCAATAGCTATCAAGAGAGGGGCTAAAATACCTAAAGTAAAAACTAAATTAGACTGATCAACGTTATTTTTACTCAGAATAAAAGTTATCAAATAAATAATTGAAAAATATGCATGTAAAGAGAAAAACTCTTTTGGCTTTAGGGCAGGCCATCTCAAAGTATTCCCCAAAAAATATAAAAAACCCGTCATAAATAAAAATTAATTTCGTAAAGCTTAAGCCAAATATAAACATAATCCCTTGTGGAGCCTATTCAAAATAAAATTTACCTAAGATAATAATTAAAAAAGAATTAAAAATTTGTTTCTACCTGTAAAGTCTTTACATGACTAGGGAAAAGTGTGTATAATAATTTTGTAGCAATTGCTACTTTTTCGTTCACCCTTTTTTTAAGGGCGCAGTCCGAGTCATACCATGGAACGGGGGATGGCCGTGTTGTTAAATCGAATCATGACTACTTTAACTTACAGAGGAAAAAGCTACGTTCAAAATAAAGAAGCTGCTGCAAAGCAATTCGTTGAACTTACCTACAGAAGAAACGTATACACAAACAGAATGGAAGACGCTTCTTCAAGTAATGAGAAAGCAGAATTAAATTATAGAGGTGTTAACTACACTAAATAATTTAATTATTAAAGTAAAAGCCCCTAGATTAAGGGGCTTTTTTTTTGGCTATATTTAATTAGAGTTCTTTAAAAAATATGCCCGAAAATTGCTGTAATACAAATCCATCGAATGAAGTATCTAATAATTTCGATCATAAAGATGCGATTCAAGAAAGATATGGGTCAGCCGCATTAAAAAAAGAGAGTTGTCTTTGTACACCAGTTGGGTTTAATCCCGTTTTACTTGAAGCAATTCCTCAAGAGGTTATAGAAAAGGACTATGGATGTGGTGATCCAACAAAATATGTTAAAAAAAATGATATCGTCTTGGATCTTGGAAGTGGTAGCGGCAAAAATGCTTTTATTTGTGCCCAAATTGTTGGGAGAGAAGGGAAAGTTATTGGAGTTGATCAGAATCCTGACATGCTTTCTTTATCTAGATCAGCATCTAAAGAAGTTACAAAGAATATAGGTTTCAAAAATACAGAATTTCTAGAAGGATCAATTGAAAAACTCGATCAATTAGATAAAGATTTAAATCCATTAATCGCCAACAAATCAGTTGATATTATTTTAAGTAATTGTGTTTTAAACTTGGTAAGTCCAGAATCTAGAAATAACCTTCTAAGAAATATAAAAAGAGTTTTAAACGAAAATGGAAGAATTGCAATTAGCGATATTGTCTCTAACAAAAAAGTTCCTTTAAGATTGCAAAATGATCATGATCTATGGACAGGATGTATTAGTGGAGCATGGTATGAGCCAGACTTTATAAGTGATTTTCAAGAACTAGGTTTTAAAAATTTAGAATTTGCAGAAAGGAGTGCTGAACCTTGGAAAGTTATTGAAGATATTGAATTTAGAACAGTAACTTTAGTAGGCAATATTTAAAAAAATTGAAGAGTTTAATAATCTAATTTAAATTTTCCATGAGAAATAATCTAAGAGATCAAATACCAGCATTACAAAATAAGTATTATTTCAACTATGGTGGTCAAGGACCATTGCCAAAATCTTCTCTTGAAGCAATAGTTAAAACTTGGGAAATTATCCAAGATTTAGGACCATTTACCAATGATATGTGGCCTTTTATTTACAAAGAAATATTGACCACCAAAAGAATCATTGCGCAAAAATTAGGTGTCAATTCAAAGAATGTAGCTTTAACCGAGAATATCTCTTCTGGGATGATTTTGCCTTTTTGGGGAATAAAGGTAGAAGAGGGAGAAGAGTTGTTAATAAGTGACTGTGAACATCCTGGAGTAGTAGCTGCAAGTCGAGAATTTTGCAGAAGAAATAAATTAATATTCAAAATTTTGCCAATCCAAAAAATTAAAAATCTAAACGACGAAAATATAATTTTAGAGATTTTAAAAAATCTAAATAGTAAGACTAAGATCCTAATTATTTCTCATATTTTATGGAACTTTGGATATAAAATTCCTTTAAAACAAATTTCTATCGAATTAAAAAATTATCGAGAAAATTCTTATTTACTTGTTGATGGCGCTCAAACCTTTGGGCACATAAAAATTGAAGAAGAAGTTTTTTATTCTGATTTATATTCAATAACTTCTCATAAATGGGCATGTGGTCCAGAAGGTCTTGGAGCCATTTATGTCTCAGATAGATTTATTCATGAAACAGATCCAACAATAATTGGTTGGAAATCATTAAAAAAAGAACAAGGCATCTATGAGCCTTCAAATAATATTTTTCATGATGATGCAAGGAAGTTTGAAGTAGCAACCTCTTGTATTCCTTTACTTGCAGGGCTACGGACTTCTTTAGATCTTTTGGATAAAGACTGTCATGAAAATGAAAAAAGCAAAAGAATACAAAGATTAAGTGAAAAACTTTGGGATAAATTAAATCAATTAAAAGAAATTGAATTAGTTTTAGAAAAAAAATACTTAAATGGGATAGTTAGTTTTAAAATCGAAAATATTGAAGATAAGGAAGAATTTGTTAGGAAACTTGGAGAAAAAAAAATTTGGATTAGAGTTTTAGAAGATCCAAAATGGTTTAGAGCATGCGTACATCAAATGACTACAGAAGCTGAGATTGATTTACTTTTTAAAGAAATAAAAAAAATATTGACTTAAAGCTCTATTGATATAAAGATAAAATTTAATTTACCAAGGTATCTCCGAGCTGTCCCATGCAATAAATTTTCCAGTAGATGCTGGAGATTGATTTTTAATATTCTTGATCAAGAATTGGGCTGATTTTTCTGTACTAAATAATTTATGTGCTGGAACAAACTTATGAAAAGGTCTAGATAAATCAGTATCTACTGTTCCTGGATGAAGCAAAGAAATAGTAGCTTTTGGAAAACGTCTAGCCCACTCTATACTTAAAGATTTGAAAAACTGATTTTGCGCAGATTTTGCAGCTCTATATGAATACCACCCACCAGTTTGATTATCACCGATGCTACCCAGTCTTGCACTTATACTCGCAAAATTAAAATCACTATCTTTTGGTATAAATTCTTCAATCGTTTTAGCTAATAAGATAGGAGAAAAAGCATTTATTGAAAAACTTTCCATCATATTTTTTTTATCAAGATGTTGTAATCTTTTTTCTGGCTTAAGAGAATCACTATGAAGTCTCCCTGTAGCGTTAATTACTAATCTTAATTTTGAAGGATGATTTGATATTTTATTTTTCAACTGCAAAAGTGATTGAGAGTCCTCTATATTTAATTCCCAAAACGAATTAAATTCACTTTTTCTTCCACACAAAACAACATCTAAATCTTTTTCACTTTCACTCAGATCTTTAGCTAGTTGCGTTCCAATTCCACCTGCGCCTGCAACTAAGGCTAACCCTTTCATCTTATTAAAAAATAACTTCATCGATTCTAAGAAACTTTTCTTGTGATTTGCGTAAAGATCTTTCTTATTTGATTAGGAAATTTTATTTAGATTTACTTTTTTCTTGTAATAATTTATAAGCTATTTTTCTATCATCAAAATCAATAACTTTATCATTGAGAATTTGATAGTCTTCATGGCCTTTTCCTGCAATTACAACAATATCTTCTTTATTGGCAAATTTAATAGATTCATTTATTGCTTTAAATCTATCAATCTCTATTGTTATTTTTTCTCTTTTTTCTATACCCATCAAAATATCATTTACTATCTTTTGAGGTTCTTCTGATCTTGGATTATCTGATGTTATGAACACTTGATCAGAAAACTCTTCAGCTATTGATCCCATTAAAGGCCTTTTAGTACGATCTCGATCTCCACCACAGCCAAAAACAGTTATAAGTTTCCCTTCACAAAGTCTTTTTATTGACTGCAAAACTTTTTTTAATCCATCAGGAGTGTGGGCATAATCAATAATTACTGTTGGAAGTGCTCGTGAAACGTCATTATTATCAATTTTTATTTTCTCCATTCTTCCAGGAGCACCAGGAAAAGATTGTATTAATTTTGATAAATCTTTTAAAGAGAAATTAAGTTTATACAAAATTGTTATTGCTTGAATAGCATTCATTAAATTAAATTCACCCACCAGTGGCACAAAAAGTTTAATTTTTTCCTTAGGTGTATGAAAAATACAGGTGGAACCACTTGCAGTAAATTTTTTATCTGTTACGTAGAAAAAATCATGATTTTTAAATTCACTCTTGTCAATCTTTGTAGATACTAATGAAGATCTTTTTTCAAGATCAGATGATAATTTAGATATCCAAAGGTCATCCACATTCAGAACAGAAATTCCTTTTTTTTCTGTTAAATAAGGTGGGAAAAATAATTTTCTTTTTGTTTGAAAATAAGATTCCATATCTAAGTGAAAATCAAGATGATCTTGAGTTAAATTAGTAAAAATAGCCGCCTCAAATTCGCAGCCTGATATCCTGTTTTGAGCAATAGAATGAGAACTTACTTCTAATATCGCGAATTCAGATTCTGCCTCAACTGCAGCATTTAATTTCTTTTGAAGTTTATCCGCAAAATCAGTCGTATGAGAAGCCACCTCAGAAAAGCCAGACCATCTATTGAACAAGGTTCCAAATAATGCAGTCTTTTTTCCTGATTTTTTTAAGAGATATTCCAATAAAAAAGTAATTGTCGTTTTTCCATTGGTACCAGTAACACCAATAAGTTTTAGTTTCCTTGAGGGCCTATTCCAAAACTCGGCAACTATTTGACCAAAAATATAATCTAAATTATCATCTAAAACCAAAACCCTTTCGCGGTCAAAAGATCCAATATACTGTTTTGCAGCAGATCCAATAATTGCAGCCTCTGCACCATTTTCAATTGCCTCGATACAATATTTTCCTCCATCAACATTTAAACCTGTCATACCTAAAAACAAAGTTCCTTTTTGTACTTTTTTAGAGTGAAAAGAAATATTATTGATTTCTTGATCTAATAGTTCTAATGAAGGCGTAATTCCTACTAAATCTAAAAGCTTATGTAATTTTATAGATCTCATTTATAAGAAATTATTTATTCAGGAAAGTATGAATATTTTTTTGAAGCCAATTCTTTAATTGATCATCTTTTAATCTTGGAGAAATACGAGGTAATTCTATAATTTCCTTAGAGTTTATTCCTTCAATAGCAATAATAGGTACTTCATAATCATATTTTTTATATTTATCTTGATATAAATCAACCCTATCTATATCAATTTCTTTAAGCTCTATATTGGGAAATATCTCTTTAAGATTTATTTTTACTAGTTTGTTTTTTAATGAATCGCAAAGGCAACAACCCTGCCTAACAAAAATAAATATTTTCATTAATTTAATCAGGTACAGGATCGCATCCACAAGGAGTTAAAGGATGACATTTACTTAACCTTATTAAGGTCAAGAATCCTCCCTTCCAAGGACCATGTCTAGTAATCGCCTCATATCCATAACAACTACAACTTGGTATAAATCTACATCTTGGTCCAAAAAAAGGAGAAAACCACTTTTGATAAAACGAAATCATAAAAAGAAGTATTGAGGTAATTGCTTTATTAACAAATTTGATCACTTTAATGATGTAAAATAAGTTTTTGGTAGTATTTTAGTTTAATTGAATTAAATCAATTATCCAAATTTATTGCAAATTTCTATCTAATTTTAAATTATGTCAAGATACCGCGGCCCCAGATTAAGGGTTACGCGTCGCTTGGGAGAACTACCAGGTCTCACTAGGAAAGCTTCAAAAAAGTCTAATCCTCCAGGTCAGCACGGCCAAGCCCGTCGCAAGCGATCAGAATATGCGATTCGTCTAGAAGAAAAGCAGAAACTAAGGTTTAATTACGGTGTTTCTGAAAGACAACTGGTTCGCTATGTCAAAAAAGCCAGAGCTCAAGAAGGATCAACAGGAACAAACATACTAAAGCTTTTAGAAAACAGACTAGATAATGTTTGTTTTAGATTAGGTTTTGGTGGTACTATCCCAGGCTCAAGACAATTAGTAAATCATGGCCATGTAACTGTTAATGGCAAGGTTCTTGATATCGCTGGATATCAATGCAAATCAGGAGATGTTATCGGAATTAAAGAAAACAAAGCAAGTAAAAAACTTGTTGAAGGAAATATAGAATTCCCTGGTTTAGCAAATGTCCCCCCTCATCTTGATTTAGACAAACCTAAATTAACAGGAAAAATAAATGGGAAATGCGATAGAGAGTGGGTTGCTCTTGAAATAAACGAACTACTAGTTGTTGAATATTATTCAAGAAAAGTCTAATAAAACTTTTCTTTGGATTATTAAATCTCTCATGTTATCGAAGAGAGATTTAATTCATTCTTATTTTTAAAAATAATGGAAGATAAGAAAAATATCATCAAAAAGCCAGGCTTTAAAACCTTATCTATTCACCATGGAGAAACATTTTCGGAAGAGACAGGATGTGTTATGCCTCCTATTTTCTCTACATCTACTTTCAAACATGGAAATAAAGGGAATTTCGACTACACCAGGTCAGGTAATCCAAACTTTAAAATTCTAGAAAATATACTGAAATCAATAGAAGATTCTAAATACTGTACAGTGTTTGGATCTGGCATAAGTGCCGTAACTGCAATAACATCTGCATTAAAATCAGGAGATAAAATACTATGCGAGTCAAATCTCTATGGTTGTACAGTAAGAATGTTTGAAAAAGTTTTCAAGAAATTTGGGATAGAAGTTTTATACACAGATTTTACAAATAAAAATAATATCAAAAAGATTTCAAATTTTAAGCCAACCTTAATATGGCTAGAAAGTCCAACAAATCCGCTTTTAAAAGTACTTGATATTAAAGTGATTTGTGATGAAGCCAATAAACAAGAAATACCTGTGGTTGTAGATAATACCTTTTCCACCGCACTGATTCAAAAACCATTGGAACTTGGAGCAACACTATCGATTATCAGCACAACAAAATTTATTAACGGACATAGTGATGCTCTTGGAGGAGCAGTTCTAACAAATAATGAAGGATGGAATAGTAAGATGCTTTTCTCTCAAAAAGCTCTAGGCCTGCAACCATCTCCTTTTGATTCTTGGCTAATTACTAGAGGTGTAAAAACTCTTCCTTTAAGAATAGAACAACAAACAAAAAGTGCCGAGTTAATTTCTGAGGAATTAGAACATCACAAAATAATTAACAAAGTAATTTATCCCTTCAATCAAAACCATCCAGAATTTAATTTAGCAAAATCACAAATGAGATCTGGGGGTTCAATGATCACACTAAAATTGAATTTAAACAAAGAGAATACTTTTAAATTTTGTAAATCGCTTAGATATTTCTCTTTAGCAGAGAGCCTTGGAGGAGTTGAAAGTTTAATTTGTCACCCCGCAACAATGACTCATGCTTCTGTTGATGATAAAACAAAAAAGTCACTTGGTATCGATGATGCTCTTATAAGATTATCGATTGGTTGTGAAGATACCAACGATTTAATCTCAGATCTATTCTTTGCTTTAAATAAATTCTGACAATTGAGAGATTTACTTAAAAATCCTATATGGGAAAATGTAGAGTTGGGCTATTCTATTCCTGATAGTGAACATGCTGTTTCAGTAGCATTACCAACTTGGAATGATGTAATAAATTATGAGGAAAAAAATCCAGAATGCATTAAATCATTAAGGTCAATCTATCCACGATTTGGGCTCAACCCCTTAGTAAAAAGATTATGTGAAAAAGTAAAAAAAGAAAGTCAATACAATAATCACAGTATCTGGCCATATCCAAATGAAACCATAGCATTAAAAGCAAAGAAATACTGTGATAGAAACACTTCTCAAGAATATTCATTGATCGAAATAAAGTATAATTTCGCTTTTTTAATAACTAAAAAAACAGCAAGCATATATGCAAAATCGTTCTGGCAACATACGGGTCTTGGTATATCTTCAAGAGCTGCTGCAATTGAATTAGGCCTGGAGGATAGCCTTCCAAAATCTTTAGTTAATGAGAAACATCAAATAATAAAAAATAGAATTTCTAAATCTACAAAAACAGACTCAAACAATATTCATTTAACTTCATCTGGCATGTCTGCGTTGCACACATCTTTAGAAATCCTATATAAATTATTTCCAGAAAAACCTACACTTCAAATAGGTTTCCCATATGTAGATGTACTTAAATTACCAATGCATATCTTTCATGGCGCAAAGTTAATAACAGAAGAAAATTGTTCAGATATTGCATTAGAAATTAAACGAATAAATCCAGCAGCTTTGATAATTGAATTACCAAGTAATCCAATGCTCAAATGTGTAAACATTAAGAAAATTTCAAAAATAGCAAATAAATTCAATATACCTGTAATTGTTGACGATACTATTGGTTCCAATCTGAATATAAATTCCTTAGAGCATGCAGATATAGTTTTCACTTCACTGACAAAAATCTTTTCAGGTAGCGGAGATATTCTTGCTGGCTCATTAATACTAAATCCAAAAAGTAAATGGATTGATCAGTTTAGAAATGCATTAAGCGAAATTAATCTTCCAATTCTTTCAGATGGAGATATTGTTTCCCTAGAAAAAGTTAGTAGAGATGTAAATCAAAGAGTTTTTGAACAAAATCAAACATGTTTAGAATTAAAAAAAAGATTAGAGACCAATAAAGAGATTAAAAATATTTTCCATCCCGAAAATTGTCCAAATTTCAATTCCATACTTACGTCTAATGGGGGATACGGCTGCTTATTGTCATTTGAATTAAAAGGAGGAATAAACAAAGCTAAAAAGTTTTATGATTCTCTTCATATATCTAAAGGGCCAAGTTTAGGTACAAAATTTACTCTTGTATGTCCATATGTGTTATTAGCTCATTATGACGAATTGGATTGGGCTGAAAGTTTTGGAATACCATCTCATCTTATTAGAGTATCCGTTGGACTAGAAGATAAAGATCACTTATGGAGAAGCTTTTCTGAAGCATTAAATAATTTGTAAATTCCTAGTCTTTACTGTTTAGAAACTTATATAGTCTTTTCTTAAAAAATAGTTAGTATAAAAATATATTTTCTCAATATATAAATGGCAAGAATTTATGAGGACAACAGTTTTGCTATTGGAAACACTCCATTAGTAAAATTAAAATCAGTTACCAAAAACGCTAAGGCTACTGTATTAGCAAAAATCGAGGGGAGAAACCCTGCATACAGTGTGAAATGTAGGATTGGCGCAAATATGATTTGGGATGCAGAGAAAAGTGGGAAGCTTACAAAAGAAAAAACGATTGTTGAGCCTACTTCTGGGAATACAGGAATTGCCCTCGCTTTTACTGCTTCAGCAAGAGGTTACAAACTAATACTTACAATGCCAGAATCTATGTCAATTGAGAGGAGAAGAGTCATGGCAGTATTAGGGGCTGAAATTGTTTTAACAGAGGCATCTAAAGGTATGCCTGGAGCAATCGCTAAAGCTAAAGAAATTGCAGACAGTAATCCTTCTCAATATTTCATGCCAGGTCAATTTGATAATCCAGCAAACCCTGAAATTCATTTCAAAACTACTGGACCAGAAATTTGGGATGATTGTGATGGTGCAATTGACGTTTTGGTTGCAGGAGTTGGAACAGGCGGCACAATTACAGGAGTCTCAAGATACATTAAGCAAGAAAAGCGTAAGAATATTACTTCTGTAGCTGTAGAACCATCACATAGTCCTGTTATTACTCAGACAATGAATGGAGAAGAAGTTAAATCCGGACCTCATAAAATACAAGGGATCGGAGCTGGATTTATTCCTAAGAACCTTGACTTATCAATTGTTGATAAAGTTGAACAGGTTACAAATGACGAGTCAGTTGAAATGGCTCTTAGATTAGCTAAAGAGGAGGGTTTATTAGTAGGTATATCTTGCGGAGCTGCTGCTGCTGCTGCTGTTAGATTAGCAGAACAAGACGAATATGCTGGCAAAACTATCGTAGTTGTTCTCCCTGATTTAGCAGAGAGGTATTTATCATCAATTATGTTTAATGATGTTCCAAGCGGCATAATTCAAGAACCAGTCAAAGCTTAAATTTATTTTTTCTCCAGAAATGACTCTGGTGAAATATACATTGCATCGCCATAAGAGAAAAACCTAAATTTTTCTTTTATGGCTTTTTTATACAAATCTAATAATCTTTGCCTCCCGATCATTGCACTTACTAATAGTAATAATGAACTTTTAGGTAGATGAAAATTAGTTAATAATCCATCAACCACCTTAAATTTATAACCTGGCTTAATTACTAAATCGACATACTTGGCGATAGGAATAAAGTTATTAATTTCATGTGAATAGCAACTTTCAAGAGCTCTTACGCTAGTTGTTCCAATAGCTATTATTCTTCTGTCTGTTTGCTTTATTCTTTTTATTTCTTCCACTACTTTCCTACTAACGCTAACCCACTCTTTATGAAGTTTTAAGTTAGATAAATCTTCTTGATCAATTGGTTTAAATGTTCCATAACCCACATGCAAGGTGATAGCCATGACCAAAACTCCTTTTTTTTTAAAATTTGAGATAAGACTTTTACTTAAATGTAAACCTGCTGTTGGGGCAGCAACTGCGCCTGGAGTACTTGCATACTCAGTTTGATAACTATTCTCATGAAAAGACTCTTTTTCTGTACTTTTTATATATGGAGGGAGTGGAATCTCTCCATATATTTCAAGGAGTTTATTCATTGAATTGAGATCATTTATATTTTCTGGGAATTTAATAAGTCTCCCTCCAGTTTCTTCATCAACCCCAGTAACATTCAATTGAATATTTTGTGCCAAGGGAGCTGTTAAATTTAATTTTCTATTTTTTTTTAATTTCTTAGCAGGCTTTGCCAAACATAGCCAAGTAGATTTATGTGATTTCTCCAAAACTAATAATTCGACTATTCTTCCATTTTCTAATTCAACCTTTAACCTTGCCTTCATTACCTTTGTATCATTAACAACAACCAGATCTCCCTCTCTGAATTCATCTACAAGATTCTTGGTAAATTTATTAGTTGAGAAGTCTTCTTCTAACGCACTATCTCTAACTATCATCAATCTAGATTCGTGCCTAATCTTAGAAGGTTTACTCGCAATTAATGATGAATCAAGAAAGTAATCATATGCTTCAAGCTTATGATCTATTTCTTGATTATCAATTTTCAAATTCAATTAAATCTAGGATACAAGTATCTCTGGCTCATTTTCAATTAGATAAGATAAGTCTTTTAAGAATGAAGCTCCATCAGCTCCATAAATGACTCTATGATCAGCGGTTAGATTCACTTGCATTATTTTTTTAACCGATATAGAACCATCACTATTAGCAACAACTGTTGGCTTCGAAGATGCTATGGCTAAAATAGCTCCGGTACCAGGAGGAAGTATTGCATCAAATCTATCAACTCCAAACATTCCTAGATTAGACAAAGTAAAGGTTCCAGTTGAGTATTCATCAGGTTCTAATTGTTTTGCTCTTGATCTTTTTACAAGATCTTTCCAAGCTCTAGATAATTCAAATAAATCAGTATTGCAAGGTTCTTTTAATACTGGAGTTATTAAACCACCATCTTCCATAGCAACAGCTACAGCAATATTTATATTTTCTGGATAAGAGATTCCATTTTCTGAGAAACTTGAATTAACTTGAGGATGTTTCTTAAGTGTCTTTGCAACTGCCTTTACTAGTAAGGCAGTCATAGTAACCCCATTCTGTTTTACCTTTTTGTAGAAATTATCCAACTTATCTGTATTAATGGAGTATCCAACCCTAAAACATGGAACATCTAAACTAGACTCCATATTTTTATTTACCGCTTTTTGAAGAGTATTAAATTGAACAGTTTCTCCTGGATTCCCAAAACTCTTCCCAGATGTTTCTGATTTACTTTCAACTCGAAGATTGGCACCAGACAGGCTAGCAGGGGAACTACCTTCTCCAATCCATGGAATAGAGACAGGTTGTCCATTAGCTTTTAAAACATCATCAGCCTGAATCCTACCGTGAGGTCCCGACCCATTAACTTTTTTCAAGTCAACACCCATTTGAGAAGCAAGTTTCTTTGCTCTTGGAGATGCTATTACCCTAGAAGAATTATTATTTGTAGCAGCATTAACTTTATCCCTATTAAAAGTGGAAAGAGGCTGTTCACTTTTAAAGATGACTTCTGGCTCTTCTTCTTTAGTAGATTTATTGTTGATTTTGGGCTTTTCTTCAGTCTTTTTACTCGCCAAATCAACTTGGTCTGAATTAGACACTTCAGGCTTATTTACTTTGTTTTGTTCTTGAACTGAAGCTATATCATTCTCGTTTTCCACAATTATCCCTATAGTTTCTCCTACTGGTGCAGTACTACCAGCAGGCATTAAAACTGCTGCAAGATATCCATCCTGAAAAGATTCCACATCCATATCTGCCTTATCCGATTCCACTACCAAGACAGATTCTCCTCTTTCAACTTTATCTCCAGGATTTTTCAACCATTCCACAATCTTGCCTTCTGTCATAGTAGAACTCAACGCAGGCATGAATATTTCGTGAGACATAAGAAAATTGTTATTACATTGGTTTTTAGGGATTTATCTACCAAACTGTCTACAGTCTTAATGGTTAGGGCCCCTTTAAACTCTTGAACTTATTATACGAAATCATGATCACGCTGGGAACTCTTCAAACTAAAGAAAGTAATATTGTTGATAGGCAGCAATTAAGACCTTTTAAAAAATTTTGTTTTAAAAAGGATAATTTTATTTAGTTATTATCTATAGATTGAATAATTCCATCTTTCACTGTTATTGAGACTTGCATCTTTTCAATAAGATTATCTCCAACAGAGACATCACAGAAGCTATCTACTTGCCCTTGATCAACAATTTCATCCATTTTTAATTCACGAACTTGGCTCTGTTGTTGAAGTAGATTTCTTTTTTGCTCTTCAATTTCATTCCTTTTTGCTGCGACTTGTTGCTGCACTTGACTAACTTGTTCTTGAACACGAGGATCTAAAGGGTTTACTGATTGGGATCTAATGTTATTAGCTATTTGCTGCCCCTCTTGCTCTAATTGTGATAATTGTTGATCAATGTTAGAAATTGCTCTACTTAATTCCTTTTCAGCATCTTCTTTCCAAGTTGGGGTAACTATAGCTTTTATAGCTATTGAACGTTTAATAGATATTGAGTTTTTTGTTTCCATAAAAAATTAAATTACATTTTTAATATAGATAATTCAAATGAGATTTTCTTTTTTAATTTGTTTTTCATACATACTTTCTATTTGTGATGAATATAGTTTTTCTATTTCTTTTCTTTTCTGCTTAAGAGTTTGAGTTAATAACCCATTTTCCAAAGTGAAAGCATCCACAAAATAACAATCTAAAATTTGTTCCTCAAATCTTGAGCCTAATCTGTTTTTAAGCAAATTATTGATTTGCGATTTAAAAAATGAACCAACATTTTTATTTAAATTTAATTTTGAGAGATCTTTTTCTAAGAATTTATTTTCTACCAATTCAATATTGGGAACAACAAGAGCAGTTAAACATTTTTTATCTTGGCCGACCAATTGAATCTGATTAATAAATTCAGAACTAAGAATTTCAGTTTCTAAAGGATTAGGCTCTATATTTTCTCCACTAGAAAGAACGATTGTATCTTTGGCTCTTCCTGTTATGAATAGAGATCCATTCGGTATTAGAAAACCTAAATCGCCAGTATCAAACCAACCATCTTTGGATAAAACATCTTTTGTAGCTAACTCATTATTTAAATAACCTTTCATCACTTGAGGGCCTTTAACAAGAATTTTGCCTATTTCTCTAAAATTCAAAATCTTTGTTTTATCTTCATTGACTATTTTAATTTCTGTAAATTTCAAAGGCTGCCCAGAAGATCCCCTAACATTCAATTCTCTTCTTCTGCAAGTTAATACTGGACTTGTTTCTGTTAATCCATACCCCACCAAAACATCTATACCTAGAGATTCAAAAAACAAATCCACATGTTCTGGAAGAGCACCTCCTCCATTAATTGGAAATTTAAGTTTCTCACCACATAATTGTCTAAGGATACTTGGCCATAAAAAAATAGTAGCCAATTTATGCAAAGGGAATCTTACAAAACAAGAACCTAATAGGGGTATTTTAGCAATTAAACTAATTTGATTAATATCTAAATTTTTTATCTTTCTAAGATTCTTTTTAACAGAAGAACTATTCTTTATCAAAAACTTCAAAAGTCTCTGTTTATTAGATGGCATTTTTTTTAAAGCCTGAAAAAAACCGTCATGTATTGCCTCCCATAATCTTGGGACAGTAGCCATGACAACAGGTTTGATTTGAGTAATATCGTCTTTCAGGAATTTTGGAATTGTATAATATTGAGTACAACCGCATGAAAAGAAGAAGTATTCTGCGCTTCTTTCATAAGAATGCCAGATAGGTAATACACTTAATACAGAAGTACCTGGATCTGGATCTGCAATGTAGGCTAGATTTATTATTTGATGTAAGAAATTTGCATGTGTCAAAGGTACTCCTTTTGGCTTGCCTGTTGTGCCAGATGTATAGAGTATTGTGGCAATATCATTAATTTGGAGATTATCTTTTTCAAAAACATTATTTTGAGAATTTTCTTTTTCTACTCCTTTAATAAATTGACTCCAACTAATTAAACTTTCAAATTCCTCATCTTCTAGATTGATTATAAATTTAAGCCTTTTTTTTAATTCTTCTTTTTGGTTTAACTTCAACCAAGTCTCCTTTGATTGGACTATTAGCCCAACTGAATTTGAGTGTTCAATAATATATTCCAATTCTACTGATGGTGAATTAATACCTCTTACAGCATTTATTGCTCCTAAGCGCATTAAACCTTGATCAGCTATTAACCATCTTGGCGAATTTTCAGATATTACAGTAACGACATCACCTTTTACTAATCCATAATTTTTAAAAGATTTAGAGACTTTTGTTATTAAATCTGCCAATTCAGAATAAGAAAATTTTTCTTTGTTTTTACCCCTTAAATCACTTACCGCTAAGATATCTCCACATTTAAATTTTAAGTACTCCCATATTTGATCTACATGAATAAGGTTCTCTATGTCATTTCTATTACTAGTAAATTTATCATTTCTAGAAATAGATTTGTCTCCACGACAATATGCTAAATCATTCATATTTAAAACTTTTAAAAGCTTTTTATTTTTCTATTTTGGTACAAAATTAAAATTAAATTCTTCCTTAATGACTTTTTTAACAATTCTCTTAACTTTTTCAATAGTTATATTTTCAGTGTAATCAGACATATTTGCCATAAGACAATCTTTAATTCCACATGGAATAATATTATTAAAATTAGATAAATCACAATCAACATTAATAGAAAATCCATTGATTGTTACCCATCTTTTGCATCCAATACCAATTGAAGCAATTTTCTTATTCCCTATCCAAACACCCGTTAAACCTTTTTTAGTATTGCAGTTAATATTGAAACTTCTAAGAATTTGTATAATAGTTTTTTCAATTTTTCTTAAATACCAATTTAAATCCTTTTTGAAATTTTTCAAATCTAAAACCAAATAAATCACTAATTGCCCTGGCATATGGCAAGTGACCTCTCCTCCTCTATTGATAAAAAACACATCATATATTTGATCATTTAATGAGAATAGTAAATTTTGATAGTTAGAACCTCTTCCCAAGGTATAACAAAGTTGGTGTTCTCCTATCCAAATAAAATCTGAATTTAATTTACCCGAAATTAAAGCTTCTTGATATTCATTTTGTAATTTATAAATGTCATTAAAAAATGAAATTTTATCAGGTTGTTTAATTATTGCTGTTCTATTTATCATATTTAAGTAGATTTAGAAAGTAAGAAATATTTTTAGATTTGTTATGAAAATTTTAATCCATGGTAAAAATCTTCAACTTACAGGAGCTTTAAAAGAATATACAGAAGCAAAGATAGAAAAAGCAATGCATCATTATAAGGATATCGTTAAAGAAGCAGATATTCACTTATCAATAGAAAAAAATCCTAAAGTTCCTTTTCAAACAGCAGAAGTTACTATTTTTGCTAATGGTACTGTTATAAGAGCCGAAGAAAAAACTGAGAATCTCTACTCAAGTATTGATTTGGTTTCAAATAAACTTTGTAGAAAATTACGCAAATTTAAAGAGAGAAATAATAAAGCAATAAACAATAAATTTTTAAAGACTAAAGATTCCTTCTTAAATCAAGATGAGGAATCTAATTCTATAGTTAAAGATTTATTCAAAGAAGTAAATGAAGCAATTTTACCTGAACCTTATATTAGAAATAAATACTTCAAAATGAATCCAATTTCATCAGAAGAAGCACTTAAACAATTAGATTTAATTGATCATAATTTTTATTTTTTTCGCAATAAAGCAAATAATGAACTTCAAGTTATTTATAAAAGAAATAATGGAGGGTATGGCTTAATTCAGGCTCAATAATCTAGAAAATGTCAAATATTGAATATGAATTAAATGAGAAGATACATGCAATTATTATTAATCCCTATTTAAAGTGGGATGATTTTATATCAAACTGCGATCTAATTAAAAAATATAATATCAGAAATATCTCCACTTCTCTTAATTATCTTAGCTATTTAAAAAATGCTATGAGGAACCATAGTGTAAATATAAATGCGCTTATTTCATATCCATTTGCAGATTTACCGATTTGTTTTTTTGATGAATTTGTTGGTTTTGCAAAAGATAAAGGGGCAAATCGCATAGAGTATATGCCTAACTTTATGAATTTATCAAAAAGAAATATAGATAATTTTGGTATGGAGATTGAAATGGTAAAAAGATCTGAAATACCTGTAACTCTAATAATTAATAAGTCAAAATTAGACAAAGAACTTTTTGTAAAAACATTAGAAATATCAATAGAATTAGGAATTACAAGCTTTCAATTTGGTGATGGTTTTGGACCTCCTATTTCCACTCTAGATGTGAATGAGATATTAAGAATAATAAGCAAAAAAAACCATTTAAAGATTGTAGGAGGGATAAAAAACCTTAAACAAGTGACTGATTTATTTGATTCTGGTATTACCTGCGTTGGGACCTCAAATTTTAGCGAAATTTTCGAAGAAGTCAGAATTATTTAAATGAACGGGGAAAGTAGGCTAGAAGGTCTTTGTATTAAAGCAAGTCCATTGGGTGAGAATGATAGATTAATAACTATCCTTACAGATGATTTAGGTATTTTCAGATTAGCCGCTCCTGGTGCCAGGCGGCCAAAAAGTAGTCTTGCCTCGGCTTCTCCATTAAACTATCTAAGTATGCAGATTTTCGGCAAAAGAAGTCTTAAATCAATACGTCAAATTAAAATTATTAAAAGCTATACCGGGCTCGGGAAAAATATTGAAACTCTTGCAGCCGCCCAAGCGATAACTGAACTAACCTTTTTATTAGTAGGTAATAATGATAAACAACAAAATTATTTATCTTGCGTTCTTGCCCATTTAGATAGAATTTATTTATACAAAGTTCCAAAAGAAGAAGATATAAAAATGCTCTCAATGAGTATTCAATCTCTAATACATTTACTAGCAATCGGAGGGATTAATTTACCTATAAATCATTGTTGTAAAACAGGGTCACCTATTATCCCCCCTTTAGGAGACTGGGAATGGGAGTGTTATTATTTGCCTAATGAAGGGTTCTCAACTATTGAAGATTCGCAAAGTATACTAAAAATAAATGCTTCAGAAATTGCTCTATTACAGAGACTTCTTTTCCCAGAATTACCAATAAAGTCAAACGGAGAATTATTAGGGCCTAAAAAAGTTTGGCTTAAAATATTATTAATTATTGAAACTTGGATATCTGCTCAATTAGACAAAGAACTATCTTCACTAAAAATGATGAGAGAACTATATATTTAATGTCTTCCTATAATATGAATAAGTTTTAAAATTTCGGTGTTTAGAAAATTGACTGGTAACTTAATAAATAGTTAATAAATTAATGTGGCTCATATCGCCTGGTTAGGAAAAAAATCTCCTTTTTGCGGGAATGTAAGTTACGGGAATTCTACAACTAAGGAATTAAGGGATAGAGGGCATAAAGTGAGTTTTATTCATTTTGATAATCCCTCTAATTCAAAAGTATCAAACCCATTATTCCTTGCCAACAATCCTGAAGTAAGTCTCCCATATCTAATAAAATCGCAGGTTTATACAATACCTTCTCCCAGAGCAGAAAAAGAATTAAAAATTTCATTAAAAAGATTAAAGCCAGATATAGTGCATGCTAGTTTAACCTTATCTCCTTTAGACTTTAGGCTTCCTGAACTGTGTAATCAAATTAATCTGCCACTTGTAGGGACATTCCACCCAGCATTTGATATAAAAAACAGAAATTTAACTGCTAATACTCAGCAACTGACTTATCAACTTTATGCTCCCTCTCTAGGTAAGTTTAATAGGATAATTGTTTTTTCAGAAACACAGAAAAAAGTTCTTGCAAAATTAGGAGTTAAGAAAGAAAAACAAATAGTTATTCCAAATGGTGTGGATGAAAATATTTGGGAACCTTTGATCGAAAAAAATAAAAAACATGATGCAGTTAGAAAAAAACTTGGTGATGGAAGAATCTTTTTATATATGGGCAGAATTGCCAATGAGAAAAATATCGAAGCACTTTTAAGATCTTGGAGAAAAACAAAAACCTATAATTGCAAATTAGTTATTGTTGGAGATGGACCAATGAAACCAACTCTTGAAAACAGTTTTTCTAACCTAAGTGAAGATAAATTAATATGGTGGGGTGCCGAAATGGATTTAGAAACTAGAGTTGCAATAATGCAAATAGCAGAAGTATTTTTCTTACCAAGCTTAGTTGAAGGTTTATCTTTATCACTTCTAGAAGCAATGGCCACTGGTACCGCTTGTGTAGCCACAGATGCTGGAGCAGACGGTGAAGTTTTAGATAATGGAGCAGGTATAGTTATATCAACTGATAATGTAAGCACGCAATTAAAAACAATAATCCCAATTTTGATAGAACACCCTGCATTTACAAAAGCTCTAGGAGAAAAAGCGAGAGACCGTGTAATAGAGAGATATACAATTAAAAAAAATATCGATGCTATTGAAAAAGTTTATATAGAGTTAAAAAATTCTTTTAAAAATTAACGAAACTCTTTACTTCTATTACTAGCAGAAACTATTGATTCAATTAAGGCTGATCTTAAATTCTTGTTTTCTAAAACCCGTAAGGCAGAAATAGTTGTTCCACCTGGGGAAGTGACAATATTTCTAAGGTCGGCAGTTGATAAATTATTTTGTTTTATTAAAGCAATAGTGCCTAAAATCATCTCCATAACAAGCTCTTCTGAAAGTTTTTTTTGTAATCCACCGCTTAATCCTCCATCGCTTAAGGCTTCAATAATTAAAGCAATAATTGCAGGTCCTGATGACGTTAATGCTAGAAATGTATCAAGATAATCTTCAGTAAATTCATAAATTTTACTAGAATTTTTAAATAATTTTTTTGTAAATTGTTTCTGATCTTCTGAAATATCTTCACCCCAGGCAATTCCAGTTAAACCTTTGCCAACCGTTATTGGAATGTTTGTAACGACTCTTACACATCTATGATTTGGAAACTTTTGGATAAGTTTATCAAGAGAAACTCCAGCTAAAATTGAAACTAATAAATTCTCATTTTTTTTGTGATTATCTAACTCACTTATTTCTTTAAGCTGCTGGGGTTTTACGGAGAGAAGTTTGACTTGACAGTCCCAAATTATATTGGATTCTTTAGAATCTGCCTGGAAAATATTTACATCATATTTAAAATTTTTTTTAATATTCTCTACACTTTCTTTGGAATTTACTAAACAATAAATATCTTCTGGACTTATTATACTTTTCTCTAATAATGGGGTTATTATAGCCTTTGCAATATTTCCAAAACCAATAACTGCAATTTTAATAGTCACAAATTAATTATGAATAGGCACTTAATTTAGAACTTCCCCAGGCTGGTTGTGGAGTAGTATTATTTTCCAAACTATAGTGTGATGGATTTTTTATTGGAATACTAGAAGGAGAAGCCTCTTCTGGGAAAGAACTAGTTACATTTACACAACTTGGTGCAAAAAGGAAAATACTTTCTCCTATTCTCTCTTGATGACCATCAATAGCATATGTTCCTCCTGCAACAAAATCAACTGCTCTTTGAGCTTGATCAGGGTCCATCATAGTTAAATTGAGAATCACTGTTTTTCGCTCTCTTAATGCTTGAATAGCTTGAGGCATTTCATCAAAACTACGTGGCTCCATCAAACTTAAATCAGAAGAATTTGAGATTCCAGGCATGCCAACAACCTTTGATGACCTGTTTTTATTCATGAATTCGAATGGGTTTGAATTCGTAAGGGCATTTGAGTTTCTTTGATTTTGTTTAAAATCATTTATCTCATTAAATTCACCCTCAGAAGCATAATCGAACTCATCGAACTCATCATCAAGATAATCATCACCTGCTACAACTGCCTTTAATCGCGAAATAAGTGACACGTTTAAATCCTCTTTAAATTGATTACTAAGATCTCAAGACCTTTGAAGTAATAGATCCATTTTTTTTTGAATGAATAAACTACCTATACTTAGATAACGTTACTTATACTTTACTGCAAGTTTATAAACAAGATTTTTATAAAAAAATAATTAATGAACCAATTACTTTCTATCTTATCCTATCCCCAAAGATGATAGATCCTAACCTTATCCAAGTAGCTCCAGAATCAATAGCCTCCTCCCAATCGCTGGACATTCCCATTGAACATTCAGGAAGGTTTAGCGAATCTGCTAGAGATCGGCATTTTCTAAATAACTCTTTATTTTCTTTAGCACTTAATCCTTTGGGATTAATAGTCATTAAGCCGATTATACTAATATTTTTAAATTCTTGAATTTCTAGCCATTTTTCTAGTAATAATTCAGGTTCAAAACCTACTTTATTTGGGTCTTCACTTAACTTGACTTGCAACATTATTGATGGATGTTTCATTTCTTCAAATGAAACATTAGAAATCTTTTCTAATTTCTCATATGAATCAACTGAATGTATATATTTAAAATTCTGAACTATCTTTCTAATTTTATTACTCTGTATTCTTCCAATAAAATGCCATTTTATCTCTTTAAGGTCTTTTAAAATTTCTTGCTTCTGAAATCCTTCTTGAAATTTACTCTCACCAAAATCCTTTTGACCAAGATTATTAATTATTTTAATTTCTTGACTGTTGAATCCCTTACTCACTGCAAGTAAATTTACATTTGATGGGATTACATTCTTAATTTTTAAGTAATTTGCAATGTTCACATTTCATAAAAAAGTTTGTTTGAATAAGTTTTCCCATTTAGATAAATCATCTAACCCTTTTCTTCTAGCTTTTTGTAAATTTAATTCAGAATGATTACGAGCATCCATATAAGGAATAACTTCAAAAAATATCTCTCTTTGTTTAATTTCTACTAAAAAAAACATTTTTTGGGCATATAAAGTAGCATAAATATCTCTTCCATCATTACCAGAAGAGACTTGATACAACATTCCAAATGTTGGATGGTTTAAATAACGCTCTGAACTCAAACTGAAAAATTAAGTTATTTATAATGCACCATACAGTTTTCTAAGAAAAATTGCTATGCCAATAAAACATATCGATAATGTATTTACAACAAAGGTAAGAAAGGTTGTTTTTTGGAAAGTTCTAAATCTATTAGTTTTAATAAGAATTTTTTTCTTAGAGAGTAATGCATCTGCTCCTTGTTCAATCCTTAAAAATATATTTAAAAATAATCTTTCAACTAAAGTTATTAAGACATTAATAGATTTTTTCAGGCCTAGATGTCTAAGATTTATTGATCTCACAGAAACTGATTTGACTAAATTTTGGAACTCTTCCTGAACTAAAGGAATAAAGCGAAGAGCTATTAATAATTGAAACAACCACTTATCAATAGGTAATCCGATTTTCCTAAAAGGATTCATAAACCAACTGAAAGCCCAAACTATATTTTCTTGAGGTGTGGTTAAAAGCATCAAATTAACACTATGAATTACAGTAAATATTAAAGTTGAGGTTTTTATTCCTAATTCAAACGCTTTTTTAGATAAGTTAAATGAACCAAAACTTATGAACCCTATTTTCTTTGAGGGGATTTCTAAAATATTCCATTTTTCATGGCTTTCCGAAATCACATTCAGTTCATTTGGATCTCTTAAAGAGCTTTCGAGTGAATGAATATCAGAAGAAGCTAGTAATGATAAAAATCCAATTAACAATGATAAGATTAAGAGAATAAGAACTGAGCGCCACCAAACTCTTGCAGGTAATAAGCTTAAAAAAGTAATCAATAATAAACAAGCAACTAAACCTAATCTCCAAACAGGACCTGCCCAAATTGGTGTAATTAGGAATATAAATACTGCAATTATTTTTAACCTACTATCAATCATTCTTAACCAACTTCTATTGCCATCGACATATTGTCCAATAGAAAATTTCGTAATTATATTCATTAATCTTTTTGAATTATTTCAATATTTTTTCTTGATATCTCTTTATCTAATGCCCTTTGCTGTTTTCCTCTCCATAGTAAGATTATTGGTGTACCATCAAAGCCTAAATTACTTCTAATTTGTTTTTCTATATATCTTCTGTATGTTATTCCAAATAATTTAGGGTCATTAACAAAAAGAGTAAATGTGGGAGGCTGATTCTTAACTTGAGTACCATAATATAATCTACCTTGCTTTCCACTCCTTTTTGTTGGCGGGCTTTTCCAACCTAAAGATTCCTTCAACACTTCATTAACCACAGATGTAGTAACTCTTCTTCTATGTTGATTAACAGCATTAAGAGCATGCTCGAAAATATTCTCCACTCTTTGTCCTGTTAAAGCTGAAATAAAAATCATTTTTGACCAATTTAAGAAATATAATTTTGATCTAAGTTCTTTTTCTACTTGATAAATTGTAGAACTATTTTTTTCTACAAGATCCCATTTGTTGACTACGATTACACAGGCTCTTCCTTGCTCTTCTATGCGTCCTGCCAACTTCTGATCTTGATCAGTAACCCCATCTATTGCATCTATTACTAATAAACAAACATCACTTCTATCAATAGATTTAAAAGCTCTATTAATACCAAAAAATTCAGTACCATATTTTACATTTTTCTTTCTCCTTATTCCTGCAGTGTCTACGATTTTCCATTGCTGGGAATTTTTTTCAAGAAGAGTATCTATTGAATCAGTAGTAGTTCCACTAATATCACTTACAATTGCTCGTTTTTCTCCACAAATTGAATTAAGCAAACTAGATTTCCCTACATTTGGCCTACCAATAATTGACATCATTATTTTATCTTCTTCATCTTCAATATTAGTATTTTCAGGAAGTGAATTAATTACAAAGTCAAGTAGATCTCCAGTTCCAGAACCATGAATAGCGGAAACAGGATAGGGTTCACCTAATCCAAGTTTCCAAAATTCAGAAGCCAAAGAGATTCCCAGAGTTATAGATTCGCACTTGTTAACAGCAACAATCGTTTTACAATTGGAATTCCTTAACCATTTGGCGATTGATAAATCACCATCAGTTATACCCTGATTTCCATCAACTACAAATAAAGCAATAGAAGCCTCTTCCAAAGCCAAATATATTTGTGAGCGAATCTCAGGCAGGAATTCACTATCATCATCAAAGACCAGTCCTCCTGTATCAACTATTTGAAACTCTTTCCCTCCCCAAGAAGCTTTTTGATAAGTTCTGTCTCTTGTAACTCCAGGCTTATCAAAGACAATCGCATCATTACTTTGGCATAATCTATTCACCAAAGTAGATTTTCCAACATTGGGTCTTCCGATAATTGCTATTGAAGGAAGAGTCAATTATTATCTCCTGATAAACTAATATCTAATACAACTATACATTCAATATTATCTTTTAATTTAAACAAACTATTCATTTGATTTCAGGATCTCCATAATGTCCTTTTACTGGATTAGAAGGAGGAGCAGATAATTTAGGTAAGTAATTAGTTTCATCAATATTATATCTAGATTCAATAGCCCAATAAATCAACCAATTTACTGCAGTTGCTCTTCTAGTTCTCCTTGGATAAAGTTCGTTAATTTTATAACCTTTAAAATTAAGAAATTCTTTTAAACCTTGCTTGTGATCCTTAGGGATTGAACGTGTAAGATGAATTGATGCAGGTCGCTCTGAAATAATTTGAGGAGCCTCAAAGAATTTCTCTGACCAATAGGAGGGGGTCAATTCACTTGATTTCCAATAATTTAAAGAAAGTTTTTTAGTATAAAAAAGTCTTTCCCATACCAATTCACAAACAAAGAGATCACTAACTTTATCTTCAAGAACGAGGAATAATAGTTTTTTACTTATTGGCCAAGTAAATTGATTTTTTAAAAAATTTTCTTTTTGATCCATTAATTTAGTCTTATTAAAATCAAAGAGAAATAAGGCATAATATCGGAACTATATTTTGAAGCATATTGGATAATTTGATCAGGCATACCTACATTCAAAGCAATTAAGGAGTTTTCGATAATATGCTCTTTTTTTAAAATTTCTTTGACATAATTCCATCTCTTCCCAACTTTCATTATTGCTAATACAATTTTATTTCCTCTACTTTGACTTATTAGAGATATTAATTCTGATTCAGAAGAAGGGCATTCTTTGATTATCAAAGTCTCTCCCTTTTTTACTAAATCAAAATTACTTAAAGCTGCAGTTGCAGAAAGAGATGAGATGCCAGGTATAGTTTTGGTGACTGTTTCAGGGGATCTTTTTTTTAGTATTCTTAGAATATTAGAGGAGCTTGCGAAAAGCGAACTGTCACCAAGGCAAAGTAAAACAACTGATTCGTAATTACTTATACATTCCAAAATTATTTCTACAGCATTAGACCATATTTCATCAGGATCAAATTCATTCCTCGCCATTGGAAAAATGATAGGTATTTTTTTCTTAAATTTAATATGTTCCCTAACTATTTCTGCTGACAAACTCTTCTTATCATCACTTGAAATAGGGAAAACTATAACTTTTGAATTTTTAATTGCTTTTACTGCAGCAATGGTTAATAGTGAAGGATCTCCAGGTCCAACCCCAACAATTGTTAATGATGGCAAATCATATTTAAAACCTAGAAATCTATTTAGATATTTTTTTATTCTCATAATTATAAAATTCATTAAAGATTTTTTAACTATGTACCCTTGGCATAAAAAAAGTCTTAGATAGAATTTCTGATTCGACTTTAGATAATTCATCTAACCTTTTATAGGTTTCTTCTTTAGGAAATTTAGTATTAGCTAATTTCCAATAAATGCCAAAATGTCTTGCTTCACTTTCAAGCAAAGACTCATACAGAACCTTAAAAGATTTATTTTCAGAATTCAAGGCAAGTAGACTTAACCTTTCATGACTTCTTGCTTCTATAAGGCCTGCTATTAAGAAACTATCCAGCATCCTATTAGGTTCTTCTTTTCTAATACTTTTAGCAAGTTCAGCTCCGTATGGAGGAGGCTTTATGGTTTTAAGAGAATGCCCAAGATCTTTTAAAAAATAAAGTATTTTTTCAAAATGCTCTAATTCCTCTCTGGCTATTGGACTCAAAACTTCTGCTAAATTAGGTTCTGCAGGATATCTAAACATTAATTGGATTGCGACTCCTGCAGCTTTCCTCTCACAATGGGCATGGTCAATTAAAATCTCTATTGGATTTGATAAGGCTAAATGAATCCATTCATCTGAGGTTAATGATGATAAATATTTAATATTGGAACCTGGCCTTTTAAAATCTACTAACATTGACTAATTATTTTTTAAGTATTTAATCATTCCTTCAAGAGCTAGAAAATAACTTGATATACCAAAACCACTTATAATTCCAATTGCTTTGTCTGTAAGAAAAGATTCTTTACGAAATTCTTCTCGACTAAAAATATTTGAAATATGTAATTCTACAAATGGAATTTTTGATCCAACTAAGGCATCTCTAATTGAAATTGAAGTGTGAGTAAAAGCTCCAGCATTGATAAGTATTCCTTGAATATTAGCAATAGAATCTTGAATTTTATCCACTATCTTTCCTTCATGATTGCTTTGAAAACATTCAAGATTAATACCATTTTGTTGTGAAACTTTGGTTAACTCTTTTTGAATATCACTCAAGGTTTGATTCCCATATATTTCAGGTTCTCTTGTACCCAATAAATTTAAATTTGGGCCATTTATCAATAAAATATTCATCAGAAATAAAGTCTTTTCTTTTAAATGCTATCTAGAAAGAAACAAAAAATCCAAAACATTTTCACACAAAGTGACCATTAACTGATAAGTTCAAATAGTGGGGGTCGGTGCCCGAGTGGTTAAAGGGGGCGGACTGTAAATCCGCTGGCTCTGCCTACGTTGGTTCAAATCCAACCCGGCCCACTTTACTATTGCCCTTGTAGCTCAGCGGTAGAGCACTCCCTTGGTAAGGGAGAGGTCTCGGGTTCAAGTCCCGACGAGGGCATAGCCCTAAAGCCTTCTATCGAAAAGCTTTTAAAGAATTAAAAAAAGAATAAATTAAAATTAATAATTGGCGAAAAATTGTGCATTAAAAAAATTTGTTGCTGGAAAAGAAAATTATCAAAAAAAATAAGTAAGACAGATTTAAAAAATTATGATCAAAAATTAGCATCAAAATATATTAAATTAGGAGAACCTATTGTTAAGTTTAAAATAAATGAGTTTCGACCATATCCATTTTCCTAATATTTAGTCATGGCACTATCTTCATACAGGATGCACAGAATTTATCTTGCAGCGACCATGAACTATGGTCTCGGTTCTGATGATCCAGAAGAGTTGGCCTACTACAACAAAATCAGAGAAGAAATTGAAGATATGAAAAAGGACACAGTTAAAAAAGGGATACCACTTAATTGGGATACCCCTGAAGGAATGGATAAATGAATCTCAATACTTTTTTATTTATTGATGGAAGTCTTATGCTTATTGGTCTGCCTTTGCTGATGATTCTTAAAGGCAAAAAACAGACTCCCTGAGCTACTACTTAACTGCAAAAGTCACTCCCATAACGGCAGTGATATCTTTCTTGATAGTAGTTGTATCATAAGAACCCCAGCTACTTACTCTCGTGGAATTTGGAACAGTTATCTGGAAAACTCCAGTATTCACTTTCTTTAGACTACCGACTTTAGAACCTGCCTGAAGAGCAATAGCCTCAGCTCTTACTCGTGCATCCTTTGCAGCCTTGGCAAGCATATCTACTCTTTTGTCAGCAAGCCTGGAATATGTGTACTTGGGAGAGCTAGGACTTACCAAAACACCTTCGCCAAGAAGTTCAGTTATCTTGCTATGGGTTTTTTGAATTCGATAAACATCATTGCTCTGGATTTCAATTCTTTGATAGGTAATCCATTCCGTTCTGATGATCTCATTGGTCTTGGGATGCTTGGTTTCATATTCTTTTATACTTGCCGGTCCAAGATAAACTTCCTGTTTGATACCATCCTCAATTCCATTGGCTTTAAGGAAATTCATAGTCTTTTTCATTGAATCTTTGTGCTTGTTGAATGAGTCGATCTGAGTCTTGCCTGTAGCCCTCACTTGAACGGACCATTTAGCAATATCACTCTCAAAACTTTCAGTACTTGCACCTGTAACAGTGATGGAATTCTCAACCATCCTAAAGCCTCTCACAAGGACCGTGGAGGCGCCTATAAATCCTCCGAGAGATAAAACAGCCATTGCAAAAACAAGTGGTGGAGTGCGGCGTATAACACTCAGAGAATCGCCTGGTAGCAACCTGAGTCTCTTAATAATTTTCATTGTCTATAAGTATGTGTGTAGAAGCTTTTTAACAGCTGAACCTGAAGAAAAATATTAGAAAATCCCTGACTTTTATTCCTTCAGTTCTATCTGGCCATTAAGGGGAACATCTAAGTTTGATGTCCCAATTACAGAGTCGGTTACTTATATTGCCAAATCAAATAACGCTTCGCAAGAAGTATTTTTGTATTCATCAATTGGACTGAAGACCTGGATAAATTCCACTTCTCTTTGCCGAATCAGGTGTTGGAACAATACACAAGGCTAGAGCAGATATTTTCCCTTTGTCTACAGAAGCATAAGCAACTCCAAGTAGATTAGACTTATCGCCTTGAGCCATAATGAGGCAATCGGTATGACCATAGGCTGGGCAAACACCTAATTCTGCATAAACATTACTCTTGGATTTTTTGATTGTGTCAAGTTTTGGTCTGATATATTCAATGAATTCATCTCTTGAGTTCATATCGGTTAAAACTTTTTGTGAGGAGTATGAGAAGTCTTCTGACAAATACCATTCAAACTCAGACGAATCAAGAGTGTGGAGCATTCTCGCATAGATACTCAAAGCTTCCTTTTCTGTTAGTTGAGAAGTTTCTTTTCCCATTCATCAAAAAATAAAATATTAAAAAAGAGGAGCCTTATCCCCTCCACAAGTATTCTTTCAAAAGGGATCATAGTGTCTCTTAATTTATTATGGAATAGGTTTCTGAAATTTAAAAGTTTTTTGAGTAACAGGAGTGGCAATACCGTTACCTATATCAGGAAAATTCTCAGCTAAGAACTTGTCTCCTTTTTTTATTTGAATTAATTCTTGCCCAACCATTTCCATATTGTCTTCGTTGTAGAAACAGAATCTTCTATGCAACCACCTAGTAACCATGTTGTAGTCACTTCCTTCTTGGATATAAAACTCACCTCCTTCCTTCATCCAAATTCTGCATTCTTTCCAAGCAAGCTCCCGAGTTTCATATACGACTTCAGTTGTACATGCTGGCAATGCAAGCGCAGCAAGCAATGGGAGTAGTAAGCGTTTCATTTATTAATCAAGCTTTGTTGTTAATTGACAATAAGTAGCATTATTCTTTTTGAGACATTTAGTATATTTTGCCTGTAAAACTTTTTTTGCTTCTGTCTTTATGCAAAGATCCAAGTAATTTTTTGCAAATTGGTTCATTCCAATTTCGTTATATTTTGCATATTTCGAACCTGCTCCTTTGCATTGTGAAAGTATTTGTTTGTAAGTAGGTTCTTTTTGATTACTGCAACCAAAAATTAAGACTAATAAGAAAGGTGTAAGTAGTAAGCGTTTCATTTATATTCTTCCTGACCAGTTTATTATATTTCCTTTCTCTTTCCCATCCAAAATTATTAAACGATCTTTTTCCTCCGAATTAACAATAAATTCTTTACCCCAATTAGCCATCTCTAGATCGTAGGAAGTTACATTGTATTTTTCCAATTTACAACCCCCTTCTTTCAAGACTAAAACTAATTCTTTATATATCTCCGCCTTACTAGAATCCTTTGGCATTGCAAATGAGATTTTTGTATTTCCATCTACCACTTCAACTGTTTCTTTAACAACCTCTATAGCATTTTGTTTTTCTCCAATTAATCTTATATATTCTCTTAATTTCCTATCAGGTAAACCTGCTGCAGCAATTAACGCAATAAAACCAAAAAAGAAGCCTCCAATAGCCCAGGCAATTCCGCTATATCCTTTTTGATGAGCAACTTTCCCGCAGTAAAATCCAGCGGAAAGCCATACTATAACTAAAACAAGATATGCCATAAAAACTGAGAGTCTTATCCCTCTATGTTAGATCGACTGTCAATCAATCAAATTATCCCATAGCAGTAATATCATCGGCGAAAAGTGGAACAACTAATTATATATAAAACAACCAATTTTTAAAGATACAAGCAGATCAGCAACACTATTGGATTGCAGATGAATAGGAAAAACAATTTTGGAGCTGTACTTTTATACAAAAATGATCAGGGAGATTCAAAAAATTCAGATTCCTATCAATTACAGATAATTTGGAATTTTTAAAAAATTAAAACTTATCAAAAGAATTATTGAAATTTAAAGATTCCTATAGAAAAACTTATGCGGAATATGTACCATCACTTTCTCTTTTTGCTGCAGCCAAAACAATTTCACCTAAAACCTTTTCAATCATGTATGCACTTTTTCTCCCATAGCATTTTTGTTTGTTGATCTTCTTAAAATCAGTTTCGAGAGAATTAATATATTCACAGCAACCGCATTTAATATCTATTTTCTTACCTTTATAAACTTCCAAGGCTCGCGCAAAAATCCATTGCTGAACTCCAATATTTTCCCAGCTATCAAAATTAGACCACTCCTCAAAATCCTTATCAAGAATATCTTGAAATCCTTCTGCCTCTATTAAATATCTTAAGAGAGCTTCTTCTCTTGCTTCCTCTTTATTCCCGATTATTTTAATATAATCTTTTTTCATTTCTTATAAATCGAGAAATTTTTTCTATAACTCTATTAATAAAAATTTAAAATTCTCATCTTTTATAACATTTAACTAATTTCCTATAAAGTTCTTCAGAGATAGGTTGCATGACTTTAGAATAACTCTTTTTAATTACTTACTTTTAACTTTTTTTTATATCTCTAACTATGCGAATAATTACCTAAATTTATTGAGAAAATATTTATAATTAATGAATATATTCTATTGATGATTATTTTACCAGTCGATCTATATAAATTTATATTTTCATAAAATTAAGCACAAATAACTGATAAATCAACAAAGTTCTTATCTTCGTCAGCTAATTCAGTAATAATCCTATTGAGCCATTCCGAGGTACTTTCACAGTAACCAACATTTAGGATAGTTTTTTGTTTTGTTGTGTCTTCTTTAAGCATAAAAATAGTTTTTTTTATAAATTAGTCTTTAAAAAAATAAAAGGGAATAAGTCTTAATTACTATCTATTATGAAAAAGTTTTATTTACGACAAATTTAAAGCATTCTCCTAATAATATAAAAAAATAATACTGAAAATAAATTTTTTAGATTTTGAGTAAATAAAAGTTGATTTTATCTATAAATAAAATCAAGAATTAGGAAATTATTAAAGTGCGATTTGTTGAAATTTTAAATAGAATTTGTCAATTAAAAAATTAGCTAATTAAAACTTTATTGCTAATAAATTTTAACAGATAGAAGTGGGATGGGAGACAGAAGAAATATCATTTTTAACAACAAACTATAGGAAGATTTGACTATAATTAAACTTTTTTAAACTTATTGATAATGTCCAAGAGGTCCTGGACCAGATCCGATTTTGTAGGAATTTTCTAAAGACTTTTTAACAAATAATTTTGCTTTCTTAATCGAGTCAATTAACTCAAGGCCTAATGCTCTATAGGAACAAATAGCAGCACTTAAAGTACAACCACTGCCATGTGTGTTTTGAGTATCTATAACCTCATTAACTAACCAATCTCTTTTACCATTTTTATCAATAAAAAAATCTTTCCCTTTCATATCTTTCAAACCTCCACCTTTTATTAATACTGCATTAGCTCCAAGTTCAAGAATATTTTTTGCAGCTTTTTCAATTTCTTCTTTATTCTTAATTTTCATATCAGATAGTAGATTTGCTTCATAAATATTTGGAGTTACCAAATCTGCAATTGGTAAAAGTAATTTTTTGTAGGCATTAATTGCTGAATCCTCAAGTAATTTAGAACCAGTTCTACTTACCATAACTGGGTCAATAATTTTAGGAATCTGATAAGTATTTAACCTTGAAGCTGTATCCTTTATGATCATTTCATTAAGCAACATGCCAGTTTTTAAAGCATTTATTTCTAAATCACAAAATAAAGTATCGAGCTGACTTATTAAAATATTTTTCTCCACAGCCTCTACACATTTGACCTCAATGCTATTTTGAGCAGTAATGCATGTAATGACAGAACATCCATGCACTTTAAGTGCCATAAATGTTCTAAGGTCAGCCTGAATTCCAGCACCTCCACCGGAGTCACTACCACCTATTGAAAGCGCAATTTTTGAATACACTATTTTAATTTTTCTCAGTTAAAAAGAATTATATAAAATAATTAGAAATCTGAATATGCTTTAAAAAAATCTAGCTCTAATTCCATTGCCCTTGTGTATAAATAATTTGCTTGTTTAATATCAAATGAATCTTGATAACTATCAATAAGGTTTTCAAGGGATTTTGCTAAATTTTCAAAAGACTTATCAGAATAAGTTATTATCCATTCCTTATATTTTTTATCGAAACCCATATTTAATAATCTTTTACCTATCCAAGAGTAAAGACGCATGCAAGGTGTCATAGCAAACATTATTTCAACTGCACTTAGTGTTTTAGAAACATTATCTAGAAAATCAGTATAATTTTTTGTGGCGGGTTTTATGTAGTTATTAGACAAATCAATATCCCATTCTTTTGCATAAGTTTCATGGAGGATTAGTTCCTCAGATACACCTATAAGAAGCTGACTTAAAGTCCTAATTGAATATTTATCTTTAGATTTAGAAACTGCTAATCCATATGCCCTTGCAAAGGTTTCTAAAAAGAAATAATCTTGCGCTAAATATTCTTGAAAAATATGTTTAGGAAGTTTTCCACTTTTGAGACCTTGAACAAAGTTTGTATTTAAGCTAAGTTCAGCTAACTCATAATTACTATCCCAAAGTTTATTTGTTATTCGCATTTTATTTTAAATAGCTAAAGAAAATATTTAATATTATTATCTTATAAAAAAATAAGATTTCTTTAAATAAAAATCTAAATTAAATTACTTATTATTTAGAAATTATGTCTAATAAATTTGAATGGGATGATACGAATAGTTCAGGTATTTGGTGGAGTACAAATGTAAGTATTAGAGATGAATGTATTTTACTTAAAGAAGATACTAAATGTAATGACTCTGATATTGTTGAATTACTTAGGAGTATTGCACAAAATATTGAAGATAACGGACTATAATTTTATTGCCAAATTATTCAATATTAAAAACTATTTTCCAGCTTCTTTACCTCTTCTATTAATTTTTTTGTAATTCCTTCTTCACTCATAGAATGTCCAGCATCATCAACAATAATCAACTCGGAATTCTTTAATTTTTTGTTTAGGTCCCAGGCACTCCTAACTGGGCATACAATATCATATCTTCCTTGAATAATTGTTGTTGGTATTGATTCTATAGTTTTAATATTTTTCAAAATAAAATCATCTTCTAAAAAAATATTATTTATGAAGTAATGGCATTCAATTCTTGCAAATGCATCTGAAAAAGAATTAGCTTTTCCCGTGTCAAAATCTAATTCTTTTTTTATGAGATGACTTGTAGAAAGTTCCCATTTTGTCCATGCAGCAGCAGCTCTTGATCTAATTCCAATATTTGATGAGGTTAAATATTTATAAAATGAACTTATCAAATCCTTTCTTTCATCTTGAGGTATTACAGAAATATATTCTTCAAATTCTTCAGGAAATATTTCACTTGCACCATATTGATAAAACCATAATAATTCAAACTTTCTGCATAAAAATATTCCCCTTAATGTCAAGCTTAGAACTCTTGAAGGATTTTTTATCGCATATATAAGTGAAAGAGTAGATCCCCATGACCCTCCAAACAAATGCCAATTATCAATTTTTAATTTTATACGTAATTTCTCTATATCATTTACTAAATCATTTGTAGTATTTTCTTTTAATTCTGAAAAAGGAGTTGATGAACCACAACCTCTTTGATCAAACTGAATAATATCAAATTTTTCCGGATTAAAGTATCTTCTATATCTTGGCTGACTACCTCCTCCAGGCCCTCCATGAAGAACAAGAATTTTTTTACCATCGGGATTACCAGATCTTTCCCAATATATAGAATGAATATCACTAACTTGTAAGAACCCCTTTTCTCTAATCTCTATATTTGGAAACAAAATTTGCTCTTTCATCGTATAAATATAATTAATGCTATAAAAAATTATTTTTGCATACTTAATATATATAATCGAAAAAGAAAGATAAAGTAATTCGATTAATTTTCACAATAAAAAAGGACTGCGATTGCAGTCCTTTTTATAATTTTTATTTCCTACTTACAACATTTTTATAAAACATTAATTAAAGGTCATTTACTCATGAGCTTTAAAAATGTGATTTAGGGGATAATTCACGATCATTTCAGTTCCTAATGTCGCTAGTAATTATAAAGCGAAGTCTTATCAGACTAATTGATTGAACTTATATTTTCGCTTAATCCCATTCTCAGGAATACGCTTCCTTTTCTTACGAATTTGCTAAATTTCAGGCGGACTATCAATCATATAAGATTGCCTCCGAACTCAACATTTATAAGTTACTATTATTTCTATTTCCAGTAAATCCGTAAATATGCTGATTTACTTTTATAACTATCTGTAAGAGGATTGTAATGCCCATTGTTTATATCAATTATTTATTGAAGATAGAAAAATATCAGATTAATTCTAAGTAGTCTTAATAATGTAAGATATAAAGTTTACTTAATCTTCTAAAAAAGTAGATTAAATTTAAATCGTTTAAAATTATTGCAATCACTAATTTATATAAATATTTAATAAAAAAGCAATTATTATTTAAATTATGGATTTCATCAAAAAAAACAAAATTCTTACTGTCATGGCAATAATTGCAATACTATCATTTGCTTTAGAAAAGACAGGGGTAATTCACCCTTAATAAGTTTAAAAATTAAACTAATGGAATAAATAAACAATACGTACTGCTAAATATTAGCTAAGTTGATAATGATGTAAGAATTAAAGTGGAGAGGTTAATAACCAAAAATATGAACGAATACACAAATTTAATCAACATGACTTTTTAGTATTTGGAATAATTAAATTTTTAATTATTAAAATATTAAAAATATTTTTAAGAACATAGATAAATAAATTTTTGCTATAGTGTCTAAGTTTCTTTTTTCTAATCAAAAAGAAAATAATATTACTAGAAAATTTTATAGCGATTCATATAAGCTTCCAGAAAATAAAATTAATGTCCAAATAAAAAAGTTAGAACTCTTAAAAAAATTCTTAAAAATATTACTCTTTACAAGATTTATCCAATACTATTTAATAATGATTAATTTAACAAAAAAATTTATAAAAAGTTTTTTTCTTTTAAAACCTAGATTTTTATCAACTATATTTTTCATACCATTACTTTATTTAATTGGTTGGGTATTTGCACAACCATTATTATTATTAGATTTCCAGAAAGAAAACTTATCTTTAATAGGAACAATTTTTACCTTTTTTCTTTTTATTTTTTTAATTCCTTCGTGGTTTAATGCTAGATGGAAGATAAGAAACACATGGGAAATACTTGGGGTAAACAAAAACAACTTTTTACAAAATATTTTCGATTTTTCTAAAGGTATTTTATTTTCTATAGTATTAATAACTTTAATTCTGATGCCAATATTAAAAAGTAATTACATAACTTGGATAGGTGAATTTTCCTCAGACATATTATTAAATTCTATTTTGCTTGGTTTAGGTATTGGAATAGCAGAAGAAATTATTTTTAGAGCTTGGTTTTTAGAAGAATTAAAGATGGAATATGGAATAAAAATAGCTATTATTACACAAGCATTAGTTTTTAGTTTAATTCATCCAATCTCAGATAACTCCTTTTGGAATATTATTGGATTACGTCTAGGGTGGTTTTTTCTTGCTATCCTTCTATCTTTAGTAAGAAGAAAAGATAAAGGATCATTATGGACATGCATTGGAATACATGGAGGGCTTGTTGGAATATGGTTTTTTATAAATCATGGTTTAATAAAAATTGCAGATAATACCCCATCTTTTTTAGCTGGACCTTTTACACAAAATGTTTCTAACCCAATAGGAAGTTTTTTTGCAATTGTGATATTAATATTATTATGTATTTTGTACTTAGGAAAATCTAATAATAAAGCTATTTTATAATACATTAATTAGATATAATTACTGATTTTTATTAAATAAATAATTATTAACCTATAAAAAGAAACCCACTTAATATATGACCTTAGAGACTGGATTAAGATTTTTTGTTTTTTTAGTAATTTTTGGAATTACAAATTATTTGATGATGTTAAGAAGGTATGAAAAAGACTTAAGAAAAAGAAAACTAATAAAAAAAAATAAAATATCAACCTTATACCCTAAGGGTACATTTGTTTAAAATTAGGTTTAAATGTTCTAAAAAATTAGGAAATTAGTTTTTCTTTTTATAATTATTTTAATACTGATATTTCATTTATTTTTAATTCAAACCCACTTTATCTAAATGTTAAGAATTTATTTACCATTTAGGATCTGTCTTCTCCCAACCTTCTTCTATAAGATTTTTCCAAAACAATCTTGCTTCCTCAATGTTCATTTTTTTTCTCGTTTTCATTAATGGAGCCTTATCTCCATAAATACCCATTATAATTCCCTCTTCAACAAGCATATCATCAATATATTTATCTTCATTTCCATAATCTTTATAAAAACGCATTACTCCTACAGAATTTGAGTCAATTAACCAGAACTCATTTTTGTTACTCATAATTTTAATTAATTAAACTTTTAGAAACTCAATTAAAGAGTTCAATAAATAGCAAAGCAAAATAAAATTTCTTTTTGAATTTACTAACTATAAAAAAACAAAATTTCTTTTTCTTTCAAACCATCCCAACCAGACTCAATTAATAATTTATTTAAAGTCTCTTTATCAAAATGCTTAGAACCAGTTTTAACACACCTATTCCTCATTGATTTTTTAACTCCACTTCTTTCTCTTTTATTTTCTTCATTCATAATTCTGTTATAAAGCTCAAGCATTTTGGGAGGGATTGGAGTACCGTCAAGATCTACTCCCTTCTCAATTGCAGCATCAACAGCCTGCATTCCCATTTTCTTCATCAATTTCATTTATCACTGAAGACTATATTAAAACAAAGGAACTTAATCTAAGGTATTTCATAATAATTAATTCACTAATTTTGAATCTCTTTAAGCACTCTAATAGCCTCTTTGATATGCTGAGGACCATTCAATAAGTCTCTAAAAATATGTTTAACCTCACCATCTCTATCAATAATATAGGTGACTCTGCCATCAATCAACCCTAATACTTTAGGTACCTTAAAAGTGTTTCTTAGAGAATCATTAATATCAGAAAGAAGAGGATATTGTAACTTATTTTTATTAGCGAATGCCAAATGACTTGAGGTACTCCCATTGCTTACTCCCCAAACTTCTGCACCTAAGACTTTAAAAAGGTCGTATTTGTCTCTAAATCCGCAAACTTCTATAGTGCAACCTGGTGTATCATCTTTGGGGTAAAAAAATAAAACAAGAGGTTTTTTTAAGCCTCTATTAGTTCTTTGAATACCGTTTTGATCCAGTAAAGAAAATTCTGGGATGTTATCTCCTATCTGCACAATAATATTTATAAAAACTTATCTTAAATAGAATTATCATCTGAATGTGAATTTAAATAAAAAAATTAGATAAAATTTGCTTTTAGTCCTTAAAAATTACTTAAATATTATTTAAATTTACTATTATAATTTTCATTATGAAAGGTGATGGAATTTATATAAAAATAAAAAATGATTAATAACAGCTCCAAATACACAAATTGAAAAAATCTAAAAGATAATTTCCATGCTTTATAAAAGTATTCAATTCTAAAAAAACAAATAAAACTAAGATAAAATAAGTTTTTAATAAAAAAATAATTTAGTGAGAATAAAAAAACTAATCGACAAACACAAAAAATTTATAAATTGGTATCAAAGAAAATTTAATTTAAGCGATTATCAATTACTTTGGCTAGTTTTTTTTAAAGGCGTGATACTAACAATAATAATTTTCAAATTTTTTTAAGAGTAACAAAGCTCTTCTAAAAGTGATAAATTTAAATGATTTGATTATATTAAATAATAGATATACTTATTGATTTAATAGTTATTAATTATGAATATATTTGGAGTAGGTTTACCAGAAGTTACTGTAATCCTGATTTTAGCTCTTTTGATTTTTGGTCCTAAAAAGCTACCAGAATTAGGGAAACAGCTTGGTAAAACTTTGAAAAGTCTTAAAAAAGCATCGAATGAATTTCAGAATGAAATTGATCAAGTTATGAATGATGATGAAAAAGAGGATATACCTAAAACTTTAGAAAGTAATCCCAAAAATAAAATTTACCAGGACAATAAAGAATTAGAAAAAAAGGATTTATCAAAGCAAGAAAATAATAATAATTAATATGATAAAAAGACCAATTACTCCTATAGAAGAATTTGAAAAAGCCTTAGATAAAGCACAACTGACTAAAGAGGATCTTGAATTAATTGAATATATTAGATATACCAGCGTTTTTACTCAGCCTAGTCTTGTTAAAGAATTAAAGAGGAACTCAAGACCCCCTCTTTTAACGGTTCTATGTCAAATATGCAGAAAAATTGGTTCAGGGATGCCAGATCATTTTAAAAACGTCATTGATTGGTCAATGAAAATAAGTGAGCACAATACCAGATGGGATGCTCATTTAATTTGTGCAGAAGCAGTAAATATCGACAACATTCCACTAAGTCCAAATTATGGAACATGTTTATTTGATGTTCTTGTTGTCCACAAAGAATTATTTCTTGGTTTTGATTGAATCAAACTAATTAATCATCTATAGAGACTGAATCCGTTTCTATTACTTCAGAGTCATAATCGTCACTTCTTTTTTTTTCAATCCAATTATTAATAAAACTAACTAGGGGCAATGAACCTCTGTAAATAAAAATCGAAGTTGGTAAAACGCTCAACAACCCCACAATAGGGCTTTTAAATAGTAATCTTCCTCCCTTAATGTTAAATAAAATAATAAAAACAGAAGGAACTAGAACTTTAATTACTGTTTTAAGAGCTTCAAGCCACCCAACTCTATAAGTCCACCATATTAAAATAATTCCAATTACATAAAGAAATAAGTAAGTCATAAAAATAGTATAATAACTATCTATTTATCTTGTTCTTCATTGAAAAAAGATTTTTACAAATACTTTAGGCTTAATTAAACAAAACTATTTAGCATGAGTTTTTCTGAAATCAGACGATTTTTAAAAAAAATGCAGTCAGACAATAACTTAAAAGAAAAAGTCACATCATCGTCTACTGCCGATGATGTGGCACTTATAGCTCAAAGACTTGGCTATGATTTCTCTGGTGATGATCTTTTGAGATTTAACGGTCAAAAAGTCGATAAAGTAACTGTAAGAAAAGTTGAGCATCCTGGGGAATATCACTAGTTATAAGATCTAATCCATATTGCCAGTCCTCCTCCTCTACCTCTTGCACACATCCAATTATCTACTTTGCTAATTCCGATTAGGGAGAAGAAAGGCATTTCCTTTTCTTTAGGTTTTTTAATTGACTTATTAATTATTGAAAAATTGCCAATATTAATTTTGAAGTTGTCAAAATAAAATGGCAATAGAGGTCTTAGGCCTTTTAATGAGGCACTCCCAGTAAAGATAATATTTAGTAGCCCAAAACTAATTGAATTTTTTATTGCAAAATTCAGATTATTTTCTGGATCTTTTTTAGTTAACTCTAGTCTTGCTGATAAAACTTGAAGAATAGTACTGGAAATATTATCTATTTCATCTGAACCTTTCTTCCAGACATACTGAAACCTCCATATACCTAACAATTCCTCATAAACTATTCCGCTTCCTTCTTTTTGAGAATTTTGCTCTAATTGTTTTATGTTTTTGAAATCTGGTAAATCGTTAATAACAGGTTTCATCTTAAAAACTCAACACTAATAAATATAGTAAAGAATATTTTTCATAAAACCCTTATCAAGCGAGGCTGAAAACTAGTCTTTGTTTCTAAATATTTCTAAAAACAAAAAATATTGACACACATAAGGAACATTTTCTCGTTATTATGTTTACATATAGTAATTTTTTAATGGATTTCATCTCTAAACGTCAACGGCACATCCCCCTTAAAGCTGTTCCTTACATTTTCTTTCTGGCAGTTGTACTTAGCGTATCAACTTCGACAAATACATTTATCTAAACCAAGCAAGGTCAAAAGCATTTTAAAATCTCCTTAAAAAATAGAGAGATAAAATACAGTTCTGTCTTAAATTAATCTTTAAATATTTAGTTAAGAAATAACAAGAAAATATAAATATTTTTTCACGAATGATAATTTTTACCTGAACATAATTTTAACTTATAGTCTCTATATGGTTTTCTTATCTGTCCCTCACGCTTGGCACCTTGTTGGCACTTGGTCAGAGCAACTACCAAGTGAGTCAAGCCTTATAGGAATGGGGCAAACAGAGCTAGTAATGACTTTACATTCAATATTTTTACCACTTTCCCTAGTAATCTCATATTATTTATATAATCGTTTTTCTAAAAACAATTCAACAAACATCAAAGGATAAACTTAGTTTGCAAGGTTTATTTAGCCGAACTTCTCCTAACTACCTTCCTTCCAGTAGAAGCATCAACAGCGCTTGAAGCTTGCTTTTCTTTGCTTTGAGAATCATTATCGATACTATCAGAATCGCTCTTATCCATTTCTGCGCAAACACCCACTACCATTGCAGCTTGCATTTGATCTGGCAAGTCTCCAATAGTCAATAAGGCCTTTAAAACCAATTGAAGTCGGGTTTGTCGATCAATTTCTGGTCTTAATTTTTTTACAGTATTCCAAAGTTCTTTGGTAACTTCTTTTAAAAGTTCATGATCTACAGCCAAATTAAATCCTTCTTGTCTTTTTACTAATCTAACAAAAAATTTGATCTCTTAAAATACTATTCAAGAAAAAAGAGTTACTTGAAATTTTTCTATGCGAATATAAGTTGCATTTGTTCATGTAATTCACTCTTCTCTTGGAGACCTTTGGGTTTTGCAATATTTTCAAAAGTAAAAGCTCTGAAATACTTCTTTTTAACTTTTATAGGAGAATTGATAAACTTGTCACGTTTACTTACTAGAGAATTCCACTCTTTTGAATTAAAAGTGGCATAAGGAGAAGATGAAAGAATTTCCACGAGAATAGTATGCTTGTACTAATAATAGTACATATTTACTATTTTGCAATACTGCTCTTCTTGGCAGGCCAAGCACCTTCCAATCTCTAAAAAAATTAGCGCTTCTTATCTAATTTATTGAACTTATAAGTTTATTAAATAAAATAATGTATTTTTGATGACCAATTGATATTTATTTTTAGAGTCTGAAGACTTTTCCAGCCAAAAACCCTGTAAAAAGATCAATTTGTTGAAATTCGCATTGACAAGATTTTTTTAGTTAAGCCTCCTATAAAAGGATTAATCATTTAATTCTAAAAATGCTTTTAAGTCATCAAAAAAGATTAAAGATTCAAGGGATAATTAGAAGGATTTTAAGAGATCAAGAAATTTCATTAGAAGAAAGAATATATGTTGAGAGATTTGCACAACATAATTCGACTATTTCTCTCTGGTTAAAGAAAGCAAATAGCTTCAGAAGAAATGGAGAAAAAAGCGAAAATGGTATTGATAAACTTTTACAATCACTTGGAATTGAAGGCTTAGATACAGAAAATCACTTTAATCCAAATGATGATGATATATCAGGCTGGTTTGGTGGCGCTCCTGATTGGCTAAAAAGAAGTTGAGAAAACTAAAAGTTTCATCTAATCCATGCCGTAGTATACAAATATAAACTTAATAGAGAAATAAATGCCCAAAAAACCCATGGTAAAAATTTAATAGGAACGAAATATTTTTTAGAATATGTATTCATAAAGGTTTTTCTTTTAGATTATTTCTTTCCAAGCATTTTTAGAATAGGTTTAATTGCTCTATATTAAAAAAATTAAAATATAAATATTTGAGATAGCTAAAACCTAACCAAAGCTGTCAAACTTAAATCATCAATATCTAAGCAACTTTATTATCAATTTTGAATGAAAAATTTACTATCTTAGAACTCTCTTCTTCTGACTGATTCCAAAATTTTATAAGTCTCTCTAATTCATCAATCCTCTTTTTAGCATTTGCAATCTTTTCAGCTGATGTCATATAAAAATTTTATCTATACCAATTAATGCATGAAAAAAAAATTTTTCAATGTTAAAGCAAGATTTATAAGATAAATATTTTTTATTAAAGAACATTTTGCCCAGACTATCAAATAAACATAACATCTGAAAGAAATGGTGAAAAAATGAGAAGATCAATTCTCGAGTAATAGATTCTCACAGACGTCTTAGAATTGATTATTTATCGATCTTGGTTTTTTGCTATTTTTTTCCAAAAATGCATATGATGTCAACAAAAAAAATAGAAGCACAAGCATTTTTTACTTACTCAAAAATATACAAAAAATCACCGAACAGATCATAAAAAAATTACCCAATATGAATTAAATCATCAGCAAGAACTCAATAAATCTTTATCAATACTAACTTCTAATTTAAGCTAAAGCTGAAAAATCCATTAACAATATTGACAGCATTACTGAGGAGGAGATTAAGCCAAGACCTACCATCAATAAAACGTAACCTTTTTTCCTTGGCAGTTTGTAAAATAATACTCCAATTATAATTATCATTATTAATGCGAAAAAACTTATAAATTTTTCACTAACCAAATTGAAATGCATTACCAAATTTGTGCCTTCGAATAATTTAAGAAAATTAGACAAGAACAATTCTCCTTCAATTTTCTTGAAATAATAGAAAGAGCTTATAAGACAAGAACTGAATAAAGATAATGCAATAATTGCGCTAACTGGCTTTGTTAATCTGTTTATTGTTCTATTAAAACTTGCCAATAAAACAAAAATAGATAAAGCTGCTAACATTGGCAGCAAAGGTATAAGTATGGATATATTTAAGGAGTTCTCCACGAGTAAAGTTAGTATCTATATTTAAAATTTTATATTATATTCAAGCGTTATTTTGTGAAATAAGATTTATTTAAAAATTCTGGATGTAATTAGTACCTATTGCATTCTGTGTAAATTAATACCAAAATTCAAATAGTACCTTAAATACGAAATGCTAGCTATCTCTGAAATTATTATTGCAAGTGCTATTTTTCTAGCAATTGTATATTGGGAAGTCAAATTCCTATACAACAAAACCACAGTGGCGAAATAAATTTTTTGATAACCTCATTTATAGGAAGATAATCCATAAAATTTAAATAAAATTTAAGAATTTAAGTTGACAAAAAAAGGTTTGAATATGAGAGAATAAACACAAACAAATTTTAGTGTTCTCATGAGCGAAGTTCAAAATTCAAATAGCAGTTCAACACCTCAACAACAGCAGCAGCAGCAATCCTATACAGAGAACAAGCAAAACTGCGCTGAAAGTGAGAGGCTTTATATTGAGATGAAAGAGGGTTGGCTTTAACTCCTCAAATAATAAATAAATGTATTTTTGAGGAAAGCTTATAATTTCTAAATTTTAATTTTTTATTTAGCAGTAATTAATACTTTTTTATTTATCTCACACCCTAAATTTAGTGTAGTTGCAAAAAAAAAATTGATTAACAATTTAAGGCAGTTTGAGAAAATAAACGGAAGAATTGCTATGGGAGCATTGCTATATCTAGTATTTACAAAATTATTATCTAACCGTGCTGAGATTCTAGATCAACTAAAAGCTTACTTAATTTAAAAACAATTTTTAAATTTTACCCAGGAGTATCTCTTGCTATATAAGCATCCCTCAAAGCTAAAATTTAACCCAATAATGCTGCAATTAAAGCAATTTTATTAAATTCTATTTTATGTTTACCTTTCCTCGAATTTGAAAATCAACCCAAAGGTCAGAACCTAAAGCGCCGCAATTCGTCTATAGTACATAAGTACCATTTTTTATCTGTTGTGCGTTCGGTAAGTTCTGAGTTTCTTTTAGTTAGGCCTGGTGATTACGTAGTAATTAAAAATCACGAAAATTACCCGGATACTAAAAAAAAGCAACATGATTATTGGGTTGGATATGTTATTAACTGTATTGGAGGAGCAAGAAATCCCAATTCATGGACCTTGTTTCAAGTAGCAAATATTGATAATGGAGAAATCATAATAATCAACGCAGATATCGTAGAAAAAATTTTAAAAACTTCTGAAGACTGAACTCATTAATATAAAGAATAAAATTTCTTAAATATAGGGACATCATAAGAAGAAAATAAATTAAAAATTATAGAGGTAATCATCCCAGCTCCAAGCAAGCGAGTCCGTATACTTGATTCATTGGGCATGGAGGTTGAAGACCTTTATACATTCTATAAGTTTTTGAAATCTCCTCAAAACCTAAACTGGATAAAAGATAATTTGCATAAGGATTAAGATTAGAACAATCCAATAAAATTTGAGCGTCTAAATTACCAACTAATTTCCTGATGAGTAACTCAGCAAGTGGAGGGGTATCCGCGAGAAGAGGTCCTATTCTCCAACCTCGGCTATTATCCTTCAAGACACAAGGTCTTATTCTCCCAAATCCATGGCACATCCCGTTATCATCTATAATCACGCTCACATTCCCGTATGGATTATTCAACCAACCATTTAGAAAGTGAGGTCTAGGACTAGGTTCTCTCTGCGAATCATATATTAAGACTGCTTCTGAGGTAATTTGATTCCCCGGTACAACTTTAAAAGAATGATATTGATCTGTATAGAAATTACTCAATGGTAGATCTTGGAAGCCGTTTGATTTCCATCTATTTGTAATTGAAGATTTCTTGAAACCCCAATTTTGGTAATCATTCAATCTATCTGGAGCAGCCTCTAACCCAATACAATCAACATTGTTTAAGTAATCGAGTGCATGTTTCCATAATCTAACCCCATAGCCATTATTTCGGAATTCTTTTTTTACAATAAATAAACCTATAAAACCATACGAGGAATTATATTTTATGCAGGCAATACAACCTATTGGTTCATTATCTAGGCATGCAACCCATACTCCTTGTTTATCAGTATTTCTATAAATAGATACATCATCAAACCCTGGGGCAAATC
>QCIF01000005.1 GCA_003216835.1 Prochlorococcus sp. AG-402-K10 | reverse complement strand
TAATAAATTTGTTTTTTTGTCGGCTTTAAGAAAAGATAATTTTTTCCAAAAATGTCTTAAAAACCAACGTTTAGATGTTGACTTGGTGGTCAATTTTAAAAGTAATTTTAGTGAAAAAAAAATATTATTGTATGTTCCTCCTAAACAGATGCTTCCTAATCATCCACGATTTAATAGTGTAATTTTAGATAAGTGTAAAAAACTAATAATTTTCAGAAAAGGTTTGACTTTAGTTTTATCTGATGATCTTGATTTAAAAAACTATCTGGCTACAGAATTAGCATCATTATATGGGAAGAGGGTATACCTAGAGACTATGCCGTCTTTAAAAAATGACATTTTATTTGCAAGTTTTGACTGGTGGATTAAAAATTCTATGTTAGTAGAAATTCCAGAACAAATTATTATTCCTCTTCTACCAATTCCAAGTCTGTCAGAACCAATTAATTTAATTACGGTGTCTTATAATAAAAAACTTTCAAAAGATTGGTTTAGAGAATTCTTACTTCCTGAAGCAAAAGTAAAATTAGAAAGGTCTATTTCTCCTTTAAGAAGAAATTCTGGTAAGTTAATAATCCTTGATGGCAGAGCTAATAAAAGAAATTGGGGAAGATTACTGCTACAAAGTATTCAACCCTCAAAAAAAATTAACTATATGTTACCTTTCGATTAGGTTATGATTTAGTAAACAGATTTTAAACATGGGAGAAGCAAAAAGGCGTAAAACATTAGGTGTGCCTCCAAAAAAACATAATATTAAATCTAAAGAAGATAATTCTCCTAGATTAATTGAATGGCTCCCTTTAACAATCAATCAAAGAGATAGTTTTATTAAATTAAGTATTAAAGCTAGTTGGTTTGGAATTGGAGGTTTAGTGCTTTTATGGGTTGTAGTCAGATTTATTGGACCGGCTGCGGGGTGGTGGACTTTAGCTGATTCGTTATAAATCTAAGCTACTGTTTTTATATCATTAGCAACGATTGTATTACTTGCATTGTTATTTAGTGCTTTCATAGAATTAGAGCTTACTTCACTACCTTCTGTTAGTTTGCTTTTGACAATAGACTCTACTTTATTCCTTACCTCTATGTTTTGATCTAGCCAAATAATTGTGTTATCTCTTCCTTGTCCAATATTTTCTCCTTCATAACTGTACCAAGCTCCTCTCCTAATTATAATGTTAGTCTCTTCTGCTAAATCTAATAAACATCCTGTTGTGCTAATCCCTTTACCGAATAAAATATCAAATTCAGCAATTCTAAATGGAGGTGCAACTTTGTTTTTTGCTACTTTAACTTTTGCTCTTATTCCGTATTCTTCTGTACCTCTTTTAAGAGTTTGAATTCTTCTAATATCAAGTCTTACTGATGCGTAAAATTTTAATGCATTTCCTCCTGTGGTTGTCTCTGGATTTCCGTAAGTAACACCGATTTTTAAACGCAATTGATTTAGGAATATTACTGTACATCCAGATTTACCAATATTACCTGTTATTTTTCTCATCGCTTGACTCATCAGTCTTGCCTGACTTCCTATCACATGATCTCCCATTTCTCCCTCTATTTCTGCTCTTGGAGTAAGTGCTGCTACGGAGTCAACAACCACAAGATCTACGGCACTCGACCTTATAAGTTGATCAACGATTTCTAGAGCCATTTCACCTGTGTCTGGCTGTGAGACTAATAGATTTTCAACGTCAACCCCTAGAGAAGCTGCATAAACTGGATCTAATGCATGCTCAGCATCTACAAATGCGGCTACTCCCCCATTTTTTTGAACCTCTGCTATTGCGTGTAGCGTGAGTGTTGTTTTTCCAGAACTTTCCGGTCCGTATACTTCAACTACTCTTCCTTTTGGATATCCTCCTCCTAATGCCAAATCTAATGTGAGCGCCCCAGTTGATATTGTTTCTACTTTCATTCTAGAAGCGTCACCCAGTCTCATAATTGACCCTCTTCCAAAGTTCCTTTCTATTTGGCCTAAGACGAGACTTAATGCTTTGTCTTTTTCTTTAGATATGACTTCCTTTGATTCGTTTGTTTTCTTTTCTTCAAAACTCATTTTTTTATTCATGGATGAATTTTCATAATTATTCTAAATTCAGAATTTTTTATTTAATCTAAATTTAATAATTAGAAGTTATAGTACATCTGTACTTTAACGAATGAATGTTAAATTGCAAGTAAATCTTCTAGATTTTTCAGTTTTAATAATCTTATTCCTTTCCTCAAACTACTCTTATCTGATTCTTTTAAATAGCCCCAATCAGCCAAAAAGCAAGGAATATTTTTTGTATCAGGGTTTTGTTTTATATCGATTAGGGTTTTTATCCTGTCTTCTATGAAACCTAAAATGTCATATGTTTTATTGAGTTCTATAGCTATTTTAGTTTTTGTGCCTGATTCATAACCAAAAATAAATTCAGGAAAGATATTTAATTTTTCGAGAATTTTTGTAGCAAATATTTCACCTTTTGTTGTTATTATTCCTGTCTTTATTTTGTTTTGCTTTAACTTTTTCATGAAGGATATAACTTCAGAAAATGGTTTATGTAAATTTACCCACATTTCAAAATCTTTATCTATTTGGTATTTGCGAGATTCATCTAGAAATTTCTGTAAATCTTCTGCAAGCCAAGAATTATCCTTAAGTATCTTTTGACAATTTAGATGATATTGATTAATAAAATCCTTTTTATTATTTTTGTCTAGTGGATTTTCTATTTTGATTATTTCGTGAACGATGATAATCATTTCCCATCCATATTTTACCCAGGGCCTAATTTCTTTAAAAGTATTTGAAACCTTGTTATAAAGATCTTGGTTAATTTGTATATCTGGTGAATGTAAAAATTTCTCGCATGCTAATAAAGAACTGTGCCAATATTCATTCATTCCATCAACAATTACGCCGTCAAAATCAAAGAGAAGTAATTTCTGCCCGTCCACTCAACTAACTGTTAAAACTGGGCCGCTAGGATTCGAACCTAGGAATGTCGAGACCAAAACCCGATGCCTTACCACTTGGCGACGGCCCAATGATTTTTTATTTTAATACATGAAAAGATTTTTTTCTATTAAAAAATAAAAAGTTTTTTTCAAAACTTAGAATGATTTTGAAATTTAGAAAAATAAATTGAATTAATTTTTTTTCCAAGGTTTTAGCAATTTTTGTGCTTCTTTGATTGCTAAAGCCATTATTTCAGGATATTCATATAATTTTTTATTATTTTTGTTAGCAAATTCAATAAATGGCTGCATTATTTTTCTTGCAGAACTTCCAAATGCAATTCCATCTGGAAAATTTTTTACGTTTAATAATAGATGAGTGTTTTCATTTGTTCCTCCAGCTAATTGAATTAAGCCTGGAGGGAGATGAGATCCTATGGTTTCAAATAATTTAACTGTGTCTCTTCCTGTTGTTGCAGCTAGATCGCCAGACATTGGTCTGCCATCAAGCTGCCAAATAATGGGAAGATTAAGTTCATCGAGAATTTCATACCTTTCCCAAATAGCTTTCAAGAGATCATTTGGGGATTGTGGGGATTGATTTAATCCACAACTGACAGATATTTTTTTTAATTTAGTGTCTGAATTTTTTAGAATGCGCACGACTTCTATAAAAGGATCTATTCTATTTATTTCGGTATGAATTTCTACTGCATCAGGCTTGATTATTTGAAGTGATGATGGCAGATTATCTTTAGATAAATTAAATTCGTATTCAGAAATTAAATTTAAGGGACAACTTTTTATACACCTTCCGCATCCATAACATTTGCTCTCTTTCACACCGGAACTATCAATTGCAAAGGTAGGACAAATATTTTCACATGGTCTTGGACAATTAGGAGGGCATTTCAATGGGTCAAATCTTGCTTTGCGAAAATGTATATCTTTACCATCAGAAATGCTTATCATTAAACCTGGGGAAGTGCCAAAAAATTTTTGCGACCATTTGATACCATTTCTTGCGGCTTGAGCTATCGACTGTTCCGCAGCAACATCAATGTAGTCAACTCCAGCAGCGGAATAAATAGCACTCAAATCTTCAATAGCCTCAATATCTTCATTGCTAGCACCACAAATTAACTTAACCCATTTATCCAATGTCTTCGTATTTTCTTCAAAAAATTCAACTTTAGAATTCATTCAAAATATAATCATTTAGTGGTCTCCATTCAAGTTTTCTGGAACCCCCCATTTCAATTACAATTTGAAGTGTATTGTCTTTAGTACAGATTGTAATTAAGCTTTCAAGTTCATCTTGTGATAAGACTTGACCTTCAAGTAACCACAATAATTTATTTTTGTCATTTTCATTAAATAATTCAGAGGCTTGGGGTATAACTTGTTGAACTTCTCCAAGAGCACCATTTCTTCCTACACTTTGATGACCTAGGTGAGGAGGTCTTATGCCGTGCAATTTCATTAAAAACACTTCAGGATCTCCTAATCCTCTCGCGGAGGTTATATAAGTTTTATAACCTTTAGCTCTCATTCTTCTTAAAAGACGAGTTTCGTATCCACCCTCAAGAGGGGTAAACATTGCTAAACATTTATTGTTTTTGAGATCATTATGAAACTTTTTTCCTGTAAGAAGTAATGGCATAAAGATTTCCTTTATTTATATATTATTTCATTTTATGGTACTTGATGATGTAGACTTGATACTCTGTGAATTTTTTAAGCTCGAAAGCTAGCCGAGCCTCTGTAAATTTTCACATTTTTTAGCGTTTCGTTAAAAAACTTAGGATGGGTTAACCCAAAGAGAAACTATCTATGTTTTAGATAAGTCTCATCCTTATCAAATTGTTTTTTGATTAGCTACCCCTTTAATAATTAAAAGGTTTAGAAAATTCAAAAATTAATTATGAGCTAGTCTATTCAAATCTTATGTCTATAGGAATTTTAGGAAAGAAATTGGGCATGTCCCAACTTTTTGATAAAGAGGGTAATGCGGTACCAGTAACTCTTATAGAGGCTGGCCCATGTCGTGTTACCCAATTAAAAACCCAGGCTTTGGATGGTTATACTGCCGTTCAGATAGGTTACGGTTTATCAAAAGATAAGCAAATAAGTAAGCCTGAGAAGGGACATTTACTCAAGTCAGGAGAACAACTTTTAAAGCATTTGAAAGAATATAGAGTTGAAGAAACCTCAACTTATGAAGTTGGAAATCAAATAACAGTTAACAATTTTGAGGTTGGTCAGAAAGTTGATATCAGTGGTAAATCTATGGGGAGAGGTTTTGCTGGTTATCAGAAAAGACATGGTTTTAGCAGAGGTCCCATGAGTCATGGTTCAAAAAATCATAGAGCTCCAGGTTCCACAGGTGCAGGTACCACTCCAGGTAGAATTTATCCTGGTAAAAGAATGGCAGGAAGATATGGAGGAAAAAAAATCACTACTAAGGGTTTATTAGTGGTTAAGATTGATGACCAAAAAAATTTACTTGTCGTAAAAGGTTCTGTACCAGGTAAGCCAGGCACAATTGTCAATATTAAGCCTAATAATGTTGTAGGAAAAAAAGGAGGTGAAAAATCATGACAACTCTCGACACTCTTAAGTGGGATGGTAAAAAAACAGGTAAAGTCTCGATCGATTTAAAAGTAGCTAAGGAAACTTCTTCTGCCGACTTAATACATAGAGCAGTTCTTAGACAATTAGCAAATAAGAGACAAGGTACAGCATCTACTTTGACAAGATCTGAAGTCCGAGGTGGGGGTAGAAAACCATACAAACAGAAGGGTACTGGAAGAGCTCGTCAAGGATCAATAAGGACTCCCTTAAGACCAGGCGGTGGAATAATTTTTGGACCTAAACCACGCTCCTATAACTTAGATATGAATCGCAAAGAACGAAGGTTAGCTCTTAGAACAGCACTGATGTCAAGAGTTAATGATATTAAGGCTGTTGAGGATTTTGGGTCTACATTAAAGCAGCCTAAAACAAGTGAAATTATTAATGGTCTTGCTCGTCTAGGAATAGAAAAATCAGAAAAGGTTTTGGTAATTCTGGATAGTCCTTCTGATGTAATAAAAAAATCTATTAATAACATTCAAAAAGTAAAATTAATTGCTGCTGATCAATTAAACGTATTTGATATTCTTAACGCTAATAAGTTGGTCATTGGTCAATCAGCAATAAATAAAATCCAAGAGGTTTATGCATCATGAATAAATTATTTGATTCACGTTTAGCAGATGTAATACGAAAGCCAGTTGTTACAGAAAAAGCTACAAATGCACTAGATCTTAATCAATATACTTTTGAAGTTGATCATAGAGCTTCGAAACCGCAAATAAAGTCTGCAATTGAGGCCTTATTTAGTGTTAAAGTTATAGGAATTAATACTATGAATCCTCCTAGGAGAACAAGAAGAGTCGGTAAATTTTCCGGTAAACGTTCTCAAGTTAAAAAGGCTATTGTACGTCTTGCTGAAGGAGACAAAATTCAACTATTTCCAGAATCTTAAGGAGTTTTAATCATGGCAATTCGTAAATTTAAACCTTATACACCTGGAACTAGACAAAGAGTCGTTACTGACTTTAGTGAGATAACAAGTTCCAAACCAGAAAGATCCCTAATAGTTTCAAAACATAGACTTAAAGGGAGAAATAATCGAGGGGTTATTACTTGTCGTCACCGTGGAGGCGGCCACAAAAGACAATATAGATTAGTTGACTTTAGAAGAGATAAAAGAAATATTAATGCTAAAGTTGCAGCTATTCACTACGATCCTCATAGAAACGCCAGGCTTGCACTTCTATTTTATGAAGATGGAGATAAGAGATATATCATTGCTCCAGGAGGTGTAAAAGTTGGTCAAAATGTAATTTCTGGTGAAAGTGTTCCAATTGAAGATGGGAATGCAATGCCACTTTCAGTTATGCCATTAGGATCAAGTGTTCATTGTGTTGAACTATATGCTGGCAGAGGTGCTCAGATGGTCAGATCAGCAGGCTCTAGTGCCCAAGTTATGGCTAAAGAGGGTGATTATGTTGCATTAAAACTTCCATCTACTGAGGTTCGACTTGTAAGAAAGGAATGCTATGCAACTCTTGGAGAGGTTGGTAACTCGGAAATAAGAAATACTAGTTTAGGTAAAGCAGGAAGAAGAAGATGGCTTGGAAGGCGACCTCAAGTCAGAGGAAGTGTAATGAACCCATGTGACCATCCACATGGAGGAGGAGAGGGAAAAGCACCAATTGGTAGAGCAGGTCCTGTCACTCCATGGGGTAAGCCAGCTCTAGGCTTAAAAACACGTAAAAAGAACAAACCAAGCAATAAGTTAATAGTTCGAAAGCGCCGTCGTGTTTCTAAGAGGAGTAGAGGAGGAAGAGACTCTTGATTACTTCAATTATTACTTTAATTTTTATTTTATAAATCATGGGAAGATCACTAAAAAAAGGACCTTTTATCGCAGATAGTTTGCTTAAAAAGGTAGAAAAACAAAATACTGATAATGACAAGTCTGTTATCAAAACTTGGTCTAGATCCTCTACAATATTGCCTGTAATGATTGGCCATACAATTGCAGTACATAACGGCAAGGCTCATATCCCCGTTTTTATCACTGAACAAATGATTGGCCATAAATTAGGTGAATTTGCTCCAACACGTACTTATCGTGGTCATATAAGAGATAAGAAAGGAGCAAAATCATGACACAAACACCCGCAAGCACAAAAACAGCAATTGCTCATGGAAACTATATTCGTGGCTCGGCTTCAAAAGTAAGAAGAGTTCTAGACCAAATTAGGGGAAGATCTTATAGGGATGCATTAATTATGTTGGAATTTATGCCTTATAGATCTACTGATCCTATTACTAAAGTTTTACGATCAGCAGTTGCTAATGCAGAACATAATTTCGGAATGGATCCATCAACCCTAGTTATATCATCAGCTTGGGCTAATAATGGTCCTGTAATGAAAAGGTATAGACCTAGAGCCCAAGGAAGAGCTTTCTCTATTAAAAAACAGACGTGCCATATAAGTATTTCTGTTGAATCTGCTCCTAACCAAACTAATGCGGAGGTACAAAACTAATGGGACATAAAATACATCCTTCTGGACTTAGATTAGGTATCACAAAAGAGCACCGTTCCAAATGGTTTGCTACTTCTAAAACTTACCCAATTCTTCTTCAAGAGGATTTTAAAATTCGTACTTTTATACAAAAAAAATATGGTGCAGCTGGAATTAGCGATGTTTTAATAGCCAGAAAAGCGGATCAACTGGAACTAGAATTAAAAACAGCAAGGCCAGGAGTCATTGTAGGCAGGCAAGGAAGTGGCATTGAAGAATTAAGATCAGGCATCCAAAAAACTATCGGAGATAGGACAAGACAAGTCAGAATAAATGTTGTTGAAGTAGAGCGAGTTGATGCAGATGCGTTTTTACTTGCTGAATACATTGCACAACAACTAGAAAAAAGAGTTGCCTTTAGAAGAACCATTAGGATGGCATTACAGAGAGCTCAAAGGGCTGGTGTTTTAGGTCTAAAAATACAAGTCGGAGGCAGATTAAATGGTGCTGAAATTGCTAGAACTGAATGGACTCGAGAAGGGAGGGTACCATTACATACCTTAAGAGCTGAAATTGATTATGCTACTCGTGAAGCTAATACAACTTATGGAGTTTTAGGAATTAAGGTTTGGGTCTTTAAAGGTGAAGTTCTTCCTAAGGAAGATCAAAATATTCCTGTGGGTGGGAATCCAAAAAGAAAAGCGAGTCGCAGACCTCAGCAATTTGAGGATCGTTCAAATGAGAATTCTTAGGAGGTGTAACAATGCTTAGTCCAAAACGTACTAAATTCCGTAAACAACATCGAGGCAGAATGAGAGGAGTCGCCTCAAAGGGTAATACAATTGCATTTGGCCAATTTGCTCTACAAGCACAAGATTGTGGATGGGTTACTGCGCGTCAGATTGAAGCAAGTAGGCGTGCTATGACTAGATATATTAAACGTGGTGGTCAAATTTGGATAAGAATATTTCCAGATAAACCAGTCACCATGCGACCTGCTGAAACTAGAATGGGTTCTGGAAAAGGAAATCCAGAGTTTTGGGTTGCAGTTGTTAAACCGGGTCGCATATTATTCGAGATGGGCGGAGAAGATATCACAGAAGAAACTGCAAGAGAAGCTATGCGTTTAGCCCAATACAAATTACCAGTAAAAACAAAATTCATCTCTGTTGATAAAAATCTAGTAACTTCTTCAGAAGAAAAGACTAATAATCAAAAACCATCTCAAGAGGAGGTTAAAAAATGAAGAACTCAGAATCACTTAAAGAATTTAAGAAATTAAACTCTTCTCAAATATCTGAAAAGATTGACCAACTACGTAAAGACCTTTTCGATTTGAGGTTCAAGCAAGCTACAAGACAGCTCAACGAAACTCATAAATTTAAAACTATCAGGAAACAAGTTGCGCAATTACTAACTCTCAGTAAAAGCCAAAATGATTCTCCAACAACCTCTAATTAATTATTAGCTATGGCACTTAAAGAAAGAATTGGTACTGTTGTAAGCGACAAAATGGATAAAACAATTGTTGTCGCTGTGATTAACAGATATCCACATCCAACTTATAAAAAAATTGTTAGTAGAACTACTCGATATAAGGCACATGATCCAGAAAATACATGTGTTGTAGGTGATCGGGTTAAAATTAAAGAAACTAGACCACTTAGTGCTCATAAAAGATGGGCAATAGAAGAGATTCTGAATAAAACAATTCATACTAAGGAGGATGAAAAATGATTCAACAAGAGACATATTTAACTGTTGCTGATAATAGCGGGGCTAAAAGACTCCAATGTATAAGGGTTTTAGGTTCTAATAGAAGATATGCGCATGTGGGAGATGTGATTGTAGCAACCGTGAAAGATGCACTTCCGAATATGGGAGTTAAGAAATCAGAAGTTGTAAAAGCTGTTATTGTAAGAACTAAGGCAACTTTAAGAAGAAATACTGGTAATTCAATAAGATTTGATGATAATGCGGCTGTTTTGATTAATGAAGATAAGAATCCAAAAGGAACAAGAGTTTTTGGTCCTGTAGCAAGAGAACTGCGTGATAAAAATTATACTAAGATTGTTTCTCTAGCTCCGGAGGTAATTTAAATGTTGGACTCATTAAAACAAAAGAAAAATTTCCAAAGAGTAAAAATGAGAATTAAAACTGGAGATTTGGTGAAAGTAATTCATGGAAAAGACAAAGGTAAAACTGGGGAAGTTTTAAAAACTATTCCTTTTGAAAATAGAGTTGTTGTGAAAGGAATAAACCTCAGGACGAAACATGTCAAACCAACTCAGGAAGGAGAAACTGGCAGAATCCTAACTGAGGAAGCATCTTTGCATGCATCTAATGTAATGTTTTTCTCAAAGGATAAGAATCTAACAAGTAAAATAGAATACTTTATAAATAAAGACGGAGTTAAGAAAAGAAGATTAAAAAGAACTGGTGAAGTTATTGATTAATTTTTCATCAACAACCAGATTTACACTTTTTCTTAATTTCTCAATTCTGACAAAGACCAGAATTAACAAAAAATTATGACTCTAAAAAATCGCTACAAAGAATCAATTAGACCAAAACTACTAAAGGATCTTGGTCTTAAAAATATTCATCAAGTACCAAAAGTTGTGAAAGTCAATGTTAACAGAGGTCTTGGTGAAGCTGCTTCAAATTCAAAAGCTCTTGAAGCTTCTTTAAATGAAATGGCAACTATTACGGGACAAAAGGCCTTAATTACTCGGGCCAAAAAAGCTATAGCGGGTTTTAAAATTCGTGAAGGTATGCCTATTGGTTGTACTGTTACTTTGAGGGGCGATAGGATGTATTCCTTTTTAGAGAGATTTATAAATCTAGCTTTGCCTAGAATAAGAGACTTTAGAGGAGTTAATCCGAAAAGTTTTGACGGGAGAGGTAATTACACTGTTGGAGTTAGAGAGCAATTGATATTTCCTGAAATCTCTTTTGATAAAATTGATTCTATAAGAGGTATGGATATAACTATCGTTACTAGTGCAAGAACTGATCAAGAAGGTAAAGCTCTACTCATAGAGTTAGGAATGCCTTTTAGTAAGAATTAAATTAAAACCATGTCAAATCACGATCCTATTTCAGATATGCTAACTCGTATAAGAAATGCGAGCCAAAAGAAGCATACAACAACAACAATTCCAGGTTCAAAAATGTCCCTAAGTATTGCAAAGGTACTTCAAAAAGAGGGTTTTATTTCTGATATTAATGAGGAAGGTGAAGGATACAAGTCACAGATAATACTTGGTCTCAAATATAGTGGAAAAAATAAATTTCCAACTATTAGATCTATGCAAAGAGTTAGTAAACCTGGATTGAGAATTTATAAAAATACTAAAGGACTGCCAAAAGTTCTTGGAGGTCTTGGAGTTGCTATAATATCTACTTCAAAAGGTGTCATGAGTGATCGCGATGCCAGAAAGCAAGGCATTGGCGGCGAAGTTCTTTGCTATGTTTATTAAGGAGAATTAATCATGTCAAGAGTTGGAAAAGCACCAGTATTAATTCCAGAAAAAGTCTCTGTTGATTTTGATGGACTAACTGTTACTGTAAAAGGCCCTAAAGGGGAATTGAAACGTTTAATGCCTGAGGGAGTTAGTTTTGATAAGAAAGATAATACTGTTGTTGTCACCCCTACTACAACTAAAATACATTCAAGGCAAAGACATGGATTATGTAGAGCTTTAATTTCAAATATGGTTGAAGGAGTTACTCAAGGCTTCACAAAAAAATTAGAAATTGTAGGAGTTGGTTCTAGGGCTCAAGTAAAAGGTAAAAATCTAGTAGTTAGTGCAGGATATAGTCATCCTGTGGAAATGATACCCCCCGATGGTATAACATACAAAGTTGAGAGCAATACAAACGTTATCGTATCTGGAATTGATAAGGAAATTGTTGGCAATGAAGCTGCAAAAATCAGATCAATTAGACCTCCAGAGCCTTATAAAGGAAAAGGAATCAAATACCATGATGAGAAAATACTTAGAAAAGCTGGTAAATCTGGCAAAAAATAATTCCATAACAAACCATGACTAAAATTTCAAGAAAACTACAAACCCAAAAACGTCATAGAAGGTTAAGAAGGTTCTTAATTGGCAATGAAAGTCGCCCAAGATTGTCAGTTTTTCGTTCAAATAACCATATCTATGCTCAGGTAATAGACGATAACGCTCAAAAAACTCTTTGTTCTGCTTCAACTGTAGATAAAGAGCTTAAAGAAACAGCAGAAAAACTATCTTCTAATTGTAATTCTTCCTCTATTGTGGGAGAGTTATTAGCAAAAAGAGCCCTAAAAAAAGGTATCAAGCAAGTAATTTTTGACCGTGGCGGTAATTTATATCACGGAAGAGTGAAGGCACTTGCAGATGCTGCTCGTGAAGCCGGCTTGCAATTCTAAACTTTAATTTTTTACAATGACTGACACTCCAACAACAAAAGAAAATCAATCTAAAACTGATAAAGTTCCTACTTCTAATGTAAGTGAAAAAAAGCAAAATAATCGTAATAACGAAAGGAAAAGAAGCAGGCGAGGTGATTCTAGGAATCTAGAGCGAGATTCTGATTGGCAAGAAAGAGTTGTGCAAATAAGAAGGGTATCCAAAACTGTAAAAGGTGGAAAAAAAATGAGTTTTAGAGCTATTGTTGTTGTTGGTAATGAGAAAGGACAAGTTGGAGTTGGAGTTGGTAAAGCTGGAGATGTTATTGGGGCAGTGAGAAAAGGAGTCTCAGATGGTAAAAAGAATCTTGTCAGAGTTCCTTTAACTCCAAGTAATTCAATTCCGACTTTGTCAAAAGGGAGAGATGGTGCAGCTAATGTACTTATTAGGCCTGCTGCGCCAGGTACTGGTGTAATTGCTGGGGGTTCAATTAGAACAGTTTTAGAATTAGCAGGTATAAAAAATGTCTTAGCAAAAAGATTAGGTAGTAAGACACCTCTAAATAATGCAAGAGCCGCTATGTTAGCTCTCTCTCAATTGAGAACACACAAATCTGCCTCAAGAGAGAGAGGAATCTCCCTTGAACAGCTTTATTCTTGAAAATTATGACTACAACATTAAATACACTCAAATCAAATACTGGCTCTAGAAAGAAAAAATTAAGAAAGGGTAGAGGTATTGCAGCAGGACAGGGTGCTTCATGTGGATTCGGAATGAGAGGACAAAAATCACGTTCTGGGAGACCAACTCGTCCGGGTTTTGAGGGTGGTCAAATGCCCTTGTATAGAAGAGTTCCCAAATTAAAGCACTTTGAAATAATTAATCAAAAAAACTTTTCAATAGTAAATATTAGTAAATTGAATGATTTTAAAGACAACGAAACAGTTAACTTAGATTCACTGGTTAAAAAAGGATTGCTTTTTAAACCAAAATTCCCTTTAAAAATTCTTGGTAATGGAGAAGTTAATGTTAAGTTAACAGTTCAAGCTCATGCATTTACAAAAGTCGCTAAACAAAAAATTGAAGACGCAGGTGGATCTTGTGAACTTTTAAATAATAAATAAAATAGATTTACGAATAAATTTAGTTTTACTTATCTATGTTTGTTAAAAAAAGTAGAAACCCTAGCGCTTCAGAAATAATCTCTCAATTATTTTTGAATAAGGAGTTAAGAAGCCGAGTGTTAACAACTCTAGGTCTTTTACTTTTAGTCAGAATTGGTATCTATATTCCTATGCCAGGGATTGATAGAGAGGCTTTTAAAACCTTTATTGATCAAGGAGGACAATTAATAGGCTTTTTAGATATTTTTACTGGTGGTGGAATATCAACTTTAGGGATATTTGCATTAGGTATTCTCCCGTTCATTAATGCTTCAATTATTATTCAGCTTCTTACAGCTTCATTACCTGTGCTTGAAGATTTACAAAAGAATGAAGGAGAAGCAGGTAGGAGGAAAATTGCTCAAATAACTAGATATGTTTCCTTGGGATGGGGTTTTTTGCAGAGTATTATTTTTTCTTTAATTCTTAGACAATATGCAATTGAGGGTATAAGTGAGACTACCTTTGTTTTACAAACATCTATTGCTTTGGTAACTGGTTCAATGCTAGTTATGTGGTTTAGCGAAATTATTACTGAGAAAGGAATAGGACAAGGAGCATCATTAGTAATTTTCTTGAATATTGTTGCAACTTTGCCAAAAGCATTAAGTTCCACTATTGAGAAAGCTCAAACTGGTGATCGTGGGGATGTTTTAGGCATAGCAGTCTTACTTGGAGTCTTTTTACTGACAATTGTTGGGATAATTTTTGTTCAAGAAGGAGCAAGGCGTATTCCTATTGTTAGTGCAAAAAGACAAATAGGAAATACAACATTACTTCCTACAAGACAGAGTTACTTGCCCTTGAAATTAAATGCTGGAGGAGTCATGCCTATAATTTTTGCATCTGCCTTGATATTTCTACCTATAACTATCGCAAATGTTACGGGTAATCCAATTTTAATAAAATTGGCAAGTAGTTTGAACCCTAGTTCTTCAAATCCCTGGCCATATGCAATTACATTCTTTGCTTTGATTTTAGGATTCTCATATTTCTATGCATCTCTTACAATTAATCCAGTAGATGTAGCATCTAATTTGAAAAAAGGAGGAGTTGCAATACCAGGAGTGAGACCTGGGACTAATACAGCTAATTATTTAGCAGGTATACAAAATAGGTTGACATTATTAGGAGGATTATTTTTGGGTTCGGTAGCTATTATCCCAGCAGCTGTAGAAAGAGCGACAAATGTACAAACTTTTCAAGGTTTAGGAGCAACTTCTTTGCTTATTCTTGTAGGTGTTGCAATCGATACGGCTAAGCAAATTCAAACTTATGTTATTTCTCAAAGATATGAGGGATTAGTGAATAATTAATGAAAAAGCATTTACTATTTTTGGGAGCTCCAGGAGCAGGAAAAGGTACTCAGGCGGAATTACTCAGTGCAACGAATTCTTATTTGCATCTTTCTACAGGTGAATTGTTAAGAAAAGAAATTGAAATGAAAACTAAGCTTGGTATACAAGTAAAAGATATTATTAATCGAGGAGAATTAGTCAGTGATGCACTTGTTTTAGACATTGTAAGGAAAAACTTAGATAAAGATAATAAAGGTTGGATTTTAGATGGATATCCAAGAAATTTATCTCAGGCAAACTCACTTAATGAGGTTTTAATTGAAATAAATCAACCTTTAGAAGTTGTTTTTTATCTAGATATTCCAGAAGAAGTTTTAATTCAACGTTTACTCCTAAGAGGTAGAAAAGATGATAATGAAGAGACGATTAGAACAAGATTAAATATATATAAAAAGACTACAGAGCCTTTGATTGAATATTTCAAAGATCATTCATTATTAGAATATATTGATGCTGATAGAGATTTAAAAACTATCTCTTCTGATATTAAACAAAAAATGGCTTGATTATGATGTAGAATAAAGTATTAGCGTTTTATTTGTTAAACCCCATGAAGGTCAGATCTTCAGTCAAAAAAATTAGCCCTGACGATCAGATCGTAAGGAGAAGAGGTAAAATCTATGTTATTAACAAGAAAAGACCTCGTAATAAACAGCGTCAAGGTTAACCTTGAAAAATTAATTTAATTCAAACTTTTACTTACTCAAACACGTGGCCAGGATTGCAGGAATTGACATACCTCGCGAAAAGCGAGTAGAAATTGCACTTACATACGTTTATGGAATTGGTTTGACAAGATCAAAACTAATTCTAGCTAATACAGGGGTAAACCCAGATATTCGTGTAAAAGATCTTTCAGATTCTGATGTTCAAAAACTTAGAGGTGCTACAGAGGAATTTACTCTAGAAGGTGATTTGAGAAGGAAAGAGGGAATGGCTTTAAAGCGTTTACAAGATATTGGTTGTGTTAGGGGGAGAAGGCATCGAATGAGCCTCCCAGTAAGAGGTCAAAGAACTAGAACTAATGCTAGAACAAGACGCGGTTCAAGAAAAACAGTCGCTGGAAGAAAAAAATAATTAATTAAATCTATTCACAAATGCAAGTACTAAATTAAAAATTATCATGGCAGCTCCAGTAAAAAAAACAGGTTCAAAAAAGTCAAAGCGCAATGTGCCAAATGGTGTGGTACATATTCAAAGCACATTTAATAATACAATTGTTTCTATCACTGATACCTCGGGGCATGTGATTTCTTGGTCATCTGCTGGTGCTAGTGGATTTAAAGGAGCTCGTAAAGGTACGCCATTTGCTGCGCAAACAGCTGCTGAGGCAGCGGCAAGAAGAGCGCTGGATTTTGGTATGAGACAAATAGAAGTATTAGTTAGAGGACCTGGTTCAGGTAGGGAAACCGCCATAAGAGCTTTACAAGTGGCCGGTTTAGAAATAACTCTAATAAGAGATGTAACTCCATTACCTCATAATGGATGTAGAAGACCTAAACGGAGACGCGTTTAGATCTTAACCATTTCCTAACCACACCCCCCCCCAAAAAAAAACTTACCACCTCATTATTTTCCGTGTTGCAATACCAGATTGACAGAATCGACCATCAAATAGCAGATGATCGCTCCCAAACAGGAACATTTTTAATTGGTCCTTTAGAAAGGGGACAAGCTACAACTTTGGGTAATTCCTTAAGAAGAGTCCTTATGGGAGGACTCGAAGGCAGTGCAGTGACCGCAGTTAGAATAGCCGGAATTAATCATGAATATGCAACTATTCCTGGTGTTAGAGAGGATGTTTTAGATATCCTTCTAAACTGCAAGCAACTTTCTATTAATAGTTCTAATCCAGAGATTGAAATAGGTAGGTTAGTAGCTAGTGGCCCAATGGAGGTCAAGGCGAATGATATTCAGTTCTCATCTCAAGTTGAAGTAGTTGATGGTGAAAAACCCATAGCAACTATTCAAGAAGGTCACAACTTAGAGCTAGAAATACACGTTGAAAGAGGTGTTGGGTATAGACCAGTAGATCGTAAGAATGAAGAGACAACGGCAATTGACTTACTACAAATAGATGCCGTATTTATGCCTGTTAAAAGAGTTAATTTCACTATTGATGAAACTGCAGTAGCAGAAGGGGCAACGGGTAGAGAAAGGCTGAAAATGGAAGTCGTAACAGATGGCTCAACAACTCCTGATGATGCAATTGCTGAAGCCGCAAACCAACTAATTGAACTCTTTCAGCCTTTAGCAACTGTTACAATGGTAGAAGAAATTCCAGAAGAGCCTGAACCATCTCCAGAAGCTCAAATTCCTTTAGAAGAACTAAATTTGTCCGTTAGAGCATATAATTGTTTAAAAAGAGCACAAGTCAATTCTGTCTCTGATTTGATGGGCTTTAGTTATGAAGATCTTTTAGAAATTAAAAACTTCGGCTCAAAATCTGCAGATGAAGTAATTGAAGCTCTTGAGCGAATAGGAATTTCAATTCCTCAAAGCAGAACCTCCGTTTAACAAATTTTAAGATTATGAGACACCAACTCAGAATTCCACTATTAAGTAAACCTGCAGATCAGAGGAAAGCACTATTAAGAGGTTTGACCACTCAATTAATTAAAGAGGGCAGAGTAACAACAACAAAAGCTAGAGCAAAAGCGTTGAGAAATGAAGCTGAGAGGATGATTTCTTTAGCAAAGGATGGAAGTTTAGCTGCAAGAAGAAGAGCGATCGGATACATCTATGATAAGAAGTTAGTTCATTCATTATTTGAAAAAGCTAATGAACGATATGGAGATAGAAATGGAGGATATACTCGTATAGTTCGAACTGTTTCTAGAAAGGGTGATAACGCTCAAATGGCAATTATTGAACTTGTTTAAGATCAAAAATATAAAAGCCTAGAATCAATAATTAAAGTTTTGAAAAGAGTTGCTTTAATTATCCAATATGATGGAAGTTACTTTTCAGGTTGGCAAAAACAAAGTAATGCAATTAGTGTTCAGGAAATTCTAGAAAAAATAATTTTCAAAATATCTAATCAATGGGTAAAGACATTTGCGGCAGGAAGAACAGATTCTGGAGTTCATGCTTCTGGTCAGGTTATTCATTTTGATATTGATTGTGTTATCCCAGGTAATCGTTTCTCAGATGTATTAAATGGTCACTTACCTCAAACAATTAGAATCTTGGAATCAATTGAGGTTCATGATAATTGGCATGCTTGCTATTCAGCAATTTATAGACATTATCGATATGTAATTAATAACAGTAGATTACCAAACTTGTTTGTGAATAATTGGTCATGGCATAGGTACCAAAAAGTACTTGATGAATTTTTAATGTCAACTGCATTGCAAGGTATGGAAGGAGAACATGATTTCTTTGCTTTTCAGAAAAGTGGTAGTAATAGGTTGACTTCAATAACAACAATTAAAAATATTCAGATAAAAAGAGTGGAAGATTTAATTTTAATAGATATCAAAGCTACTGGTTTTCTCTATGGCATGGTCCGTTTAATTGTGGGACAACTTGTTTTGGTGGGAGAAAAAAAAATATCACCAGAAGTTTTTACGAATAGATGGGTAGATAAAAAGAAAAATGATGTTAAAGAATCTGCTCCTGCCAAGGGATTATGTTTCGTAAATGCAGTTTATAAAGAAAATGTTTTTAAAAAGATTAATAAAAACGATCTTTTCCCGGAATTTGTAATTAAGGGTTATTCATAACGACAAATTGTTATAGCAAAAAACTATTTGTTTAAATTATCCGAAATTATTGTTCAATACTGCGTCGATAATGTAGAATTTAATACTAATTTCATTTTATTTCTGTAAATTTGATAAATGAATAAAACACTTACTCCGTCCATAGAAACTATTGAAAGGAATTGGTTTTTAGTTGACGCAAAAGATAAGACACTAGGTAGACTTGCTACAGAGATTGCAACTGTATTAAGAGGAAAAAATAAACCTACATTTACTCCCCATCTAGATACTGGTGATTTTGTTATTGTTGTAAATGCTGAAAAAGTTGAGGTAACAGGTAAAAAAGCATCACAAAAATTATATAGAAGGCATTCAGGTCGACCTGGAGGAATGAAGGTTGAGAAATTCGAGTCTCTTCAAGAAAGAATTCCTGAAAGGATTATTGAGCAAGCGGTTAAAGGTATGCTCCCTCATAATTCCTTAGGCAGACAGCAATTTAAAAAATTAAAGGTTTATAAAGGGGCTGATCATCCGCATGCTGCCCAGAATCCTGTATTATTAAATAGTTAATTTATAAATAATGAATAGTCAAATAAAAAACAAAGCTGTTTATTGGGGAACTGGAAGAAGAAAAACCTCTGTTGCTAGAGTTCGTTTAATTCCTGGGAATGGACAAATTAAAATAAATGGTCGGTCAGGTGATGACTATTTAAACTTTAATCCTTTACACCTAAACTCTGTAAAAGCACCTTTACAAACATTAGGTCTAGAAAATTCTTATGATATTTATGTCAATGTTTTTGGTGGAGGCTTAACAGGTCAAGCAGATGCTATTAAACAAGGAGCAGCAAGAGCCCTTTGCGAATTATCACCTGATAATAGGAAACCTCTGAAAACAGAAGGGCATCTCAGTAGAGATCCTAGAGCAAAAGAAAGAAGAAAATATGGCCTTAAAAAAGCTAGAAAAGCACCTCAGTTCTCTAAACGTTAAATTAATCTTAATTATGCCAAAATCTGAAATTCATCCAAAATGGTACCCTGAAGCAAAAGTTATTTGCAATGGAGAAGTTGTTATGACAACTGGGTCCACACAGCCTGAATTACATGTCGATGTATGGAGTGGCAATCATCCTTTCTTCACTGGAACTCAAAAAATTCTGGATACAGAAGGAAGAGTTGATAGGTTTATGAAAAAATATGGAATGGGTTCAGCCAATTCTGCTACATCAAAAGAAACAAAAGAAACAAAAGACTCTAAAAAATAGAAGTTTTTAAAATTAAGCATAATTTCAATTGGAATACACCACATTAATAGCAAGGTTGAAAACTGCTTCAGAAAGTTTTGAGAATTTGGAATTGCAGCTTGCAGATCCTGATATTTCAAATGACCCTAAGAAATTAGAATCAATAGCAAAAGAGAGAGCAAAATTAGAACCTTTAGTTATTGATTTTAATAAATTGCTTAATACCGAAAAGGAAATTGAAGATTCGAAAAGATTACTTAAAGACAATAGAAATGATAAAGAGATGGAATTACTAATTACTGAGGAGTTAAGTAACTTAGAGGAATGTAAGAACAAACTTATTGAAAAAGCTACGATTGCATTATTACCCAAAGATCCAAGAGATGAGAGGAGTGTAATGTTGGAAATTAGGGCTGGTGCTGGAGGTAATGAAGCTTGTATTTGGGCGGGCGATTTAGCAAGAATGTATGAAAGATATGGTCAAAAAATAGGGTGGTCTGTAAAACCTATTAGTGCGTCTGAATCAGATATGGGAGGATTTAAAGAGTTAGTTATCTCTGTGAAAGGTGATGCTGTATATAGTCAACTTAAATTTGAAGCTGGTGTTCATAGAGTACAGAGAGTACCCGCTACTGAATCTCAAGGTAGGGTGCATACTTCTACTGCAACAGTTGCTGTTATGCCTGAGGCTGATCCTGTTGAGGTCAAAATTGACCCAACAGATCTAGAGGTTGGTACAGCTAGATCTGGAGGTGCTGGTGGTCAAAATGTTAATAAAGTAGAAACAGCGATTGATCTGCTTCATAAACCTACAGGTATAAGAGTTTTTTGTACTCAAGAAAGATCACAATTGCAAAATAGAGAGAGAGCAATGGAGATTTTAAGGGCTAAATTATATGAAATACAATTAAAGGAAGCCAATGCGAAAGAGAGGTCACAAAGGCTGATGCAGGTTGGAACCGGTGATAGGAGTGAAAAAATTAGAACCTATAATTTTAAAGATAATAGGACTACAGATCATAGATTGGGTTCTAATTTCTCATTAGAGCCAATATTGGCAGGCCAATTAGATGAAGTTATTGATGCTTGTATAGCTCAAGAGCAAAAAAGAATGATGGAAGATTTTAATAATGAAGAAGATTAAAATATTTTTTTAAGCAGCTAACCCTATTACATATTTACTCCATTCTTTGTGTTTACCTGAGTCAATTTGTCTTGTGGCTTCAAAATTGAGATTACTTAATGGTCGATATGGCTTTCTTCTTAAAGGCATATTGGCTTCTTCTGGAGTTCGATTCCCTTTTTGCACATTGCATCTTAGACATGCTGTTGTTACATTTTCCCATCTATCAGTTCCACCTCTGCTTCTTGGTAAAACATGATCTATTGATAACTCACTACCTTTGTGGTTACAGTATTGACAAGAATTATTATCTCTTAAAAGAATATTTTTCCTTGTTAGAGAAACATCTCTAAAAGGTACCTTAACGTAGTAACGAAGCCTGATAACTGTAGGTAGTTTTTGGCCACAGTGGATTGAATAAGACTGATCTTCCTCTAAACTTTCTGCTTTACCTTTAATCATCAAAATTACTGCTCTTCTCCAAGAAGTGATGTTTAAAGGTTCATAAGATGCATTTAAAACTAGAGTCTGGCTCATGCCAAAAAGCAATTTACATGTCATCCTAACTGTATATTCCAGTCTGCGCATATTCTTGCGAAACATTTAATGCAAATTAGCTCAAAAAATAAAGAAATTAATTTTGATAATTATCAATTTATTGATGAGGATTTAGATCCAACACAAAGAGCTTGGATAGAGGTTAATGGAATTGCAATAGAGAAAAACGTTAGGCAATTACGATCTAGATTGAAAAAAAATTGTCAATTGATGGCAGTTGTTAAAGCTGATGGATATGGACATGATGCAAGAGTTGTATCAGAATATGCAATCAAAGGAGGTGCTTCGCAATTAGGTGTAGCAACTTTGAATGAAGGAATCAAACTTCGTTCTTTTGGAATAAATAAACCAATTCTTGTTCTTGGGAATCTCTATACGAAGAAGGATTTATTGATATGTTTTAAAAACAATCTAATGCCGACTATAAGTAGCATTAATGAATGTTTGATTTGTAATGATATTGGAAAGAATCATAGTTCCAAATTTGCTTTGCATCTCAAGGTTGATACTGGGATGTCAAGACTAGGATTAGAGTCTGATAAATTTATTAAGAGTTTTAATACAATTAAATCTTTCGATAATATCTGTATAAAAGGAATATATAGTCATCTTGCATCCGCAGACGAAAGTAATGCTTTAGATCCTAAAAGTAATACCCAATTGCAAAGAAAAAAATTTCAGGAATTATTGAAACAAATTAATGTTGATAAAAATAGTCAAATAAAGGTTCATCTTGCAAATTCTGCAGGCATGCTTTTAAGTGAAGATTTTCATTTTGATATGGTTCGTGTTGGGTTGTCTATCTATGGTTATCATCCACTAGCGCAGATAGAGGATAATTTATTGCTTAAACCTGCTTTATATTTGAAGGCAAAAGTAGCTTTTATAAGAACTATCGAGACTGGAGTGGGAGTAAGCTATGGAAGTAAATTTGTCAGTATTCGCAAAACGAAGTTAGCAGTTTTAAGTATTGGATATGCAGATGGCATTCTAAGAAATCTTTCTGGCAAGATAAATGTCATTCATAATAAAAAACTTTATCCACAAATTGGATCTATAACAATGGACCAAATGATGGTCGACATCACAGATTCAAATGACATAACAATAGGCAGTACTATGTTATTACTCGGATCTGATGGAGATGAAACAATTTCTCCCATTGATTGGGCAAATAAATCTAAGACTATTCCTTGGGAAATACTTTGTTCTTTTAAAAATAGGTTACCGAGAGTTCAAGTTAATTAGACATTTCGATTAAATAAAAAATTTTGAATCTTTGCACAAAAATTGATAATCTATAAGAGTTGGAGAGGTGGCTGAGTGGTTGAAAGCGGCTCCCTGCTAAGGAGTTACAGGAGGTAACTTTTGTCGAGGGTTCGAATCCCTCCCTCTCCGTGATTAATTGCTAAAAAATAAATTAGATAATTCTTAATTACTAATAACGATCCACAGAAAATTGTTTTAAGTTGTAAGGCATTCAACATTCTTCAACAATCCTTTATTAGACAAGCTGAACGCAGAAGACTATTCATAATCGCATATGCCTAAAAGAGTTATTGCACGGATTGATCACTTTCAAATAAATCATTAAAAATGTTTTTAAGATCATTTATTGAATCAAGAATGAAATCTGCACCTGCATTTCTTAGATTTGATTCATATAAATTACGATCTTTAACACGAGACTTTAAATGTAGATGAGGAGGAGCTACTCCTATACTTATGAACTTTTGAGTTGGAATTTGTTTTCTAGCATTAATAACTGTCTTGACATCTGCAATTGTGTCACCTAAATATGCGATTGGAATATTTGATGGACCAAGTTTATCTCCAAGAAGCTTTTTCGATAATAGAATCAAACCTTGAGGATCAGGCTTGTCAGGGGCATCTCCCATAGCTATTAAAGGGGGATCCGTTAATTTTAGTCTTTTTTCTAAGACAAATTTGGCAGATTCAAGCTCTGCACCACTTACAAAGCCCCACCTTATTCCTTTTTTGTCCAAAATATTAAAGAATTCTTTATCAACTAATAACTCCTCATTATTAATGAATCCTGACCAACCTAAACTATCTTTATTAGGACTTTCCCCAAAGTAAAAAACTTTGAAAGAATTGACTATATCTTCTCTATGAGGTATCTGAAGATTTAAATTTTTGCTTTTAATATTTCTTTTGATAAGTTCCAAACTTAAATCCCAATCGTTGTTCCATATCCCTTCATTTTTTGCGTTATCTATATCTATATAGCTGGGCTCCCATCCTGAAAATTTGTAAACTGTTTTTCTCAGTGAAAGTCTGTAACTATTTTCTACGCTACGTATTACACCGTCTATATCAAATAAAATTAAACCAATATTTTTCAATGAATTTTTTCAGTAATCCTTTTAAAAGGGTAGTATTTCATTAATAAAAAAGCAAAGAAAAATTATTCTTGGGTATTAAGGGATTTTTGATTGTGATTTTTATAGATATCCTCTTGGAGTGAGAAATATTTCATCTATCAAAGTTGTTTTAGAATTACCAATAATAATTATTGATAACATATCAACCTCTTGGAAAGGGATATTATTTAAAGTAAAAAATTTCTTGGATTGATTTTCACGTCCTACTTGCCTCGCTATTAAAACTGGAGTATTTTTCGATCTAAATTTTAAACACAACTCTATGGCACTTTTTAATTGCCAATTTCTTGCAATTGATTGAGGATTAAAAATGGCTATCACGAAATCTCCCAAGAGAGCTCCTTGAATTCTTTTTTTTATTAATTCCCAAGGTGTTAACTTGTCACTCAGACTTATTGAACAAAAATCATTCATCAATGGAGCGCCCCCAAGCGCTGCGGCTAATTGAACACTACTTATGCCTGGATGGATTTCATAATAAGGTCGATATTCTTTTTTAATTTTTTGGATCAATTCTAAAGTGAGACCTGCCATGCCATAAAATCCAGATTCGCCAGAAGAAATTAAAGCTACTTTTATTCCTTCTTCAGCAAGTTGTATCGCTTTTTCACATCTATGCTTTTCCTCAGTAAGATTACTCTCAATCGAAACCTGATCTTTCCTTTTTAATGGTTTAATTAAATCTAAATACATTTTGTATCCAATCCAAACTGAACATTTTGATAAAGCTTTTCTGGCATTATTTGTTAGGAACGAAATATCTCCAGGCCCACTTCCTACAACATGAATTTCTCCATTTGATGGATTGTATTGATTTTTAGATTCTGCTATTGCAAAAGTTACTGCACCATTCTCATTGCTTGAAAAGTTTGTATTTTTAAATATTCTTTTTTCCTTTAACAACTTCGAACCTTCTCCTGCAGCTAGTAAGCATGCTGCTTCAGCTACTGAGGGTGTTCCTATTTCATTTAAAACTATATTTGACGGATTTGGGACATTAATTTTCGATAGATTTTTTATAGAGAAAAACTTGATAGGCAAGTTTTTATCTTGAGCGATTTCTATTATTCCTTTTTCATCTTTTTTTAAATCAATGGTCGCAAATCCAGCAATTGATAGTCTTGATAAGTTATTAGATTCTAAAAAAGTATTTAAAGATTTTTCTATTAATTCTTTACTAGTATTTCTTTCGCAACCAATTCCAATCCATAAAGTAGGTGGGTGCCAAGAGTTTGCATGATTATTAAAGATACTCACATGAAATGTTGAGTTAAGTTTTTCAGTCTCATCTTGTGATAGTTGAGTAATAATCCCGGCTAATGCTGAATTTTTCCATAAATTATTGCCTGATAATTGCTTACAAAAAATTTTTTTATTCTTTGCTTGTCTTATTACTAACTTTGACCAATCGTTTTTTTTACCAGATCTTTTCCACCCCCATTGATGCCCAAATGAATCAAGATTTATGTAGTTTTGATCATTTGAATTACTTGTCTCGATTACTTCGCCACCAAATAAACTAGAAATCTGAAATGCAATATTTTGAGAATTTGATTGATGTGATCCGATAAGAGGTACGATTCTAGAACCTTGTTTATCCATGACAATTACCCCAGGATCTTTATCTTTTGTAGTTAAAAAAGGATTTATTAATCTAATTGAGGCACCAATTGAACCTATAAAAATTATTAAATCTAATTTTTCCCAGTTATCTTGTAGGAGAATTGCAGGTTTCTTAAGTGGAATTTCAGCATCAACTCTTGTTCTCTTATTTGAGCTAGCAATATAAATTTCATTAATAAATTCGGTTTTCTTTAGCCTTTTTAAGATTTCTTTGGACGTATCAGATAAACCTATAGCAATTCCTTTCAAATTTAAAATCTTTTGTTATGTTGAAATTATATACTCTCGCTGTATTCAATAAATTTTATAGATCAAATACAAAAAAAACCTTAAGAAGTTATTCCATCCTTTGGGTAATTATGCTTAGAAGATAGTTATATTTGAGAACTTTACAAATTATTCATATAGTAACAATCATTAGAACATTTGTTACGTTAATGCATAACCAAAGAATCTTTGGCTTATTATTTTTGAAACGAATATCTAAAGTTTTGATTGTTTCGTTTTCTTGAGAATTATCATTAAAGATAAGTTCAAGATTCAATCAATCTTCTTTAGGGTCAATTATTTTCGAGGTGCTAGATGACCATCAGCCCACCAGAAAGTGGAGAAAACAGCAACAAGGTTTTGCAAGAGCCAGTACAGGCTGATGCAAGACCTATTGATTTTGCAAAATTTGATAAACCAGGTTTCTGGTCAACCAAATTATCAAAAGGACCAAAAACAACTACTTGGATTTGGAATTTACATGCTGATGCACACGATTTCGATGTGCATACAGGAGATACTGAAGAAGCAACTAGAAAAATCTTCTCAGCTCACTTTGGACATCTTGCAATCATTTTTATATGGATGAGTGCAGCATTCTTCCATGGAGCAAGATTTTCTAATTATTCAGGTTGGTTAGCAGATCCTACCAATGTCAAACCAGGCGCTCAACAAGTTTGGGCAGTCGTTGGCCAAGAGATGCTAAACGGTAATCTTGGTGCAGATTACAACGGTATACAAATAAGCTCTGGAATTTTCCATATGTGGAGAGCTTGGGGTATTACTAACGAAACTGAGTTAATGGCTCTAGCTATTGGAGCAGTAATAATGGCTGCTCTTATGCTTCATGGAGGAATCTACCATTATCATAAGGCCGCTCCAAAGTTGGATTGGTTCCAAAATGTTGAATCTATGCTTAATCACCATCAAGCAGGTTTGATTGGGCTTGGATCAATAGCTTGGGCAGGACATTGTATTCATATCGGTGCCCCAACTGCTGCTCTTCTTGATGCAATAGATGCAGGCTCACCTTTAGTGATAAATGGTCAAAAGATAGCAACTATTGCTGATATGCCTATGCCGCATCAATTATGCGATCCTCAGATAATCTCACAGATTTTCCCTGGACTTGCTAGCGGAGTAGGTAATTTCTTTAGTCTAAATTGGTTTGCTTTTTCAGACTTCTTAACCTTTAACGGTGGTGTTAATCCTGTCACAGGAAGTTTATGGATGACTGATGTTTCTCATCATCATTTAGCTTTCGGAGTAATTGCAATAATTGGTGGCCATTTATATAGAACTAACTATGGTATTGGTTCCAGTATGAAAGAGATATTAGATAGTGCTCAAGGAGATCCAATATTATTCCCTGCGCCAAAAGGTCATCAAGGTCTGTATGAGTTTATGGCTGAAAGTAGACACGCACAGCTATCTGTTAACCTTGCATGTCTAGGTTCTCTTAGTATCTTGATTGCTCATCATATGTATGCTCTGCCTCCATATCCATATTTAGCGACAGATTATATGACTGTCCTTGGTTTATTTACGCATCATATGTGGATAGGAGCTCTATTTATTGTTGGAGCTGGAGCACATGCTGGCATAGCGATGGTAAGAGATTATGATCCTGCTAAGCATATAGATAATGTTTTAGACAGAATTTTAAAGGCTAGGGATGCATTAATAAGTCATCTTAATTGGGTTTGTATGTGGTTAGGTTTCCATAGTTTTGGACTTTATATTCACAACGATACGATGAGAGCTTTAGGTAGACCTCAGGATATGTTTAGTGATACTGCAATCCAATTACAGCCAATTTTTGCTCAATGGATTCAAAGTATTCAGGCTTCTGCGGTAGGAACCTCAGTTTTAGCTGGTACTCCAGAGGGATTACCTCATAAAGTTTTAAGTGAAGTTTTTAACGGTAATGTAATAGAAGTAGGTGGGAAAGTCGCAATAGCTCCAATTCAACTTGGAACTGCTGATTTGATGATCCATCACATTCATGCTTTCCAAATACATGTAACTTTATTGATTCTTCTTAAAGGTGTACTTTATGCAAGAAGTTCCAGACTAATCCCTGATAAAGCTACTCTTGGATTTAGATTCCCTTGTGATGGTCCAGGAAGGGGAGGCACTTGTCAGGTTTCATCTTGGGACCATGTATTCTTGGCTCTTTTCTGGATGTATAACTGTATATCAATTGTTATCTTCCACTTCTCTTGGAAAATGCAAAGTGATGTTTGGGGACTTACAGGAGGCAACTTCTCTCAAAGTGCTATCACAATTAATGGCTGGTTAAGAGACTTCCTCTGGGCTCAGTCATCTCAGGTACTAACAAGTTACGGTGAAGCTATTAGTATGTATGGATTGATGTTCTTAGCAGCTCACTTCGTATGGGCATTTAGTTTGATGTTCCTATTCAGTGGAAGAGGCTATTGGCAAGAATTATTTGAATCAATATTATGGGCACATAACAAGCTTAAAGTTGCTCCAACTATTCAGCCTAGAGCTCTATCAATTACTCAAGGTAGAGCGGTCGGTGTAGCGCACTTCCTACTAGGAGGTATAGCAACTACTTGGGCTTTCTTCCATGCACGTCTGTTTGGCCTTGGCTAAATAACCTGAACTTCACCTTTTTAATTCAATGGCAACTAAATTTCCATCATTTAACCAGGGTCTAGCTCAGGACCCAACAACCCGCCGAATATGGTACGGAATAGCTACTGCTCATGACTTTGAAAGTCATGATGGGATGACCGAAGAGAAACTTTATCAGAAGATATTCTCAACTCATTTTGGACATCTAGCAATTATTGCTCTATGGGTAGCTGGTAATCTGTTCCATATTGCTTGGCAGGGTAATTTTGAGCAATTTGTTCTTGATCCAACTCATGTTCGTCCTATTGCTCATGCTATTTGGGACCCTCATTTTGGAACAGGCATAACAGAAGCAATGACACAGGCTGGAGCTAATGGCCCAGTTAATATTGCTTATTCAGGCTTGTACCATTGGTGGTACACAATTGGAATGAGAACTAACGAACAACTTTTTCAAGCTTCAATCTTTATGAGTATTTTAGCTTGTTGGGTTTTATTCGCTGGTTGGTTACATTTACAACCTAAATTCAGACCTACTCTTGCTTGGTTTAAAAATGCTGAAGCACAATTAAACCATCATTTATCTGTTCTGTTTGGTTTCAGTAGTATTGCTTGGACTGGTCACTTAGTTCACGTAGCAATTCCAGAATCTAGAGGTCAGCATGTTGGCTGGGAAAACTGGTTAACAGTTCTTCCTCATCCTGCAGGATTAGCTCCCTTCTTCACTTTAAATTGGGGTGCTTATGCTCAAAACCCAGATTCATTAGATGCTGTATTCGGAACAACTCAAGGAGCAGGAACAGCTATATTTACTTTTTTAGGAGGCCTTCATCCTCAAAGTGAATCTCTATGGTTAACTGATATTGCACATCATCATATTGCTATCGGTGTGATACTAATTATTGGTGGCCACATGTATAGAAACACATTTGGTATAGGTCATACTTTAAAAGAAATAACTGAAGCTCATAACACAAGGCATCCTAATGATCCACATAAAGGTTTCTTTGGGATTAGTCATGATGGGATTTATGAGACTGTTAATAACTCCCTACACTTTCAATTAGGTTTGGCATTGGCATCTCTTGGAGCTGTTACCTCTCTAGTTGCGCAACATATGGGAGCTCTTCCTTCATACGCCTTTATTGCTAGAGATTACACTACTCAGTCAGCTCTATATACTCACCATCAATACATAGCTATGTTTTTAATGGTAGGAGCTTTTGCTCACGGAGCTATTTTCTTTGTAAGAGACTATGATCCAGAATTAAATAAGGATAATGTTTTAGCTAGAGTTTTAGGAACTAAAGAAGCATTAATAAGTCACTTAAGTTGGGTGACAATGTTATTAGGATTCCATACTTTAGGTCTATACGTTCATAATGACGTTGTAGTAGCTTTTGGTAATCCAGAAAAACAAATTCTAATTGAACCAGTTTTTGCTCAGTTTATACAAGCTGCCCAAGGGAAAATGATGTATGGCTTTAATGCTTTATTATCTGATTCTGCGAGTTCAGCTACTATTGCAGCAAATTCTATGCCAGGAAATCACTACTGGATGGATTTAATTAATAGACAAGACGCTTTAAGTTCTTTCTTACCTATTGGACCAGCTGATTTCTTAGTTCATCATGCTATTGCACTTGGACTTCACACAACAGCTCTAATACTTATTAAAGGAGCATTAGATGCTAGAGGTACTAAATTAATTCCTGATAAAAAGGATTTAGGTTATGCTTTCCCTTGCGATGGTCCAGGTAGAGGAGGTACTTGTGATAGTTCTTCATGGGATGCTATGTACTTAGCAATGTTTTGGGCTTTAAATCTCATGGCATGGGTAACTTTCTATTGGCACTGGAAGCACCTAACAATTTGGCAAGGTAATGTAGCTCAATTTAATGAGTCTGGAACATATTTGATGGGTTGGTTCAGAGATTATCTTTGGTTGAATTCATCACAGTTAATCAATGGATATAATCCATTTGGAGTTAACTCCCTATCACCATGGGCTTGGATGTTCCTATTTGGGCATTTAGTATGGGCTACTGGCTTCATGTTCCTAATATCATGGCGTGGTTATTGGCAAGAATTAATCGAAACATTAGTTTGGGCTCATCAGCGCACACCAATAGCTAACCTTGTTGGATGGAGAGATAAGCCTGTTGCTCTTTCCATTGTTCAAGCAAGATTAGTTGGAATAACTCATTTCACAGTTGGAAATATCCTTACATTTGGTGCATTTGTTATTGCATCTACCTCAGGTAAGTTTGGATAAATTCTTATTAAATAATTTAAATCACCACTTCTGTGGTGATTTTTTTTTGTTTAATTTTTATTGGTCTAAATTAAGTTAAAATTATTTGATTATCCTACTAAAAATATATGGAAGATATAAACCAGTTTATTTCTATAATTATTCCTGTTTTTAATGAAAGCGAGAGTATTGCTTATCTCTTAGAAGAAGTTAAGAGTGTTATGGAAGTAAATGAATTAAATTATGAGTTAATTGTAGTAAATGATGGTTCGCAAGATAATACTGATGCAGTATTAGTTGAACTTACTAAACATATTAAAGAATTATTAGTCATTTCTCTTCGTAAAAATTATGGTCAAACTGCTGCAATGGCAGCTGGGTTTGATATTTCTAGAGGCGACATTGTTATTACTTTGGATGGTGATTTGCAAAATGACCCAAATGATATTCCGAAATTAATTTCCGAAATTAATACAGGCTACGATTTGATATGTGGATGGAGGTTTGATAGAAAAGATAAATTAATTAATAGAAGGATTCCATCAAAAATAGCAAATAAGTTAATTGCTAAAGTAACAGGTTTAAAGTTGCATGATTATGGATGCTCATTAAAAGCTTTTACAAAAGAGATAATTGATGACGTGAAGTTATATGGAGAACTTCATAGGTTTTTGCCAATTTTAGCAAGTATAGAAGGAGCACGAATTAAAGAAGTTAAGGTTAATCATCGAAGTCGAAAATATGGATCTAGTAAATATGGAATCGATAGAACTTTTAGAGTTTTAATGGATCTGCTAACTGTTTGGTTTATGACAAGATTTCTTACAAGACCCATGTATGGATTTGGCTTTGTTGGAATAATCAGTATTCTAATAAGTCTTTTAATGTCTTCTTATCTGTTAATAGAAAAAATATTGGGTCAGGATATTGGAAATCGTCCGATGTTAATGTTTGCATTAATATTAGGAGTCGCTGGCGTTCAATTATTTAGTTTTGGCTTATTAAGCGAACTTCTAATGAGAACCTATCATGAAAGTCAAAAAAGACCAATTTACAGAGTTAGAACAATTCAAGGTGCCATTAATAATGATAATTTTACTTAAATTTTCTAATTAATTTAGCTGATCTTTCTACTATTGCTAGAGATGGATCTTTTAATCCTCTTCTAAGAATAGGCAATGTTGATTTGTCTCCTAATTCCTCAGCAATTTTTAAGGCTTTTAATTTACCTTCTTCATTACTTTGAAACAGTTTAAACATTCTATTTCTTAGGGATTTTTTGTGAAATTCTGAGGTTATATTTTCTTCGCGTTGATAAGATATTATATTCTTTTTCGATTTATATCTTTTATTATTTTCTTTTTTATTTAAGAATTTATTAGAAGATATATTTCTTATATTTACTGCATTTTTAAATTTATTTCTTTTAAAAATGAATAGAAACAATACTATAAAAATAATTAGTATTATTGCAAAAAAATTTAGCATGTAAAAAGTTAATAATTTTTATATCATCCAGTAATAAAAGTAACACTATTTCTCAGATAAATACTAAAGTGTTTAAAGATGTTAAATCAACTATGTCATCTGAATTTTCAAATCTTCTGCCTTCGGTCTTTGTCCCAATGATTGGCTTGGTAGCTCCTGCTGTATTTATTGTATTAATAGGCAGATTCATAACAGCTACTGAATAAAAATCTATTATCACATTATCTTTTTTTACAATGAGCGATTCACAAACAACAAGTAAAGAATTATTAGGCGCAACGCCTAGATTCCCTGAAAAGTATATTGACCAAAGTGTTCAACCAACAGATATTAACATTGCAGATCAGTGGGCAGTAACAACAGTAGCTGATCCATGCGTCGGAAATTTAGCAACCCCCGTTAACAGCGGTTATTTTACTAAAGCTTTTATAAATAATTTACCTTTTTATAGAGAAGGAATCTCTCCTAATTTTAGAGGTCTAGAGACTGGAGCAGCTTTTGGTTATCTCTTGTATGGTCCATTTACAATGACTGGTCCTTTAAGAAATTCTGATGCTGCATTGACAGTAGGACTACTCGCGGCCGTTGGCGCTGTTCATATCTTAACAGCACTGTTAGTTCTTTATAATGCTCCAGGTAAAGCACCTAACGTACAACCTGCTGATGCTACAGTTAATAATCCTCCTGCCGATTTATTTACTAGAGCGGGATGGGCTGATTTTACTAGTGGATTTTGGCTAGGTGGTTGTGGTGGTGCAGTATTTGCATGGCTTCTTGTAGGAACACTACATTTAAACAACATAATGCAACTAATACAAAATATTTGGACTACTGGCTAACTTTACAATTTAAAGAACGAATCATATTTTTAATATTTTAATTTAATACAAATAATTTCTATCTTATAGTTCTATCCCATCTATAGTTCCTAATTACTCGTCCTGCAGAAATTAGCATTGATTGATAATGCAATGAGATCTTGTCGTTAGTTTCTTTTATCGTATCTACTCCTATCCCATTTCTTCCGAAATCATTACCAGAGCTGTGGAAATAAAACCCATCTCCTTTGTAGATTCCAACATGATCACATTTTTCTTGATTTCCAAAGAATAAAATATCCCCTGGTTGTAGAGGCTTTTGATTTTCTTTGAAATTAAAAAGGTGTTTACAAAAACTTTTTAATTGCTGAGAGTCTCTAGGTGTGTAAATTTTATGAATAAAAAAAGCTGTTTGAATTAGGCCTGAACAGTCAAAATTTGGACCTAATGTACCCCCCCAGAGATATCTATTGTTTAAGGCAGATTGACCTTCGATCCAATTAAGAATTAAGGGAATTTTCTGCTTTATTAATAAGTCTTCATTTTCTATAATCTCATTTCTTGTAATTTCGAATTTCTCAATAATTAATTTATCTAAATCGATCCAACAAATGTAACCATCTTCATAAAATTGAACTAAAACCCTCGAAATTTTCTTTGTATTTTGATAGTAATTTGGATAAATTAGTTTAAAAAGTCTATTTTTCAATATTTCTGTAACTAGATTATTTGCACTTTCATGTTGATACCCAGAAATGTTAACTTTTAATTTCCACCAAATAGTGTTTGAAAAATTAGTTTGCTTAAATAGTGAGATAGGGTCTATATAATTCTTCATACTATGTCTTTTTACTATGTGAGTAAAGAAATGGGCTTAGCCTTAAATAATATTTTAAGTAGAGTTTGTTCTAATGATAAAGAATATTTAAATGAAGATCTCGCCATAACTTGGATTAACTATAAAAGTGAAAAAAATAATTTATATAAAGGTTATGGATGTGGAATTAATAATAGAAAAAAAATATATCCTGCGAGCATAGTCAAGTTAGTCTATGGTCTTGCTGCTTATGATTGGATAAGACAAGGAAGGTTAATCATATCAGAGGAAATAAGTGATGCAGTAAAAAGAATGTTATTTAACTCTAGTAATAATGCTACAAGCTTTTTAGTTGATATACTTACTGGAACTACAAGTGGTCCATGCATTGAAGGTGAAGCTTGGGAAAATTGGAAATATCAAAGGTTTATTATTAATGATTGGTTAAAAGAATTAAATTGGGAAGAATTGCGTGGAATTAATTGCTGTCAAAAGACTTGGGATGATGCTCCATTTGGTCGAGAAAAAGAATTTTATGAATATAAAAATCAAAATAGAAATATAATGACCACCGACGCCACTGCAAAGATTTTGGAGGAGATCATGATACATATTGATTATCTAAAGAATAATTTGAATTTAAGAAGTTTTTTAAAAAGAAATTTAAATAAATCTGCGATGAAAGAGGATCCACTTAATCAAGTAGAGGGCTTTTTAGGAGAGGGGTTGCCAGAAAGTACACAATTATGGAGTAAAGCAGGCTTAATGTCAGAAGTTAGACATGATGCTGCATGGTGGATTAATAGTAGTTCAGTACAAACTTTATTAGTAGTTTTTGGGAATGGAAAGAAAATTGTTAAAGACGCTTCTTTATTTCCATCTATAGCTAAAGCGGTTTACGAGTATAATAATAAATTCTTTATTAGAGATTAATTTAATTCATCTAAAAATTTCTTATCTAATCCATCTGTATAGGCTTCAAAAGGTAACATCATAATCTCTTCAAATTCTATGTCATTGATAATCCATTCTTTATATTCTGCTAATAAACTTTTTCTATCCTTATCATCTAATTCATAAATACGTAGTGCCTTATCTTTAAGGTTTTCTTTAATTAAGTTTTCAATTTCTTTTTTGTTCATCTTATATTGCTTCTCCGTCTAAAATGATTCTTCTAATTGTTGATAAAGAAATTCCTGTTTGTGTTCTAATTGAACGATATGAAAATCCCTCATTACGCAGTCTTAATACTAGTGATTCTTTTAATGGGCTAATCTTTGGCCTCCCTCCAGAATTATTTCCTGATAATTTCCTACGTATCAAATTTTCTTTTTTTCTTTCTAATGAATAGTTTTCTTCTAAATTATCTAATTCATATAAAATATTAAAAATTGAAGAATTTATTTTAGAAGAATAATTATCGGCTAAAAATCCAGATAAAGTCCGCAATTTAACATCATTTTTCATAAGTTTATTTATTGTTTTCAAACAGTCTTTCTTGTTTAAAAATGCACGATCTAACTGAGTTACTATTAATTCATCTCCTTTTGACAAACAACTAAGAGCCTTATTAAGTTGTGGCTTTATTTCTGCCTCTAAGCTGATGAGCTCAGAAAAAATTAAATTGCACCCCTCTTTCTTTAAACTTTCTATTTGCTGTTCTAAATAGTTAAATTCGTTTTTAATAGCTCTTGCATAACCTATAGATTTACGTGATTTAGTTTGATCAGATAATAAAAGACGTTTTCTTTTAAAATGGAAAGTCAATGTTCTATTAAATATATTTTTAACTGTACCAAAAATAATATAAAAAAACAGTTTTTAGTATATCTAATTACTTATTATATAATTATATTAATTTGATATTACGATATTAATTCAAATATTATTATATTTTTATTAAAAATAACGTTCTATATACTGTTCTGAAAATCTAATAACAGAACACTTTTAATAACGCTTTTGCTTTTTACGATAAAATCTTTATAAAGTTATTCCTCTTCTTGTCAAAGATAAAAATTGCCTTGTGGTAATAGAATAATTGAACTTTTTTCAGAGGTTAAAAAAGAAATGAGTATAAATGATATTTCAGAAAAACTAAAATCTAATCCTGAGAACACTAGAAGATTTTGCACTGAATTATTTTGAAAAATCAAATTAGCTAGAAAAAAAAGAAGTTCAAAAGCTTATTATCTATACTGCAGAAATACTTTTCCTATATAAAAAATGGCTTAAAACAATATCTTCAATAACACCTGCCATATCAAAAATACTATTCCCAGGCTTTACCATTTTTATACCCTCAGTGAGTACCTCTCTGTTCACACTTATACGGGTTAAATCATTCGGAGATAGCCAGCCTTATATTGCATACAACTTTTTTTAGAAAACTATAAATAGTAAATTATTCTTGTTTTGAGTAAGATAAAAATATAAGTAAGTAGAATTAATTAATTTGACTAATAATTCTAATAACACAGGATTAAAGCCTGATTGGTTAAGAGTAAAAGCCCCTCAGGTTGAAAGAATAGGTAATACTGCAAATCTATTAAAAGATTTAAACCTCAATACTGTATGTCAAGAAGCAAGCTGCCCTAACATAGGTGAATGTTTTGCTAGTGGCACTGCAACCTTTCTTATTATGGGCCCTGGATGTACAAGAGCATGCCCATATTGTGATATCGATTTTGATAGATCGAAGAGAGATTTAGATGACACTGAACCCTATCGTTTGGCAGAGGCCGTATATAGGATGAAGCTTAAACATGTAGTAATTACATCAGTTAATAGAGATGATCTTGAAGATGGTGGTGCTTCTCAATTTTATAAATGTGTTTCAGAAGTTAGAAAGAAATCTTTGGAAACTACTATTGAGCTATTAATTCCAGATTTTTGTGGTAATTGGCATGCGCTTGAGAAAGTTCTGGATTCGAAGCCAGATGTTTTAAACCATAATATTGAAACTGTTTCATCTTTATATAAAAAGGTCAGACCCCAGGGAGAATATGAAAGAACACTAGAATTACTTAAAAGAACAAGGAATTACTCCCCGCAAGTTTATACAAAGTCAGGTTTTATGCTTGGTTTAGGGGAAAAAGATGAAGAGGTTTTAAACCTTTTAATGGATTTAAAAAGAAATTATGTAGATATAGTTACTATTGGACAATATTTATCCCCTGGTGCTAACCATTTACCTGTTCAAAGATTTGTGAGTCCTTCAAAGTTTAATTACTTCAAATTATTTGGCGAAAACGAATTGGGATTTATGCAAGTAGTAAGTTCTCCATTAACTCGAAGTAGTTACCATGCTGAAGAAATACAAAAACTAATGAAACAGTATCCAAGATAAATGAATTTTTTATTTATTAATATCGATCCATTCATTTAATTTCCAGTCAACTATATCACTTTGAATCATTGGATCATTCTTGATGATTTGAAGTGCTTCTTTAAAAGTTTTCATTTCAATAATTAGTAGTCCTCCTGCTCCGGGGATTTGGAACTCATCAACTAAAAAACCACTTTTAATATTTACTCCTTTTTGTTTTAATTTTTTAATCCAATTAATATGATCGTGAATTACTTTATTTCTTAAATCTTTTTTGATTAAGTATTCTTTTTTTATGATTTCAGTTTTTACAAAGAAAGGCATTTATAATTTGGTTATGCCAAGCATTTCTTCCTCGCTTGGGGGAACTATTAATTTGAAATTACTCTTAAAATAAGACCAATTTTCAATTATTTCAGCAGCTTTTAAGCTCTTTGTTTTTTCTCGATATTCTTTAATAATTTCTAATAAAATCTCCTCTTGCTTTGGTGAGGTTATTTTATGAAGGCTAACTATTTCCTTATTAACTTTATTGCTTAAATCATTTTTTTCATCGAGTATATATGCTATTCCACCAGTCATCCCAGCACCAATATTCCTGCCTATGGAACCTAAAATAACTACTTTGCCACCAGTCATATATTCACAACAATGATCACCTGCTCCCTCTGTTACAGCAGTAGCACCACTATTCCTTACAGCAAATCGTTCTCCCGATTTACCTAATGCAAATAATGTTCCTCCTGTTGCTCCATAGAGACAGGTGTTTCCTAAAATAACTTGCTCTGAGGATTTCTCATCTATTCTTGGTGGAATTATAGTGAGTATTCCTCCATTCATTCCTTTGCATACATAATCATTGGCTTCTCCGATTAATTTGACATTCATTCCCTTTAATAAAAATGCACCAAAGCTCTGGCCTGCATATCCTTTGAAATTTAAGTTAAGTTCACCATTGAATCCAGTGTTGCCATAAAGAGCTGCGATTTCGCCCGATATTTTCGCACATACACTTCTATCTGTATTTTTGATCGCAATTTCTTTGGTTAATTCTTTGTGATTTTTAATTGAATCTATAAATTTAACATCAGACAAAAACTCGTCTTCTAATACAGATCCATTACTATGGGCATTTTTTGAATGTTTTAGCCATGATCTATCATTAATTGAATATTCATCATTTACTAAAGAAGAAAGATCAATATTAGAAGTTTTTGGGAGACCTATATTTCTTGCAGCAAGAAATTCTTGATTACCAATAAGTTCTTCCAAATTAGAAACACCGATGTTACTCATTATCTCTCTGACTTCTTCAGCAATGTATAAGAAAAAATTAACAACATTTTCTGGAATACCCTTAAATCTTTTTCTTAATTCTTCTTTTTGAGTGGCTACTCCAACAGGACACTTATTTGTATGACAAACACGAGCCATTATGCATCCTTCCGCAATCATCGCTACTGAACCAAATCCGTATTCTTCAGCACCCAGTAAAGCTGCAAGAACTACATCCCATCCTGTTTTAAGACCTCCATCAGTTCTCAAAATTACTCTTTCACGTAAGTTATTCTCTAAGAGAGATTTGTGTACCTCTGCGACACCTAATTCCCATGGTAATCCTGCATGTTTAATAGAACTTAAAGGTGAAGCACCTGTACCTCCGTCATGCCCTGAAATTTGAATGACATCTGCATTTGCTTTGCTGACTCCAGCAGCAATAGTGCCTATACCAATTTCAGAAACAAGCTTAACACTCACTTTCGCTTTTGGATGTACTTGATGCAAGTCATGGATTAGTTGAGCTAAATCTTCAATCGAATAAATATCGTGATGAGGGGGAGGAGAGATTAATGCTACGCCTGGTTTACTATTTCTTAGTTTTGCAATGTAAGAATCAACTTTTGGACCAGGTAATTGTCCTCCTTCTCCCGGTTTTGCACCTTGAGCCATTTTAATTTCGAGTTGTTTACCACTTCTTAGATATTCAGGTGTAACTCCAAATCTACCTGATGCTATTTGTTTAATTGCTGAGCATGCAGTGTCTCCATTTTGTAGACCTTTTATAAAAGGCAATGTGGGTGATTGAGTATTGTCATCAATATCATTTAAAACATTAAAACGAGCTGGATCTTCTCCCCCTTCTCCACTATTACTTTTCCCACCAATTCTATTCATTGCAATAGCTAAAACTTCATGAGCTTCTCTTGATAATGCACCTAAACTCATTCCTCCAGTGCAAAACCTTTTGCAAATTGATGCAACACTTTCAACTTCCTCTAATGGAATACTTTTTCTTTTTGAACTAATTGTTAGTAAATCTCTTAAAGAAGTGGTGGGTCTATTACTAATGAGTTTTTTGTAAGTTTCAAAATGATCGTATCCTGGCCCTTGTTTTACTGCAGTATGTAAAACCTTAGACATCTCTGGATTATTGGAGTGATATTCTCCATTATTTCTAAATTGTACAAATCCTAAAAATTCTAATTTCTTTAGATCGATCTCCGGGAAGGCTTTTGTATGTATTGAAAGTGTTTCATTAGTTAATTCTTTTAATGTTATGCCTGCAATTCGACTTGTTGTTCCATTAAAAGCAATTTTTATTAAGTCGGAACCAAGACCTACTGCTTCAAAAATTTGTGCACCATGGTAACTAGATAAAAGTGAGATTCCTATTTTGGAAAGAATTTTTCTTAGACCGTCTTCTAGAGCTTTTTTAATATTTTCTTGAACATTAATTATTGATAAAGGATTTATTTTTTTGCTATCTATAAGTTTTTGAGTTTTTGGATGTTTTAACCAGTGTCTTCCTGCTTCAAAGGTTAACCAAGGGCACACTGCGCTTACTCCATAACCAATCAAGCAAGCTAAGTGGTGTGTGCTCCAGCATTGACCTGTTTCAATTATTAAAGAAGCTTTTAGCCTGATTTCTTTTTTAAGAAGATAATGATGGATTGCTCCAACAGCAAGTAAGGGAGGAATAAAAGTCTTTTTAGGATTAATTCCTTTATCAGAAATAATAATTAAAGAGCAACCTTCTTTTATCGCGAGCTCACTCTGTTTACAAATTGCTTGTAATTGGTTCTCTAAGCCTTGGACACCTTCCTCAATATCAAACAAACTTGAAATCGTTTGAGATTTAAGTTCTGATTTTTTTATTGATATAAGTTCTTCCTCGTTGAGAATTGGACTTTGTAAATGAACAAAAGGTTTAGTATCTTTAATCTCAAATGGTGTACATCTTTCTCCAAGATGCATTTCTAAACTCATTACTAGTTTTTCTCTAAGAGGATCAATGGGAGGATTAGTAACTTGCGCAAATCTTTGCTTGAAATAGTCATATAAAATATGAGGTTTTGATGAGAGCACTGCTAATGGAATGTCATCGCCCATGCAATAAGTAGGCTCTTTAGCTAATGAAGCCATTGAATCTAAGATAAGATCATTATCTTCTGCTGAAAAACCATATGCAGTTTGTTGTTGTAATAACTCGAGGTTTTTTAGTTTGCAGTCTTTAAACCATTCATTATTTTCAATTTCTATATTTCTATTATTGAGTAGATCCTTATAATTATGTCTTTGAGCTGCTTCAGATTTTACTTCCCAATTTCTTAGAATTCTATTTTGATGAAAATCAACTGCCAGCATTTGACCTGGCCCTAATCGACCTTTTTCAATTACTCTTTCCTCTTCAAGGTCTACCACTCCTGTTTCGGAACCCATTATTACAAAACCATCACTTGTTATTGAATATCTTGCAGGTCTTAGACCATTCCTATCAAGCGTTGCACCTACAAAATTTCCATCAGCAAATACAAGGAGAGCAGGCCCATCCCAGGCTTCTTGAAGGCTCGCAGAATACTCATAAAATGCTTTGATATCTTCTCTCTGTTCAAGTTCAGGTTGATCTCTAAATGCTTCAGGCACAAGTTTTAATAAGGAGTCAGTAATTGGCTGGCCTGAACGAATATTAATTTCAAGGGTTGCATCAAGATTTGATGAATCACTTTTATTGACATCTACAATTGGCTTGATGTCATTAGACAACTCTCCCCAAAAATCATCAATATGCCTTTCTGAAGCTTTAGCCCAGTTTATATTGCCTAACAGAGTATTTATTTCGCCGTTATGTCCTAAAAACCTCATTGGCTGAGCCAGCGGCCATTTTGGTAATGTATTAGTACTAAATCTCCGATGATAAACAGAAAATGAGACCTTAAATCTCTCTTCTTGTAAATCTTGATAAAACTCAGATAATATTGCAGATCTAACCATACCTTTGTATACAACTGTTTGAGAACTCAGTGAGGCAAAATAAAATTCACAAAACTCATCGTTCTTCTTCAACGTTTCTCTTATTTTTTTTTCAATTCTTTTCCTTAATTGGAATAATAGCCTTTCAATATCCTGATTATCTGTTTTGTCTATATATAAAATCCACTGAATTATGAATGGAGCATTTGCCTTGGCTAACGGGCCTAAGATTTCATTGTTAACAGGTACAGTTCTCCAAAATGTTTTTTTGACTCTTAATTTTTCTGCTTCCTTGTCACATATTGATTTACATTTTTCAATTTTCTCTTTTTTGTTAGGCATAAAAACCATGCCTAACCCTCTATCAAAGTTTTGTTTATTTTTTAGATTGATTTCTTCATCTAGGTATTGCCATGGGATTGAACATAAAATGCCTGCTCCATCTCCTGAATCACTATCCCCTCCACAACCTCCTCTATGCTCCATGCAGTTAAGACCCTTAAGGGATTGTTTTAGTATCCAGTTGCTTTCTCTTCCTTTAACATTTGCTATGAAACCTACTCCACAAGCATCTTTCTCACCAATTATTCCATTTGGGGAGTAACTATCTTGATATGGCCCTACGATTCTTTTGATACTCTCTCCCATAGATTATTTAATTAAATTGTGAATATTTACGTGTTTCTATTATAAAAATAAATATCTACCTAAATCTAAAAATAATGAATAATTACTAAACAATTTTTAATTAAAAAATTTTTACAAAAAAATATCATACAAAATTATTATTAGGTGCTCTTAAAAGGTTATGATAGTGAAAATTTAATTTTATTTATACAATACATAGATGCCAACCATTTCCCAATTAATTGGTTCAGAAAGAAAACGTCTGACAAGAAAAACAAAATCCCCTGCTCTTAAATCTTGCCCTGAAAGAAGAGGTGTATGTACAAGGGTTTATACCTCAACACCTAAAAAACCTAATTCAGCTTTAAGAAAAGTTGCAAGGGTAAGATTAACTTCAGGTTTTGAGGTTACTGCTTATATTCCTGGAATTGGTCATAATTTACAAGAACATTCTGTTGTACTTTTAAGGGGCGGAAGAGTAAAAGATTTACCTGGAGTTAGATATCATATAATTAGAGGAACTTTAGATACTGCAGGAGTCAAAGATAGGCGTCAGTCCAGATCTAAATATGGAGCCAAAGCTCCAAAAGATTAATTTGTAAACAACACTTTCTAAAAACATGTCACGTCGTAACGCAGCAGTAAAAAGACCAGTTCTTCCAGATCCTAAGTTTAATAGTCGTCTTGCCTCAATGATGATTTCTAGGCTTATGAAGCATGGCAAAAAATCTACTGCGCAAAGAATATTATCTGATGCTTTTTCTTTAATAAGTGAGAGGACAGGTTCTGATGCTGTTGAATTGTTTGAAACAGCTGTTAAGAATGCTACTCCTCTTGTTGAAGTGAGAGCAAGAAGAGTTGGTGGAGCAACTTATCAAGTACCCATGGAAGTACGTCAAGAAAGAGGAACTGCTATGGCTTTAAGATGGCTTGTTACATTTTCTCGCGCGAGAAATGGGAAAAGCATGTCACAAAAATTAGCTGGGGAATTAATGGATGCCGCCAATGAAACTGGTAGTGCGGTGAAAAAAAGGGAGGATACTCATAAAATGGCAGAGGCTAATAAAGCTTTTGCTCATTACAGATATTAATTTATTCAAAAAGGTACTTAATTAGTTTATTATTAGAAAAGTTTACTTTTAATGTAAACACTATTTATTTGTAAATCATTACTATTTGGAGCTTTAAAATTGGCACGCGACTTTCCCCTAGAACGAGTAAGGAACATAGGTATAGCCGCTCATATTGATGCAGGGAAGACTACTACTACTGAACGAATTTTGTTTTATTCAGGTGTTGTTCACAAAATTGGAGAAGTTCATGATGGTGCTGCAGTAACAGATTGGATGGATCAAGAAAGAGAGAGAGGAATTACTATTACTGCTGCTGCAATATCTACAAGCTGGCAGGATCATAGAATTAATATAATAGATACTCCTGGACACGTTGATTTTACAATTGAAGTTGAAAGATCAATGAGAGTATTGGACGGTGTTATAGCTGTTTTTTGTGCTGTAGGTGGAGTTCAACCTCAATCTGAAACTGTTTGGCGTCAAGCTGATAGGTACTCTGTTCCAAGAATGGTATTCGTAAATAAGATGGATAGAACTGGAGCGGACTTCTTGAAAGTTAATAAGCAAATCAAAGATCGACTTAAAGCTAATGCACTTCCTATTCAGCTTCCTATTGGAGCAGAAGGTGATCTATCAGGCATTATCGATTTAGTAGGTAACAAAGCTTATTTATACAAAAATGATTTAGGTACTGATATTGAAGAGGCTCCTATTCCTTCCGACATGCAGAAAGAAGCTTCAGAATGGCGCAATAAATTGATGGAAAGCGTTGCAGAGAATGATGAGGAATTAATAGAAATATTTCTAGAAACAGGAGAGCTATCTGAAGAACAACTAAAGAAGGGTATTAGGGAAGGGGTTTTAAAGCATGGATTGGTTCCTGTTTTATGTGGTTCTGCATTTAAAAATAAAGGTGTTCAACTAGTCTTGGATGCTGTGGTTGATTACTTGCCGGCTCCAGTTGATGTAAAGCCAATACAAGGTGTTTTGCCAAGTGGGAAAGAGGATGTTAGACCCTCCGACGATAATGCTCCTTTCAGTGCTTTAGCTTTTAAGGTTATGTCAGACCCATATGGAAAACTAACTTTCGTAAGGATGTATTCAGGTGTTCTATCAAAGGGTAGTTACGTAATGAATTCTACAAAAGACGCTAAAGAAAGAATTTCTAGATTGGTTATACTCAAAGCTGATGAAAGAGAAGAAGTTGATGAGTTAAGAGCTGGAGATTTAGGGGCAGTTTTGGGTCTAAAGAATACCACTACAGGTGATACTTTATGTAACACTGAGGATCCAATAGTTCTGGAGACTTTGTTTATCCCTGAGCCAGTTATTTCTGTTGCTGTTGAGCCAAAAACTAAAGGCGATATGGAGAAATTATCCAAGGCTTTAACAGCTTTGTCAGAGGAAGATCCAACATTTAGAGTTAGTACTGATCCGGAGACAAATCAGACTGTTATCGCAGGTATGGGTGAATTACATTTGGAAATACTTGTTGATAGAATGTTAAGAGAATTTAAGGTTGAAGCAAATATTGGAGCTCCTCAGGTTTCTTACAGGGAGACCATACGAACAAGTTCTACTGGGGAAGGTAAATATGCAAGGCAAACTGGAGGAAAAGGTCAATATGGTCATGTGATAATTGAAATGGAACCGGCTGAAGTTGGTAAAGGTTTTGAATTCGTTAACAAAATTGTTGGCGGAGCTGTTCCAAAAGAGTATATTGGACCTGCATCAAATGGGATGAAGGAAACATGCGAATCAGGTGTTCTTGCCGGTTATCCACTTATTGATGTAAAAGTAACACTAGTCGATGGTTCGTTCCACGATGTAGACTCATCTGAAATGGCCTTCAAAATAGCAGGATCCATGGCTTTTAAAGATGGGGTTAAAAAATGTAACCCTGTGCTTTTAGAGCCTATGATGAAAGTTGAGGTCGAAAGTCCTGACGACTTTCTTGGATCTGTTATTGGCGATCTTTCCTCCAGGAGAGGTCAAGTCGAAGGACAATCTGTTGATGATGGATTGTCCAAGGTGCAGGCCAAAGTGCCTTTAGCCGAAATGTTCGGTTATGCCACTCAACTCCGATCAATGACTCAAGGTCGGGGTATATTTTCAATGGAGTTCGCAAATTACGAGGAAGTTCCTCGTAATGTGGCGGAAGCTATCATTTCCAAGAATCAGGGCAATTCCTGATCTCTGAACTATAAACAAACTTAAACCCTCGATTCTTTAATTCAAATGGCTCGCGAGAAGTTCGAAAGAAACAAACCACATGTCAACATAGGTACTATTGGCCATGTTGACCATGGAAAAACAACCCTTACTGCTGCTATTACAAACGTATTAGCTAAAAAAGGTCAAGCACAAGCTCAAGATTATGGAGACATAGATGGTGCTCCAGAAGAAAGAGAACGTGGCATTACAATTAATACTGCACACGTTGAATATGAAACTGCAGGAAGACATTACGCCCATGTTGACTGCCCAGGTCATGCTGATTATGTAAAAAATATGATCACAGGTGCTGCTCAAATGGATGGTGCAATTTTGGTTTGTGCGGCAACAGATGGTCCTATGGCTCAAACAAAAGAGCATATTCTTTTAGCTAAACAAGTTGGTGTACCAGCATTAGTAGTTGCTTTGAATAAATGTGACATGGTTGATGACGAAGAAATCATTGAACTTGTTGAAATGGAAATTAGAGAACTTCTAGATAGTTATGATTTCCCAGGCGATGATATACCTATCGTTCAAGTTTCAGGTTTAAAAGCGTTAGAAGGAGATTCTACGTGGGAATCAAAAATTGAAGAATTAATGAAGGCTGTTGACGAGAGTATCCCTGAACCAGAGCGAGAAGTTGATAAGCCATTTTTGATGGCGGTTGAAGACGTATTCTCAATTACAGGTAGAGGAACAGTTGCTACAGGTAGAATTGAGAGAGGTAAAGTCTTAAAAGGAGAGGAAGTAGAAATTGTTGGTATTAAGGAAACAAGACTAACTACTGTTACTGGTGTAGAAATGTTCCGTAAGATGCTTGATGAAGGAATGGCAGGTGATAATGTTGGACTACTGCTTAGGGGTGTTGAAAAAGAAGATATAGAAAGAGGAATGGTTCTTGTCAAGAAAGGATCAATTACTCCTCATACAAAATTTGAAGGAGAAGTTTATGTTCTGAAAAAAGAAGAAGGTGGCAGACACACGCCTTTCTTTGCGGGATATAGACCACAATTCTATATTAGAACAACTGATGTAACAGGCCAAATTACGGCATTTACTTCTGATGATGGATCTAATGTTGAGATGGTTATGCCTGGAGATAGAATTAAAATGACTGGAGAATTAATTTGTCCAGTAGCTATTGAACAGGGAATGCGCTTTGCTATTCGTGAAGGAGGACGCACTATTGGAGCCGGTGTTGTTTCTAAAATAATTAAATAATTTCTATTTCTTAGAAGTTACCCTCAATCACTTAAAATAAACAAATAGATTAGGGTTGTTTAATGAACAACCCTTCTACTAGAAGTTAATTTGAAATTATGACTGCATCTATTGCACAACAAAAAATACGAATAAGACTTAAAGCATTTGATAGAAGAATGCTTGATTTATCTTGTGACAAAATAATACAAACAGCTGATACAACAGCTGCCTCAGCTATTGGTCCTATCCCTTTACCCACGAAAAGAAAAATTTATTGTGTTCTAAGATCTCCACATGTAGATAAGGATTCTAGAGAGCATTTTGAAACAAGAACGCATAGAAGAATAATTGATATTTATAGTCCATCAGCTAAAACTATTGATGCATTAATGAAGCTGGATCTTCCTAGTGGTGTCGATATAGAAGTGAAACTTTAAGAAAGCCCGAAATGGACTTTAATTTACTAGTATAAACTTGTAATAAATGAGGTTTAAATGGGAGAGCTCTCAGTAAGGGAATTACCTTTATTTCCTTTGCCAGAGGTAGTTCTTTTCCCACAAGAAGTATTGCCTTTACATATATTTGAATCAAGATACAGAATAATGTTGAAGTCGGTACTTGAAACAGACTCTATGTTCGGAGTCATTAAATGGGATCCGAATACTAAAAGTATGGCACATGTAGGTTGCTGTGCCCAGATAATAAAGCACCAAACGGCAGAAGATGGAAGAAGTAATATTATTACCCTTGGTCAACAAAGATTTCAAATTTTAGAAATTGTTCGTTCAACCCCATATTGCTCTGCAATGGTGAGTTGGATTAATGACGAAAATGTTGATAATTTGCAGAAGTTAGATGCTTTAAAAGATTCTGTTACTGAAGCACTGAGTGATGTTGTCAAATTAACAAGTAAATTGACCAATTCCAAAAAAAATCTTCCTGAGAAATTACCTAATAACCCAATGGAATTATCGTTTTGGATAGGTTCTCATCTAGGAGGACCTGTTGCGGAGGAACAGCAAAGATTATTAGAAGAGAGAAATACTTATACACGTTTACAAAGGGAGTTTGAAATGCTAGATCATACAAGAAAACAGTTAGCAGCAAGAACGGCCTTGAAAGAGAGTTTTCCTGATATTAAAGAAAATTAAATGTTGGAATTTTTATTACCACTTATATTTTTATTATTTATTTTTGTATCTGTCTCTTTAATACTTTGGAGAATTAATACTAGAAAATTTATTTCTTCTGGAACAGTGGCATCGGCATATGATTCATGGACTCAAGATAAACTACTTGAGAGATTATGGGGTGAACATATACATTTGGGTTTCTATGCCTTAGATGAGAATAATACTGATTTTAGACAGGCTAAAGTAAACTTCGTTCATGAGTTAGTTCGTTGGAGTGGTTTAGATAGATTACCAAAAGGATCTCGGATATTGGATGTAGGCTGTGGAATTGGAGGAAGTTCAAGGATTCTTGCAAAGTATTATGGATTTAATGTTACAGGAATAACCATTAGTCCGGCTCAAGTTAAAAGGGCAATAGAACTTACTCCTTATGAACTTAATTGCAACTTTCAAGTTATGGATGCTTTGGATTTAGAATTTGAAGATGGAGCATTTGATGGTATTTGGAGTGTAGAAGCAGGCGCCCATATGAATGATAAAACTAAGTTTGCTGACGAAATGTTAAGAGCTTTAAGGCCTGGTGGATATATGGCATTAGCTGATTGGAACTCAAGAGATTTAAAAACTAATCCTCCATCTTTTTTTGAAAAAATTATCCTAAACCAATTACTCGAACAGTGGGTTCATCCAGATTTTATAAGTATTAATGACTTTGTTAATATTCTTCAACAGAATAAAAATAGTTCAGGTAAAGTTATTTCTGAGAATTGGAATTCTTATACTAATCCATCTTGGTATGACTCAATTATTGAGGGATTCAGAAGACCTATTGCAATTTTATCTCTTGGCCCTCTAGCATTAATAAAGTCTATAAGAGAGATTCCTACAATACTTCTTATGAATTGGGCCTTTAGAAAAGGTTTAATGGAATTTGGAGTTTATAAATGTAGAGGCTAAATTAATCTAAATCAATATTCTGAGAGTAATAACAACCGAAATCTATGAAATGCTCACATAAAGGTTTTATGCGTTGTTTTAAATCTGAAATAGTTTCAATACTTTTTTGACTTTTTATCTCTAAATCAACATAAATTATATACTCTCCTAATTCTCTCTTAGAAGGCCTTGATTCTATTTTACTCATATTGAATCCAAACTCTGCAATATAATTTAATGCTTTAAGTAAGGCACCAGGCTTATTAGAGAGCAAAGAGAAAGCAAAACTGGCAATATTGACTTTCGAAGAAATAGCTTCCTTGCTTAACAAGACAAATCGTGTGCAATTACCTGGTACATCATTAATAGGGAAAGCTAATTCTTTTAGTCCTTTTATTTCTATTAATGATTTTGATCCAATCGCAGCTCTAAATGTACTATTTTTTATCATATTTACAGCTTCTGATGTTGAATTGGTGGGAAGAGTGATTGCGTTTGGAAGATGTTCAGATAACCATTCGGAACATTGAGCTAAGGCTTGCGGGTGCGATAATACTTCTGATATGTCTGAAATTTCACCATTACTTATTAATGCATGTTTTATCGGTAATACAATTGCTTTGTTGATATTAATATCAGGAAATTTCCAAAGTGAATCTAACGTTGCTGTAACACCTCCTTCTACAGAGTTTTCTATAGGTACTACTGCAGCATCACAATTGTTGTAGGCTATTGATTTAATGACCGAATTTAGCCCATTACATGGTACAAATATAGGTGTCTGAAAACCGGCAAGCTTTGATAAAATATGAGCTGCTTTTTCTGCGTATGTCCCTTTAGGACCTAAATATGCAACTTGTTTGCTCATGATTAATTGTAAGAAAAAAAGAAATCAAATAAGGATCGGAGGTATATAGAAAATGTTATTGGCTTTTGATGCTAAACAGAAATTAAACCTTTCTGTGACAAGTAATAAAGAATATCTTTCTAACTATCTTTTGGAAGAAGAAAGAGTTGTTGGAGCAATGCTGGACTCCAGAAAATTAGTTCATGAAGGGGAAGGTAAGTATAAGTATACAGTAACAAGTTTTAAGGTTTTTCAATTAGATATTAATCCTGTTGTATCAATTGGCGTAGAGAATAAAGATGGTGTTTTAACAATGAGCGCGCTTGATAGTAAATTAGACGGTTTAGGGATGATAGATGATTTTAAGCTCATTTTGAAAGCAAATTTACAAGCAACTGATATTGGATTAGAGGGAGAAGCTCTTTTAGGTGTTTCGGTAAGTCAACCCCCTTTATTGAAGCTCGTTCCAAAGACAATATTGGAATCTACTGGCCATTCTGTTTTAAATGGGATCTTATTAGGGATAAAGGCCAGGGTTCAACAACAATTAGTGAAAGATTTTTTAGATTGGTGTGAATCAAAGCAGATTTGATTTTGTCAGGAAACTTTTCCTATGAAGATTAGTTATTCCATTTTCTCGGATACTGCAAATATGTTCTCTAGTTCCATATCCTTTATTTTTAAAGATCATATATCCAGGGTATTTCTTCTCTAATCTTTCCATAAGAATGTCACGAGATACTTTTGCGATTATGCTTGCTGCAGCAATTGAAGTAAATTTGGAATCCCCTGAAACTATATTTCTTTGATTTCCCTCCCAAGGTCTCAACAATAGTGGGCCGTCAATTAGTAGTTCAGACGGTTTATTTCTTAATTTCTTTACAGCTCTAATCATTGAAAGCTCAGTTGCAACTCTTATACCAAATGCATCTATTTCTCTTACCGATGATTGCCCTATTCCGTAATCTGAAGATAGTTTAATTATATGGGGTACAAGAAATTCTCTTTTTTTTGGAGTTAATTTTTTACTATCCATTACACCTAATTTTTTTAGGGCTAATCCATTTTGTTTTGTTATAAATAAAGCTGCTGAGAAAACTGGTCCAAAAACTGCTCCTCGGCCCACTTCGTCAATTCCTATTTCAGAAAATTTATTCAATACTTGCTGAAGATCTTCGCCTTTTTTTTCTTGTATTATTTATCTCATCTGTAAGTTCAAGTTCGCTTTCCTTGTCTATTACTTCAACTTCCTCGTTTTCATTAATTATTTTAGGTAATGTATTTATAGTATTAACTTCTTCATCGCTACTTTTCTCCTCAATCTCTTCTTGCACCTCTGATTTTAAGATTTGCTTACTTTGTTTTTTCGTGTATTTTTTTGTTGTTGATTTTTTAGTGCTTTTTACAAGAGCTTGTTTTTCTTTATTTTCATCCTCCTTTAAAAGTACATGATTATTATTAGTTATATATTCTTTCCCTAATTTTATTAGTGGATTAATACCTAACTGACTGTAAACAATTTTCTCATCAATAGTAAGATCCATAGATATTACGTTTTTTTCTTTAGCATTAGATGTCAAGATATCATCATCATTTTTCTTTTTATTAGGAAGATCTTCTTTATTTGAATTATTAGTGTTCTGCAATTCTTTTTCAACTATTTTCCCCTGCTTATCAATTAACGCTATATTGTCTAGTACTTGAGGTTTTGCAGTATTTGATTTATTAAGTTGACCCCCAATATTTTTGCTTGCTAAATTATAATTTTCGTAATTCAATAAATTCTCCACATGTCCTAATCCATTGCAATAACTACACTTCTGCCCAAATAATTCATATATGTTTTGACCTTGTCTTCTTCTGGTTAATTCTACTAACCCTAATTCAGTTAACTGAGCAATCTGAGGTCTTGCAGAATCATCCTTTATGGTTGAAGTAAAATGTTCAAGTAACTGGAATTGATCTCTTCTGGATTCCATATCAATAAAATCTACGACGATAACTCCTCCAATATTTCTTAATTTCATTTGCCTTGAGATTTCAAGTGCTGCTTCGCAATTTGTCCATAAAACAGTTTGTCTTGAGTTTGCGGATCTTGTAAAAGATCCAGAATTGACATCAATTACTGTTAAGGCTTCAGTTGGTTCAATAATTATATAACCTCCTGAAGGTAGGTCTACTCTAGGTTGAAGAGATTTCTGAATAGTTTTCTTAATTTCGTATTTTTCTAAAATATGTTCGTTTAAGTCGTTATCGTGGAATCCAATTTCTACATTAGATTCATTACTTTTTAAAAAGTCTTTTGCTTTATCTACTAATAATTTATTGTCTATAATGATTTTTTTAGTTGCTGAATTAACATGATCTCTCAATATTTTTAGGGAAAAATCATTATCTCGCTTTATTAAATTTGGCGGATTAGAATTCTCTGATAATTTTAAAATTTCTTCCCATTTTTGAATTAAATTTTCTAAATCTTCAATGATTAATTCTTCTTTTATATTTTCTGACTCTGTTCTAAATAGTATACCTGTGCTGGGTGGTTTTATTAAAACTCCGAGAGCTCTTAAGCGACTTCTTTCTGTCTCGGTGTTAATTTTTCTAGAGATATTTACACCTTGTCCATAAGGTTGCAAAATTAAGTATTTCCCAGGTATTGAGATATTTCCGTTAAGTCTAGGTCCTTTATTTCCAGTAGGTTCCTTCATCACTTGTACAAGAACTTTTTGTTTTGGCTCTAGTAATTCAGTAATACCTAAAACACCTTTTTTAAGTTTTAATGGACCTAGATCTGAGACATGAATAAAACCATTTTTATCACTTTCACCAATATCTATGAAAGCAGCATCAATTCCAGGAAGAACATTTTCAACAGTTCCTAAGAAAATATCCCCAATTTGATATTGACCTTGTGCGACGATTAATTCATCAACTCGATCATCTGTGAGTAGTGCTGCAATTCGCGCCTGCTCAGCTATGACAATTTGCTGAGACATAAAGTAAATTTAAGAAGGTTTTGGATTTTAAAATCATTTAAAATTAAATAATTTAATTTTTATTTAATCGATGAGCAATTATTTTTAGCTAGGATTATTTGACTTTTTTAAATAATTATTAGCAGTTAAATTATGCTACTTATACTAGCTTTAGAGGAATTTCAAACAATTTATAATTGATTGTAAGCTATGATTATTATTTTAATTAAATCATAACTAGTATTATTTTAACATTTAATTATCACTAAAGCACATTGATCCATTATTCTTATTAAAGATTAAATTTCATTTTGCTCTAAAGTGGTTCAAGTAAACGAAAATTATTTAAAACTAAAAGCAGGATATTTATTTCCTGAAATTTCTAAAAGAGTTAATGCCTATATTCAGAATAATAGTAGTAGTGACATTATTAAGCTTGGTATTGGCGATGTAACAGAACCATTACCTCAATCATGCCGAGATGCAATGAGTAAAGCCTTAAATGAGATGGGAACAAAAGATGGGTTTAAAGGTTATGGACCAGAACAAGGATATCCCTGGCTTAGAGAAAAAATATCCGATAATGAATTTATTTCAAAAGGCTGTCAAATATCTCCAGAGGAAATCTTTGTTTCAGATGGATCAAAATGCGACAGTAGTAATATTTTAGACATTCTTGGTAATAATAATTCAATTGCTGTAACAGATCCTGTGTACCCAGTTTACGTAGATAGTAATGTGATGACTGGAAGAACTGGAGAGTCTCTCCAAGATGGAACTTATCAGGGCTTAATTTATCTCCCAATAAATGAAGAAAATAATTTCTTGCCTGAAATACCTTCGAGTAAAGTTGATATTGTATATCTTTGTTTTCCTAATAATCCTACTGGAGCAACAATTACTAAAGTAGATTTGAAGAAATGGGTTGATTACGCAAACCAAAACAATTCATTAATACTTTTTGATGCCGCTTATGAAGCCTTTATTCAAGATAAGGATCTTCCTCATTCAATATATGAGATAGAGGGAGCAAAGGATTGTGCTATAGAGTTTAGATCCTTTTCAAAGAATGCTGGTTTTACAGGAGTAAGATGTGCTTATACAGTAATCCCTAAAAATCTTTCAGGTTTGAATTCAAAAAGTGAAAAAATTGATTTATGGTCTCTTTGGGATAGGCGACAATCCACTAAATTTAATGGAGTGAGCTACATTGTTCAAAGGGGAGCTGAGGCGGTTTATTCTTCTGATGGTAAAAAAGAAGTGAAAGATCTGATTGGTTTTTATATGGAAAATGCCAAGATTATGAAAAATAAACTTCAGAAGGCAGGTTTTACCGTATATGGTGGGGATAACGCTCCTTATATTTGGATAAAAGTTCCAGATCAAATGACCTCTTGGGACTTTTTCGACTATCTGCTAGAAAAAGCAAATGTAGTAGGGACTCCTGGAAGCGGATTTGGATTGTCAGGAGAAGGTTATTTCCGTTTGTCAGCCTTTAACTCTCGAAAAAAAGTTATTGATGCAATGGAAAGAATAATTAGCATATAATATTAAAGATTAATGAAAATCCCAAAAACAATCAAATGGTAAGTGCAGAGTTAATGAAAATGGAAAACAATAATGCAGCTGTTATAGAAAAGAAACCTTCTGAATTAAAAAACAAATCGCCTAAATATAAGGTTTTAATTCATAATGATCCTATTAACTCTATGGAGTATGTCACTATTTCACTAAGAGAGGTTGTCCCACAATTAAGTGAGCAAGATGCTATTGCTATTATGCTAGAAGCTCATAATACTGGGATAGGTTTAGTCATTGTTTGCGACTTAGAACCAGCAGAATTTTATTCAGAATCATTAAAATCCAAAGGAATTTCTAGTTCAATTGAAAAAGAGGATTAATAAGTGTTGAATTTATTTTTTTTGAAGGGCTAATTTCCTTTCCGATAAGGGACGAACTTTTAAGGATTCTTTTAAGGAGGACTTACCATATTCTCTCTCAAGAATATTGATAACTGTTTTACCAAATTCATCTTCTTTATTATCAAAAGCTTCTAAACATACTTGTCCAAGTTTCTTGCCTAGAGAGCCTGGATTCCATAAAAGCTTTCTTGCGGTCCAAGGCATCATGCTCATTGGATTATAATTAGGCTTCAAAATCTTATGATCTAAGGCATACTTCTCAAGAAGAGTATGAGGTTGTAAACCTATAAAGAATATAGCTGGGTCAACTAAGCCTTTCCCAAAAATATTTTCTAATTCTCTGTGGTAAGCAATAGTTTGTCTTATGGTACTTGGCGTTTCATCAAAAACATTAAATGAATAATTGACTGAGACATGATTAGTGAAACCTGCTTTGACTAGCATTCTGCAATTATTTAATACCGTTTCAAGGTCATATGCTAACCTCATTTTTCTAACAAGTTCTTGAGATCCTGAAGTGATACCTATTTCAAAATAACTCATACCTGTATCCACCATAAGCTGAGCAAGATCAGCATCAATATTATCCGCTCTGATGTATGCGGCCCATTTAATGTCATCCCAGCCTTGATCTTTGATAGCTTGCAATAGTATTTTTGCATCTTCTATGTGTTTTTTGGCTGGAATAAACTGCGCGTCTGTGAACCAAAATCCCCTAACTCCTAGATCATATAATTGCTTCATTTCTTTGATTACTTCGGTAACAGGATTAACACGAACCTGTTTGCCCTCTACAACTGTATAAACGCAGAAACAACAATTATGAGGGCAACCTCTTTTTGTTTGAACCCCTACATAGTAATCTCCACCTTCTATATACCAATTGAATTCTGGCCATATGGATTTAATGTATTTATAGTTGCAGGCAGTTTTAATAGTGCCTGCAGGTTGTTCATGTATTAATTTATTTCGAGGTTTCTGTCCAGCAACGTAACATCTTTCGTCTTCTATTGAATCATTCCTAATAATTTTTTCTAAGAGATTTTCTCCTTCTCCAACAGAAATAATAGTTCCTTTTGGGAGTAAATTTCCTAATTGTTCATAGAAAACACTAACTGCTCCACCTCCTAAAATTACTTTTACATCTTTGTTGTATTTTTGTGCTCTTTTAAGTCCCATCTTGACTAAAGAAGTATTTCTATATATTTCTCCATAATGTGATGCAATTAGTTTTAATCCTCCCCAAGAACCTCTAATCTTTTTAAGGATATTTTTTGAATAGAAAACCTCAAAAGAGTTTTGCAGGGGATTTCCACTCCTGCCATCGACAGGTGCATAAATTTGTATATCTCTCCATGAAAAAATAATTAGATGAGGTCTAAATTGATCAATTTTTCTAGCTAAATATTTGGACACTTTATTAGATGGAATTATTGCCAGATCAATAAATTGTTGTTCAATTTTTGGAAAACATTTATTAATATGGTCTGCTAAATAAATAGGTCCTATAGGAAATATTGGATTACATGGAAGTCTTACAGTAAGAATTTTTCCGTAGTGTTTTCTATGGAAATCTTTTTTACTTAATTTTTTGAACTCTAATTTAAAATTCATGTCATTAAATTCTAATGAATTTATTTTCATTAAGAATCTAAGTATTTTATTACTAATTTGGCGAAATTAAAAATCTTTAGAAAATACTACTGATAATTTATTTAAATTCAAATGTCAGAAATCATATAAATCCAGCATACTTTGAGGAGTTTTAATCCATCAATCCATCTAGATATATTAGGTGCCCCAGATTTTCTGGCGTAATATCTAACAGGATAATTAAGTATTTTAATATTATTATTTGCTGCTTCAAAAATTATGGTGAAGTCTCCAAATGGGTCAGATTTGGAATCCCAACTTCCATTTTTTTTCATAAGTTTAAAGAATTTTCTTGAAAAAACTTTTGTTCCACAAAGCGAATCTGAAACTGGCTTATTTATGAGAATTGATAAAAATATTGCAAATAGTCTATTCCCTATATAATTAGCCCATCTCATAGCATCTTTTTCCATTGGGAAAGTTGTGCGGGCACAATTAATTAGGATATTTTCATTTTTGGTTGATTCCATAATTGCTGAGATACTGTCATCAATATCTACAGTAAAATCACTATCAATTATTGCGAGGGTTTCACCGGAAGAAATATTAAATCCCTCCACAACAGCATTCTTCTTCCCTTTAGAAGTTTGTTTTAAAAGAGATATCTTGAAGAAATCTGAGAAATTTTCTTTTAATTCTTGTAGAATTTCATATGTATTATCATTGCTATTCCCCTCAATAAATATAATTTCTACTTTATTTGGTATTGTTTTGATTTTATTTAATGCTTGTATTAAAAGTTCTTTATTTCCAGCTTCATTTCTTGCAGGAATTACTATTGATATTAACTGATCAGAAATATTTTCACTATATTTATAAAATACTATTTCTAGTTCATATGCAAGTTGTTTTATGATTGGTATCTTGCGAAAAATATTTTTTAAAGATTTTGGAATTATTTTAGTTGGCAAAGGAGTTAATTTTTTTGCTTTCCATCTAATGGATCTGTAGTTATAAATTTCCGCTAGAGATTCAATATCACATAAAGTTATTCTTGCTCTGCTAGTAGTTTCTCTAAAAATTCTTGAATCTAATCTTAGCCATCTAGTTATTGGCTCCCAAGTATTACCCCGTACTTTAATGGAAATAAATTCGTTATTATCTTTGAATAATTGATGAAGTTTATTATTCGTTAAATTCCAAGTATTAACAGATTTCATTATTTTATACAGTTTTCAAACGACACTTTACTATATATTGTTTATTTACTTTTTTAATATTAATTTCCATGGTTTTAAAATATCATTTTCATATATCACTTCATAAGAATAATTATTGTTTTTTATTTCTTTAAATTCAGTTGACCATGCTAATTCTGCTTTTTTTAACTGATCAATACTCTCTAAACCTTCATCCAGTTTGGGAGTTAATATCGAAATTCTTATGATTTTTGATTGGGATTCATAATTGTTCATTCCACTTTTATCAACCTTTATTGGTTGGTTTTTTATGATATCAAGAGATGATACATATTCCATTTTCTCTCTTAGTTCTCTTGATCTATCAGTGAATAATCCTGATTGCAAAAAAAATGAAGTTAATAAGTAAGGCCCAATTATGAGAGTTATTAATATTTCTTTGAATGAGTTTTTATTTTTTATGAATGCCCAAGATATTCCTAAAGACAATAATCCAAGCATTAGAAATGTATTTTCCTTAAAGGTAAAGTTACTTATATTTTTATAGAAAAAATAATATGTGAAAGTTATAATTATTAAAAATAATGGAATTATTTTTGAAGTAATAAATATAAAAATTAGTTTATATCTTTTAGAGTTAAATAAATATTTTATTCCTACATAAGTATTTAGTGTGAGAATAGATGAGATTTGTAGTGGATAGTAAGGTGTTTTAGTAGAAAAAATACTTAGAACTGCTATTAATATTAAGGGGAAGAAGGTAAGTATATATTTATTCTCTTTATTTTTAGATATATTGCATATTATGCCAATTATTGCAAAAATACTCCATGGTAGAAATGTTGCGGGAATATTCCAAAAATAATAATAGAAAGGATTTGTAAACGTATTTTTATTAGAAAGACTGTTAAACTTTTCAACCAAGTAAAGAATAATATTTTTCTCTAAATAAGGGTTTATAGATAAGGACCAAAAGAAATATGGAATAAATCCAATGAGTAGTCCAAGCCAAAAGAATTTATTGAATAAAAGATACTTTTTTATATATAAATATGGTAAGAGTGAAAATAAAGGGACAAATACTAGAAAAGTTTTCATCATAAAAGATAAACCAATCCAAATACCAAAAAGCAGAATATAGAATTTGTTATCTGTACTTTTTATTTTGACTAAAGAAAATACTCCAATAGATACTAAACATGAATAAATAATATCTTGAGTGGCTAAGTGTGAGTAATCAAACCATAGATATGTAGTGGAAAGTATGAGTGGAGATATAATTGCATATTTTTTATTAAAAAATTCTTCATGTAATTTGTAAGTGATAAATAGCATCAATATTGCAGCAATTGTTGTGGGTAGATATGCGGAAAACATATTTCTTCCAAAGATATCTTGTGACTTTGCAATTAAAAACTGTAAACCTATTGTTCTATCTAAAACATATTCGTCCCACCAAAGAGGAATTGTCCAGTTACCTTTATCCAATATCCATCTAGCTTGTAGTGCATAAAATCCTTCATCGTACGCAATATAACTTCTTTTGCCAAAATAAAATATTAGCGGAATAAAAATAAATAGTTTATAAAGATATTTAAATTTAAAAATTCTATTAGCCATTTTTGTTTTTACTTTGCTTTTGAAATGCCGATAATTGGAATTGAACCAATGACCTACTGTTTACGAGACAGTTGCTCTACCGCTAAGCTATACCGGCAATATTAAAATATTAATATTTTTATATAGACTTCATATTATAATTAAAAAAATTTATGTCAAAAATAGATTCTGAATTAAAAAAGAAATTGTTAAAGGAATCCCAGGCTCCCTTCAAGGGATTAAGGAGAGTATTGTGGATAGCTTTTAGTGGTTCGGCTTTTTTAGGACTTTTAATTATGCTTTCTAAAATTGCTAGCGGAAATGAATTACAGCAAAATAATCTGTTGATACAACTTGGAGCTTGTATAGTGTTTCCTATGTTGTTATTTCTCGATAGAAATAAAGAAGAATAAGTTAATTTTTATTTAAGGTTCTTCTTTTAGTAACAAACTTGAATGCCTCGATTATATCTCCTTCATTCCAAGAAGAAAATTTATCGCAGCCAACTCCACATTCAAATCCTGTATTTACTTCTTTTACATCATCTTTAGACCTTTTCAAAGAGTCTAAATTACCTTCAAAAATTACTTTATCTGATCTAAGAACTCTTAGAGAACAATTTCGTTGTAGCTTACCGTTTTGTATGTAACACCCAGCTATAGCACCTTTGCCAACTGCAAAAGTTGCTCTAACTTCGGCTTGACCTAATGATTCTTCGACAAGATCAGGTTCCAGTAGACCTTCCATTGCTAACTGAATATCTTCTAAAAGTTTATAGATTACTTCATACTCTCTTATGTCAACATTATTAGCATCAGCTGCTCTCTTTGCACCAGAAGCTAATGATGTATTGAAACCGATTATCACAGATCCAGATGCAGCTGCAAGGTCTATATCTGTTTCAGTTATTTCGCCTGGTGCGGATAGTAAAACTCTGACTTGAACTTCATTTTTTGGTAATTGTTCCAATGAGCCCAGTATCGCTTCAACACTTCCTTGAACATCAGCTTTAAGAATTAAGTTTAACTCTTTCAGCTCTCCATCATTTGCTTGAGTTGATAAAGAGGATAAGCTAACTCTTCTAGATGCCATTTGTTGTGCTAATTTTGTTGCTCGCGCATCAGTAGCCCTGTCGCCAACAATAGCTCTAGCTGTTTTTTCATCGGGGTAGACTTCAAATTCATCCCCTGCTGTTGGCACTTCACTGAATCCTAGAGCCTCTACTGGGAAGGAAGGCCCTGCTTCTTTGATTCTACTGCCATGTTCATCAACCATTGCTCTGATTTTCCCAAGTACTGAACCTGCAGCTAAAACATCGCCAGATTTTAATGTTCCATTTTGGACTAGTAAAGTAGCAACCGGTCCTTTAGCTTTATCTAAGTGAGCTTCAATAACAGTTCCCTTAGCTAATCTCTCAGGGTTAGCTTGCAGATCTTCAACTTCTGAAACTAATAAAATCATTTCCAGTAATTTATCAATGTTTTGTTTTTTGATGGCACTTACCGGGACCATAACTACATCTCCTCCCCAATCTTCAGCAATTAAATCTTTTTCTGATAACTCTTGCTTGACTTTATCTGGGGAGGCTCCTTCTTTATCGATTTTATTTATTGCTACTACTATTGGTACTTTTGCCGCTCGTGCATGACTAATAGCTTCAAGAGTTTGAGGCCGACAGCCATCATCTGCTGCTACTACCAGTACAGCTACATCAGTAACCTTAGTACCTCGTGCTCGCATAGCAGTAAAGGCTTCATGACCAGGAGTGTCCAGAAAAGTTAATTTTTTCTTTTTGGATTCATGTTCAAATTCAACTTGATAAGCTCCTATATGTTGAGTGATTCCTCCTGCCTCTCCTGATGCTACTCTTGATTGTCTTATTGAATCTAAAAGGCTTGTTTTGCCATGATCCACATGACCCATAACTGTAATTACTGGTGGTCTTTTGATTAGACTATCAATATCATCTTTTTCAATCATATCAACCGTTTTCTTCGCAGCCTCTTGAATATCGTCTTGCAAAACAGGGACTCCAAATTCTTCTGCTACGGTTTCGATAGTTGCCAAATCAAGAGTTTGAGTTACTGTCGCAGTTATTCCTTTAAAGAAAAGAGATTTTATTATTTCAGAACTTTCAAGGCTTAATTTATCAGCTAGTTCTTGAACCGTTAAATTATCTTCTGGTACGATAATCATCTCCGGCCTTACTTGTTTAGCCTCTTTGGCTGCCTTTAATTCCATAGCTCTTCTTTTTTGCCTTTGTCTTGTAGTTTCTTTTTTCTTTTTCTTAAATTGTCTTGAAGCTGTTGGTGATTTAGTTTCATCAGATGTTTCTTTTTTCGGACGTGCCAAACTAGCGGATAAAATAGAGATTTTTTCACCTGAATATCCACTAGTCTCAGAGGTCAATGAATCATCATTCTCACCTATAATGTGAACTTTTTGTCTTTGCTTTTGAGGGTTTTTATTTCTTAATGCTTCTAGTTTTGCGCTATCGTCCCAATCTTTTCTGCCAGGTTTCTTCGAACTATTGGCAAATGATCTGTGAGGGGCCTTTTTGGAAGGAGGTGTAGTACTTGGACGAACATTTGGAGATTTTGCCTTATGTTTGGGAGACTGAATCTCTTTTTTTTCAGCATTAGTTTTATTGATTTTATCTTTATCTGATGCATTTGTTTTTCGCAGTTGCATTAATTCATTGGGGGCAACCGGTTTCCTTATACCTGAGGACTTTTGATCATTAAATTTTGAACCAGTTTTGTTGAAATCTCCTTGTCTAAGTGGTCCTCCTTGTCTGTAATTGCCATTAGGTCTATTAGGCGCACCAGGCCTATTTCGATTACCTTGTCTATTAAATGTGCCAGGTCTATTTTGTAATCCAGGCCTACTGGGAGTATTAGGTCTACTGGGAGTACTAGGTCTACTGGGAGTACTAGGTCTAATGGGAGTATTAGGTCTAATGGGAGTACTAGGTCTACTGGGAGTACTAGGTCTACTGGAATTAATAGGTCTACTGGAATTAATAGGTCTACTGGAATTACTAGGTCTATTAGTTGTATTAGATCTATTAGGGGGAGTATGTGGATTAGATATTTTCCGATTATTTTGTATATTAGGATTTATCCTAGGTTCTTCTCTTCTTATAGGAGCTCCTACAAGCTCTGGGGTGTTTTTGTCTTGGATATTGTTTAGATTCTTTTTAGTAGATTTATTAGAATTTTGATCAGATTTGTTTGAAACGCGATTTCTGTTGAGAGAATTATTTTTTATGATTGAATCATTCCCTTTAATATTATTATTATTTAAATTTTTAGGCTTTTCTATTAACTGAATTGAAGGTCTTACAGCGCTTTTTATAGAAGGGGTTGTGCTTTTGGAAAAGGTTTTTTTATCTTGGTTAGATTTTTGTAAGAGGGGTTTGGAAGGAATTTTTGTTGTTGATTTGTCTGAATTATTTCTTCTATTCTGATTTCTTAGATTGTCTTGAGATTTATTGTTAGCAACAATAGTTGGTTTTTTGGGGTGATTTATTGTATTTGAAACTGTTTTGTTCGCTATTCTTTCTGGACTCTCTGGTTTGGTTACTGGTCTTATTAATAGGGGCTTGCTATTTAAATTTTCTTTGATAGCCCCCTCTTGATTTTGTGTGTTAATTTTAGGTTTGTTATTTATATTATGTTTATCAATATTTTTTAGATTATCAGATCGTTCTTTAAATGAAGGTTTATTAACAGAAATTATTTTTTCAACTGAATTTTTTTTACTGATAAGATTTTTAATCTTTTTTGCATCCGCCAAGCTTATAGAACTGCTGTGACTCTTTACCGAAATTGAAAGTTTCTGAGCAGCATCCAAAATATCCTTATTTTCCAGTTTTAAATCTCTGGAAAGTTCATAAATTCTGATTTTATCGCTGATGGTCATTAATAATCTGTATTTTACTCTTTTTAATTAAAGAGAATTTAATTTAATTATATTCCCTCATTGGGATAGTTAATTATAGTTTCCATTTCCTTTTCAAAAATATCAAAAAATTCAGGATCTAAAAATGTTTTTAAAGCTTTTTGAAGCTTTTTTTTAATTTTAGAATCTGCGTAACAATTTTTAGATTTGCAAATGTAAGCAGAACGTCCTATTCCTTTGTGAAACATAATTCCTTGCTTGTGATCCTTTGTAATTTTGAAAAGATCTTTCCTGTCATAAGTTTGTCTGCATGAGATACATATACGCATAACAGGAGATTTGTTTATCACCGTGTCTTCTCCTCTTTAGATAATATTTCATTCTCTTTCTTATTTTCTTGTTGATCAGTTACAGAAGAGAAGTCTCCTTCATATTGTTCATCTCCATATTCTTGCTCATCCTCAGGAAGAGGATAGAGTTCTCTTAATCTTGCATCTTCTGCTGCTCGCTCTGCTTGCTCAGCTTCTAATCTTTTTTCAGCTTCTCTTTGGAGATTCTCTTCCTCTTCTCTTTGTATTATTAATTTAGCAACTTCTGCATCTTCCGCTTCTTGATCGTATTCATGTGAGTTTTTGACATCAATTTTCCAACCAGTCAACCTTGCAGCGAGTCTTACATTTTGTCCTTCTCTTCCAATGGCAAGACTTAATTGATCTGGGGGAACTAATACATGTGCATGTTGCCCTTCTGGGTCAACTAGTCTAACTAAATCAACTTTTGCTGGACTTAAAGAGTTTAAAATATATTGAATAGGGTCAGATGACCATTTAATAACATCAATCTTTTCTCCTCTTAATTCATTTACTACTTGTTGGATTCTTGCACCTCTTGCACCAATACAAGCTCCAACAGGGTCAACTTCTTGTTCGACACTATCTACGGCTACTTTTGTTCTTGGACCCACGGCTCTTGAAGGTGGGTTAGCTTCTCTAGAAACGGCTACAATTTTTACTGTCCCTTCCTGAATTTCCGGTACTTCATTTTCAAATAAGTAGACTACTAAACCAGCATTAGCTCTACTTACAAATAATTGTGGTCCTTTTCTAGCTATTTCACTAACTTCTTTTAAAAACACTTTAAATGTTGCGTTTGCTCTATAGTTGTCATTAGGTAATTGATCCCTTTTCGGAAGTTCTGCTTCTACTTCAGGTCTGCCGATTCCTGAACTTACTCCCATAATGATTGATTGCCTTTCAAATCTTATAACTCTTGCAGTTAAAACAGGGTCCTCCAAATCTGCAAATTCTTCTTGGATCATTTTGCGTTGTTGGTCTCTCAATTTTTGAGCTAAAACTTGTTTTGTTGTTGAAGCAGCCATACGTCCAAAATCTTCTTTTTCTGGAGTAACGTCTAAAACGACCGTATCACCTACTTGAGCATCATCAGCAACTTGTTTAACTTCTAGAAGAGAGATTTGATGATCTTCGCTTTCAACTTCTTCTACAATTATTTTACTTGCTAATATTCTATAACCTTCCTCATCCAAATCTAATCCAACATCAAAATTATTAAAATATTCTTCATCAAATGGATCTTCGTGAACACCAATGTAGAAAGTTCTTCTATATTTTTCATAACCTTTTAGTAAAGCTTCGCGTAGAGCTACTTCTACAACGTTAGGAGGTAATTTTTTTTCCTCACTAATGTCTTCAATAAGATTGTTTAAACCTGGGAGAATAACTAATGCCATCTATGATGGGGAAAATGAATAATGGTTGAAAATTAATTAATCTTTTAATGTGCAAAGACTAATCCTTAGTACTTCATTAAAAGGGATTTTTTTTATCTTACCTTTTATGTTAATGGCTAAATAATCTTTAGACTTTTCATAAAGTAAACCATTCAAATTTTTAATTTTAGAATTCTTTTGGTTTAACTCAACATTAACTGGAAAACCTTTAAAAGTTTTGAAGTCTCTTTCTGAGGTTAAATCATCACTGACCCCTTGACTACTAATTTCTAAGACATATGAACAATTTAAAAGATTTGAATTTTCAATTTCATTAGATGCTGGGGTATTAAATTTTGAACAATCATCAATTGAAATATCATTTCCATTAGTTTTTTTTATTGTAATTTGCAAAATAATTGGATTTTGATTAGTTTTTATATCTAAACTGCAAATCTCAAAATCATATTCCTTGGCAACTTTTTGAAGAATTATTTCTAGTTTATTTTTGTTTTCTTTATTCAATTTTTTTAATTTATTTATTTAGTTTTATTCTCACATATTTAAATATTATTTTTTGAGAAAATTGAAAGATTTGTATTTTATGGATGTAAACAAATAAACAACACTTATCTTTTTATTCAAGTAGATTTACTTTAATAAATTCAGAAACTATTTAGGTAAATGAAATTTTTGAAGATTAAATTTATTGATTTAATCAAAATGTTCATCATTGTCTGTTTTTGTGTAGTAAATTTATCTCAACAAACTGAAGTTTTAGCTCTAAATTCTTTTGATACTCATAATTTTGTTTCAGATGCAGTTAAAAATGTTGCTCCTGCTGTTGTAAGAATTGATACTGAACGATTAGTTGAAAGACAACAATTTGATCCGACTTTATTAGATCCTTTATTAAGGGATCTACTTGGAGAACCTGGTAATACACCGGATAGAGAGAGAGGTCAAGGTTCAGGGGTAATTATTGATACAAATGGTTTGGTTCTAACAAACGCTCATGTCGTAGAAAGAGTTGATAATGTTTCAGTAACTTTGGCAGATGGTAACATTCTCGAAGGTCAAGTTTTGGGAACAGATGCAGTAACTGATTTAGCTTTGGTTAAGATTGATGAATCTACTAGTTCTGTTTTTGCGCCGCTAGGGAATTCTGAAGATCTTGAAGTCGGAGATTGGGCAATAGCTCTAGGTACGCCTTATGGTTTAGAAAAAACAGTTACACTTGGGATAGTTAGTAGCCTACATAGAGATATTAACAGTTTAGGATTTTCAGACAAAAGGCTTGATCTGATACAAACTGATGCGGCAATAAATCCAGGTAATTCTGGCGGACCACTTATTAATTCAAAGGGAGAGGTAATAGGAATCAATACCTTAGTAAGAAGCGGCCCTGGTGCAGGGTTAGGCTTCGCAATACCTATTAATTTAGCAAAAATAGTTTCTGATCAGCTTTTTGAAAATGGAGAGGTTATCCATCCATATTTAGGTGTACAATTAATTTCTTTGAATCCAAAAATTGCTAAAGAATACAATAAAGATCCTAATTCAATAGTGCAATTACCTGAAAGATCTGGAGCATTAATTCAATCTGTCATACCAAATAGTCCTGCAGAAAAAGCGGGCTTAAGAAGAGGTGATTTAGTAATAGCCGCCGAAAATATTTCTATAGAAGAACCTAAAGCTTTACTTAACGAAGTAGAAAAGGCTCAAATAGGAAAAGTTTTTCTCTTAAATGTTTTAAGAGAAAACAAGGAGATTCAGGTAAATATAAAACCAGAGGCACTTCCAGGTTTGACATAAATCACCCATTGAAATTAAATAATCTATAAATATAAAAAAAAATTTTGGATTCTCAGACTCAAATGAAGCAAATAGTTGCTGATGCAGCTATTAAAGAAGTTGAAAGTGAAATGATACTTGGTTTAGGATCTGGATCAACTGCTGCACTTATGATAAAAAGTCTTGCGGATGAAATTCACTCAGGCAAATTGAAACATATAAGAGGAGTCGCAACCTCCTTTCAATCAGAAGTCCTCGCACTAGAACTTGACATACCTCTTATTGACTTGGCATCGGTTTCTCGAATTGATTTAGCTATTGATGGCGCAGATGAAGTAGATCCTGCTTTCCAATTAATTAAAGGAGGAGGAGCTTGCCATGTTAGAGAAAAGTTAGTGGCATCTAAAGCTGAGAAATTGTTAATTGTCGTTGATGAATCTAAAATGGTACAAAATTTAAATAAAACTTTTCCTCTCCCTGTAGAAGTCCTTCCAAATGCCTGGAAGCAGGTTAAGGATAAGATTTCAGAAATGGATGGATCTTCTACTCTCAGGATGGCCACAAAAAAAGCAGGTCCTGTTGTTACTGATCAGGGTAACTTAATCCTGGACGTATTATTTAATCATGGTATTAAGAATCCCAAAGATATAGAAAGGAGTATAAATAATATTCCCGGGGTCTTGGAAAATGGATTATTTGTTGATATTACAGATAAAGTCTTAGTTGGTAAAATTGAGAACAATACGCCAGTAGTTTACTCACCTTCCAAAGTTTGTTAATCTTCAAATCTTATTTGAACAGAATTAGCATGACTTTGAAGCCCTTCACTTAGAGCGAGATTTATAATGTCTAAACTATGAGCTTTTAAACTTTCTTCGTTAAATTCTATTATTGAAGTATTTTTCATGAAAGTCTCAACTCCCAGTGACCCATTGAATCTTGAATTCCCTGATGTTGGTAAAGTGTGATTTGGCCCAGCCAGATAATCTCCAACAGCTTCAGGGGTCCATTTCCCTAAAAATATCGCTCCTGCATTTTCAATACCTTTAATAATTTCTTTTGGATCATAAGTAATAATTTCTAAGTGTTCTGGGGCGAATTGATTGCTTAGTTCAATACATGATTCATAATTTTCGCAAATAACTATTAATCCCCAATTGTTGATTGATTGCATACAAATTTCTTTTCTTGGGTGATCCTCCATTGTTTTATAAACCTCATCAAAAACTTCTTTAGCCTTAGCTTGCGATGTAGTAAGAAGTATTGAGGAAGCTAAAGGATCATGTTCTGCTTGAGCTAGCAAGTCAGATGCTATTTGCGAGCTTTTAGCAGTGTCATCTGCAATGATTAATATTTCACTTGGACCAGCTAGGGAATCAATTCCGGTAGATCCATAAATTAGTTTTTTAGCATTAGTTACATAGATATTTCCTGGCCCTGAGATTACATCAACTTTTTTAATTTGCTTAGTGCCAAATGCTAATGCGCCAATTGCTTGGGCTCCTCCAATTCTAAAAACTTTATCAACACCGCATAAGTAAGCTGCTGCTAAAACAGTTTTGTTTATTAAACCTTCTTTATTGCCAGGAGAAACCATTGTTATTTCTTCTACTCCTGCGACTTTTGCTGGTATTGCATTCATCAAAACTGTGCTTGGATAAGCAGCTCTGCCTCCAGGGATATATATACCTGCATTTTTTACTGGCTTCCATTTCCTTTGAACCAAGTCACCATGTTCACCTTTAATTGTGAAAGATCTTGGGATCTCTTTTTCATGAAATTTTTTAATTCTTTTATAGGCAACTTCTAATGAACTTTTTAAATTGCTGTCAATGTCATTCCATGCATTCTTTAAATCATTCAAGCTAACTTGCATAGGGTCAGGATTGAAACCATCAAATTTTTTTGTATAGTTTTTTACGGCATGATCTCCATGATTTTTTACTTCTTGAAGAATTTCCTCAACAATTGAAGTTATCTTTTTATTGTTTTCGGAAGTAGTTCTAGCAGAAATTCTATTTAATTCGTTAATAGCATTCTGCCTATTATTTATGATCTTCATATTCTTAATTTTTGGAACTTTTAAGCCTAAAGCACTAATTTAATAACCTTTTCAAATTATATATTATTGATTAGTAGTCTATTTATTTGTTATGATAATTTTCTACTATAAAAATTACTCTCTGTGGCCAATACCAAATCAGCGAAAAAGAGAATTCAAATTGCCGAAAGAAATCGTTTAATCAATAAGTCTTATAAATCAACGGTTAGAACTTTGACAAAAAAAACATTAGAAAATTGTGAAAAGTATAAACAAGAACCGAATGCTGAGAACAAAAACTTGGTTCAATCAAGCCTTAGTATTGCTTTTAGTTTAATTGATAAAGCAGTTAAAAAGAATGTTCTGCATAAGAATAATGGCGCTAATAAAAAATCTAGAATTAATAAAATAGTAAAAACTACTCTCACAACAAACTAAATAGACGGATTATAATATGAGGGATATTGAACTCATAGACTCACATTGTCATTTAATATTTGAAAATTTTGCACAAGACCTTGAAGATGTTGTTTCTAGATGGCGTTCTAGAGGTGTAAAGAAACTACTTCATGCTTGTTGTGAATTATCAGAAATTCCTAAATTAAAAAAAATTTCCCAACAATTTGATGAAATTTATTATTCCGTAGGTTTACATCCTCTTGAAGCAAATAAATGGGAAAGAAACTACAAATCTTTATTAAATAATGCAGTTCAAGAAGATAATAGAGTTGTTGCTATTGGAGAGTTAGGCCTAGATTTTTTTAAAAGCGAAAATAAAAAAAACCAGATTGATGCACTTATCCCGCAAATGGAGTTAGCATTTGAACTAGACTTACCGGTGATTATTCATTGCAGAGATGCAGCAAATGAAATGATTAATATATGTAGTGACCTAAATAAAAAAGGAAGATGCCCAAGAGGAGTACTTCATTGTTGGACGGGAACTCCTAATGAAATGAAGCAATTTTTGGATCTTGGTTTCTATATAAGTTTTAGTGGAATAGTTACATTTCCAAAAGCACATGAAATTCATGAGTGTGCAAAAATAGTCCCTTGTGATAGATACTTGATTGAAACTGACTCACCCTTTTTAGCTCCTGTCCCTCATAGAGGTAAAAGAAATGAGCCAGCTTTTGTAGAAAACGTAGCTAATTTTCTTTCGAAATTACGCTCAACTGAATTGAGTAATATCGCTGCAGAGTCATCTAGGAATGCTGAAGATTTGTTTAAATTTGACTTGATAAACAGGGTCAACGGGTGTTAGAATACAAAATTACTGGAAATTTTCTTAATTATTTAGTATTAGATCTCTGAAACATGGCTAAAAGCCAGTATATCTAGAAATTAAATTTCACGTTTATTTTTTGGGTATATATCAAAATCAAGAATAAATCTTGGTTTCAAAATCTAAGAGTTCAATTACAAATTAATAAATTAAGTACATTTATAGTAAACAGTAAATCTTACATAATAACGGGTTTTATTGGATGAGCAGTAGCGCTTTACAGGTAGCAAAAACAGCTACTTATCTACCGGATTTAGTTGAGGTACAGAGAGCAAGTTTTAAATGGTTTTTAGAAAAGGGTTTAATTGAAGAATTACAAAATTTTTCTCCAATTACTGACTATACTGGCAAATTAGAATTACATTTTATTGGAGAAGAATACAGGTTAAAAAGACCTAGGCATGACGTCGAGGAAGCCAAAAGGCGAGATGCTACTTTTGCATCTCAAATGTATGTTACATGTAGATTAATAAACAAAGAAACAGGTGAAATTAAAGAGCAAGAAGTATTTATAGGTGAGTTACCATTGATGACAGAAAGAGGTACTTTCATCATTAATGGAGCAGAAAGAGTAATAGTGAATCAAATTGTTCGAAGTCCAGGAGTTTATTTCAAAGATGAACAGGATAAAAATGGTCGACGGACATATAACGCAAGCGTTATTCCAAACAGAGGTGCATGGTTAAAATTCGAGACAGATAAAAACAACTTACTTTATGTGAGGGTTGACAAAACTAGAAAAATCAATGCTCATGTTCTTATGAGAGCTATGGGCTTATCAGATAATGATGTAGTAGATAAACTGAGACACCCTGAGTTTTATCAACAATCAATTGATTCAGCAAATGATGAAGGTATAAATTCGGAAGACCAGGCTTTATTAGAGCTTTATAAGAAATTACGCCCTGGTGAGCCTCCCTCGGTTTCTGGTGGTCAACAACTTCTATACAGTAGATTCTTTGATCCCAAAAGATATGATTTGGGAAGGGTTGGTAGATATAAAATTAACAAGAAATTAAGGTTAACTGTTCCAGATGATGTTAGAACACTCACCCATGAAGACGTTCTCTCTACCATAGATTATCTAATCAACTTAGAACTTGATATAGGCGGTGCGAGTTTAGATGATATTGATCACCTTGGTAATAGAAGAGTTAGGTCCGTTGGGGAACTTCTGCAAAACCAAGTTAGGGTAGGACTGAATCGCTTAGAGAGAATCATTAAAGAAAGAATGACTGTTGGAGAGACAGATTCTCTTACTCCCGCTCAGTTAGTAAATCCAAAACCTTTAGTTGCGGCTATTAAAGAGTTCTTTGGGTCAAGTCAATTAAGTCAATTTATGGATCAAACGAATCCATTGGCGGAATTAACCCATAAAAGAAGAATCTCAGCTTTAGGTCCTGGCGGTTTGACTAGAGAAAGAGCAGGATTTGCTGTAAGAGATATTCATCCTTCACACTATGGAAGGTTATGTCCTATTGAGACTCCCGAAGGTCCAAATGCAGGACTTATTAATTCACTTGCTACCCATGCAAGAGTAAATGAATATGGCTTTATAGAAACTCCTTTTTGGAAAGTAGATAAAGGTAGAGTTCTGAAAGAAGGTAATCCTGTTTATTTATCTGCTGATTTAGAGGATGAGTGTAGGGTTGCCCCAGGAGATGTAGCTACCGACAAAGATGGCACGATACTTTCAAATTTAATCCCAGTTAGATATAGACAGGATTTTGAAAAAGTACCTCCTCATCAAGTTGATTACGTGCAACTTTCTCCTGTTCAAGTTATTTCAGTTGCTACTTCACTCATCCCCTTTTTGGAGCATGATGATGCAAATAGGGCACTTATGGGATCTAACATGCAACGCCAAGCTGTTCCATTGCTTAGACCAGAGCGCCCGTTAGTTGGCACAGGCTTAGAATCTCAAGTTGCAAGAGACTCAGGGATGGTACCAATAACAAAAGTAAATGGAACCATTTCCTATGTTGATTCTAATGAGATTGTAGTTAAAGATGAAGATGGTAATGAACATTTTCATTATCTGCAAAAATACCAGAGATCCAATCAAGATACTTGCCTTAATCAAAGGCCAATTGTGAATATTGGAGATCAAGTCATATCAGGACAGGTTCTTGCTGATGGATCCGCATGTGAAGGAGGGGAGATAGCTTTAGGACAGAATGTCTTAATCGCTTATATGCCATGGGAAGGTTACAATTACGAAGATGCAATTCTTGTTAGTGAAAGAATGGTTACTGATGATTTATATACATCGGTACATATCGAAAAGTATGAAATAGAAGCTAGACAAACAAAGTTAGGCCCTGAAGAAATCACAAGAGAGATTCCTAATATTTCGGAAGAAAGTCTGAATAATCTTGATGAAATGGGAATAATTAGAATAGGAGCTTTTGTAGAAAGTGGAGATATTCTCGTTGGGAAAGTGACTCCAAAAGGAGAATCAGATCAACCACCTGAAGAAAAACTTTTAAGAGCTATATTTGGTGAAAAAGCTCGAGATGTTAGGGATAACTCTCTTAGAGTTCCTAAAACAGAAAAAGGAAGAGTTTTAGATGTTCGTATATACACTAGAGAACAAGGTGATGAGTTACCTCCTGGGGCAAATATGGTAGTTAGAGTTTATGTTGCCCAGCGGAGAAAAATTCAAGTTGGGGATAAGATGGCCGGAAGGCACGGAAACAAGGGCATAATTAGTAGAATTTTACCTAGAGAGGATATGCCCTATTTACCTGATGGCACTCCTGTTGATATAGTTCTTAATCCTCTTGGCGTTCCAAGTAGAATGAATGTAGGCCAAGTTTTTGAATTGTTGATGGGCTGGGCTGCTTCGAACTTGAATTGCAGGGTGAAGGTTGTACCATTTGATGAAATGTATGGTGCTGAAAAATCTCATCAAACTGTTCAAGCATTTTTAGAAGAGGCCGCTAAGCAACCTGGTAAATCTTGGGTTTATAATCCTGATGATCCTGGAAAGTTATTACTAAAAGATGGCAGAACTGGCGAACCTTTTGATCAGCCTGTTGCCGTTGGATATTCTCATTTCCTTAAGTTAGTTCATTTAGTCGATGATAAAATTCATGCTAGATCTACTGGCCCTTACTCTCTTGTTACACAACAACCCTTAGGAGGTAAAGCTCAACAAGGTGGTCAAAGGCTAGGTGAAATGGAAGTATGGGCTCTTGAAGCGTATGGTGCGGCTTATACTCTTCAAGAACTTTTAACAGTTAAATCAGATGATATGCAAGGAAGGAATGAAGCCTTAAACGCTATCGTAAAAGGTAAGCCTATCCCTAGACCTGGAACTCCTGAATCATTTAAAGTGCTGATGAGAGAATTACAATCTTTAGGTTTAGATATTGGTGTCTATACGGATGAAGGTAAAGAGGTCGATTTAATGCAAGATATAAATCCAAGGAGGAATACTCCCTCAAGACCAACATATGAATCTCTTGGAACCTCTGAATATGAGGAAGATTAAATACTTTATTAAAACTTTCTAATTTAAATCTCCTAAAAATGACAAACAGCAACTTAAGAACTGAAAATCACTTCGATTACGTCAAAATATCAATTGCTTCTCCTCAAAGAATAATGGATTGGGGACAGAGGACATTGCCTAACGGACAAGTAGTAGGGGAAGTTACTAAACCTGAGACTATTAACTATAGAACACTTAAACCAGAAATGGATGGTTTGTTTTGTGAAAAGATTTTTGGACCGTCAAAAGATTGGGAATGTCATTGCGGAAAGTATAAAAGGGTTAGACATCGTGGAATTGTCTGCGAGAGATGTGGGGTTGAGGTAACTGAAAGTAGAGTTAGAAGACATAGAATGGGTTATATAAAACTTGCTGCCCCAGTCTCACACGTTTGGTATTTGAAAGGTATTCCAAGTTACGTAGCAATCCTTTTAGATATTCCGCTTAGAGATGTAGAACAAATAGTTTATTTTAATTGTTATGTTGTTTTAGATCCTGGAGATCATAAAGACCTTAAATACAAGCAATTACTCACTGAAGATGAATGGTTAGAAATTGAGGATGAAATCTATGCAGAGGATTCAACTATTGAAAATGAACCGATTGTTGGTATAGGAGCTGAGGCTCTTAAGCAATTACTTGAAGATCTTAATTTAAATGAGGTTGCTGAAGAGCTTAGAGAAGAAATTACAAATAGCAAAGGTCAGAAAAGAGCAAAACTTATTAAAAGAATAAGAGTCATTGATAATTTTATTGCAACAAATGCAAAGCCAGAGTGGATGGTATTAGATGCAATTCCTGTGATACCTCCTGATCTTCGTCCAATGGTTCAGCTTGACGGAGGAAGATTTGCAACATCTGATTTAAATGATCTTTATAGAAGAGTTATAAATAGGAATAATAGACTAGCTAGGCTTCAAGAAATATTAGCACCAGAAATTATTGTAAGAAATGAAAAAAGAATGTTGCAGGAAGCAGTTGATGCTCTTATAGATAATGGAAGAAGAGGAAGAACTGTTGTTGGAGCAAACAACAGGGCTCTAAAATCTCTTAGTGACATTATAGAAGGAAAACAGGGAAGATTTAGACAGAATCTTCTTGGTAAGCGTGTTGATTATTCTGGAAGGTCTGTAATAGTAGTGGGACCAAAGTTAAAAATGCATCAATGTGGTCTCCCAAAGGAAATGGCTCTTGAGCTCTTCCAACCGTTCGTAATTCATAGATTAATACGCCAAAATATTGTAAATAACATAAAAGCTGCAAAAAAATTAATACAAAAAGCTGATGATGAAGTTATGCAAGTACTTCAAGAAGTTATAGAAGGGCATCCAATACTTTTAAATAGGGCCCCAACTCTTCATAGGTTAGGTATTCAAGCTTTTGAACCGAAATTGGTAGGAGGAAGAGCAATTCAACTTCATCCTCTAGTTTGCCCTGCATTTAATGCTGACTTTGATGGAGATCAGATGGCTGTTCATGTTCCTTTAGCTTTGGAGGCACAAACAGAAGCTCGTATGCTTATGTTGGCTAGTAATAATATTCTTTCTCCTGCGACAGGAGAACCAATTGTTACTCCATCCCAAGATATGGTTTTGGGATCTTATTATTTAACCGCTTTGCAACCAAACTATAAAAAACCAGATTTTGGAGATAACAAGAGTACTTTTGCTTCATTAGAAGATGTGGTTTTTGCTTATGAAGATAAAAGACTTGGATTACATCAATGGGTTTGGGTCAGGTTTAATGGTGAAGTGGAAGATGAAGAAGAAGCTAGTCATCCAAAAGAATCTAAAGATTTAGAAGATGGTTCTAGATTAGATATTTGGAATTTGAGGAGAGATAGATTCGATTCTCAGAATAAACTAATTAGTAGATTTGTTTTGACAACAGTTGGAAGAGTAGTAATGAATTCTACGATTATTGACTCTGTATCTAAAACGTAATTTTGAAAAACTCACTATTCAATTATTAAAAAATCATGACTTCATCTAAAACTAAAAAAACTTCGAGAGTGCGTAAAAACTCTAAAAACTCTAAAAAGAGTAATAAGGTCATTATGCCTGTTTTAGCTAAAACACCTGCGACATTTAAAAATAAAGTAGTTGACAAAAAAGCTCTAAAAAATTTAATGTCTTGGGCTTATAAAACTCATGGCACGGCAGTAACTGCAGCTATGGCTGATAATTTAAAGGATTTAGGATTTAAATATGCTACCCAGGCTGCTGTTTCGATTTCAGTGGATGATTTAAAAGTTCCTGAAGCTAAGCAAGATTTGATAGGTCAGGCTGAACAGCAAATTACCGCAACTGAAGAATGCTATAGACTTGGGGAAATCACAGAAGTTGAAAGGCATACAAAAGTTATTGATACTTGGACAGAAACTAATGAGAGATTAGTTGATGCAGTAAAAAATAACTTTAATCAGAATGATCCTCTGAATTCAGTTTGGATGATGGCAAATTCCGGAGCTAGGGGTAATATGTCGCAGGTAAGACAACTGGTTGGGATGAGAGGATTAATGGCTAACCCTCAAGGAGAAATTATTGACTTGCCTATAAGAACAAACTTTAGAGAAGGACTTACGGTTACCGAATATGTGATTTCTTCTTATGGTGCTAGGAAAGGATTGGTTGATACTGCTTTGCGAACAGCAGATTCTGGTTATTTGACTAGAAGATTAGTAGATGTGGCCCAAGATGTAATTGTCAGGGAAGAAGATTGTGGAACAGAACGTTCAATAGTTGTCGAGGCTGAAGATGGTAAATTTGGCACAAGACTTCTTGGAAGGTTGACCGCCGTAGATATTTTAGATTCTGAAGATAACTTAATTGCTCCCCAAAATACTGCAATCGACCCCTCATTGTCCGCAAGAATTGAGTCCTCATCAATTACCAAAGTGGATATTCGCTCTCCATTAACATGTGAAGCAAATAGATCAGTTTGTCGGAGATGTTATGGATGGGCATTGGCTCATAATCATTTAGTTGATTTAGGAGAAGCAGTTGGAATAATTGCCGCTCAATCGATTGGGGAACCTGGAACTCAATTGACAATGAGAACTTTCCATACTGGAGGTGTATCAACTGCCGAAAGTGGAGTAGTTAGATCAAAGATTTCTGGTAAAGTTGAATTTAGTGCAAAAGCAAAAGTTAGAGGTTATAGAACTCCTCATGGAGAAGAAGCTAAACAGGCTGAAGTTGATTTCTTTTTAAAGATTGTTCCAACAGGAGGCAACTCAAATAAAGCTCAGAGAATAGAAGTTTCTAGTGGATCTCTTTTATTCGTAGAAAATGGTCAAGAAATTGATGCTGATAAAACTGTTGCTCAAATTACTGTGGGTTCGGTTAAGAAGAGTGTTGAAAAAGCCACTAAAGATGTTATTTGTGATTTAGCTGGTCAAGTAATGTATGACAAAGTTATTCAACCAAAGGAGGTTACAGATAGACAAGGCAATATTACTTTGAAAGCTCAAAGATTAGGGAGATTGTGGGTACTTGCTGGTGACGTATATAATTTACCTCCTAATGCAAGACCTGTCGTTTCATCTTTAAGCAATGTCGAAGAAGGTACTGTTTTAGCTGAGGCTAGTCAATCTAGTGAGTTTGGAGGAGAAGTTCGATTAAGAGAATCAATAGGAGATTCAAGGGAAGTTCAAATTGTTACTACTTCAATGACTCTAAGTAATTTTAAATTACTTGAAGAATCTACACATTCAGGTCAAATATATCATTTGGAATCTGATGATGGGACTTCTTATCGATTGAATACTACTCCTGGTAGTAAAATAAGTAGTGGGCAAGTTATAGCTGATTTAGCAGATGAAAGATTCCGAACAAAAACTGGCGGATTAGTAAAATATGCTCCTGGATTAAGCGTCAAAAAAGCGAGATCATCCAAAAATGGTTTTGAAGTTAGTCAAGGTGGAACATTGCTTTGGATCCCACAGGAGACACATGAAATAAATAAAGATATCTCTTTATTAATGATTGAAGATATGAAATGGATTGAAGCCGGAACAGAAGTTGTAAAAGATATTTTTAGTCAAACATCAGGAATTGTAACAGTGACTGAAAAGAATGATATTTTAAGGGAAATTACAGTAAGAAATGGTACTTTTCATGAGTGTGACGACGACGAAGTTTTGAGTCGATTTAATGAGGAAGGTACATTAGTTAGTCCAGGGGAGAAGATTTTGGATGGAGTAGATAATCAAGAAATGCTCTTTGTACAGAAATTAGAAACTCCTAAATGCCGGGGTTTGTTATTAAGAACTGTAGAAGAATTTAATATCCCTGATCAAGCAGAGTTACCAGAATTAACTCATGTTAAACAAGAAAAGGGGCCCCATCTAGGTTTAAAAGCTATTCAAAGGCTTACTTATAAAGATGGTGAATTAATCAAATCAGTTGAGGGCGTTGAACTTCTTAGGACACACCTAAGTTTAGAAAGCTTTGAAGCTACTCCCCAAATGACAATTGATGTTGAGATAAGTCAAGATAAGAATGACGATTCAATTAATAGATTAAGTTTAGTTATTTTAGAGTCTATTCTTGTAAGAAGGGATACTATGTCCGACTCTAGTCATGGTTCCACACATACAGAATTACAAGTAAAAAATAATCAAATTGTTCAGGCAGGTAATGTAATAGCTACTACTCAGATTCTTTGCAAAGAGAAAGGGATAGTTCAATTGCCAAATGTAATTGATGATGAACCAATCAGGAGGTTAATAGTTGAGAGAGAACAAGATAAAATTAAGATCAAAATTAGCAAAGATGCACTGGTAAAGGTAGGTGATCGTGTAGTTGATGGTGACCCTATTAGTGAATCTGAACAGTCTAATGCTTGTGGTGAAATTGAAAAAATTTCTGGTAATTCTGTAACTTTAAGACTTGGTAGGCCATATATGGTTTCTCCCGATTCCGTCTTGCACGTAAAAGATGGAGATTTGGTGCTTAGAGGAGATGGTCTGGCTTTACTTGTTTTTGAAAGGCAGAAAACTGGAGATATTGTTCAAGGGTTACCAAGAATTGAAGAGTTGTTAGAAGCAAGAAGACCAAGAGATGCTGCAGTCTTATGTAAAAAATCTGGAATTGTTCAGATTAAAGAAGGCAATGATGACGAATCAGTAGCCTTGTCAATTATTGAAAAAGATGACGTGATTAACGAGTATCAAATTTTAGTTGGACAGAATATAATGGTTAGCGATGGACAGGAAGTTAAAGGTGGAGAAACCTTAACTGATGGTCCAATTAATCCTCATGAATTATTAGATTGTTTTTTCACTGATCTAAAGGATCAAAAACAATTATTAGATGCAGCTCGAGAATCTATATCAAAACTACAAAGAAGTATGGTCAACGAAGTTCAAAATGTTTATAAATCACAAGGTGTTGCAATTGATGACAAACATATTGAAGTCATCGTAAGACAAATGACAAGTAAAGTTCGTGTTGAAGATGCTGGAGATACAACTCTCCTCCCAGGAGAATTAATAGAATTAAGGCAAGTGGAAGATACAAATCAAGCAATGTTAATTACAGGGGGAGCTCCAGCGGAATTCACCCCAGTATTATTGGGGATAACTAAAGCTTCTCTTAATACCGATAGTTTTATTTCAGCAGCTTCTTTCCAAGAAACTACAAGAGTTCTCACAGAAGCAGCAATAGAAGGTAAATCTGATTGGCTGAGAGGTTTAAAAGAAAATGTAATCATTGGTAGGCTAATACCCGCTGGTACCGGATTTAGTGGATTCGTAGAAGAATTAGCATCAGAAGCAGGACCTCATCCTGACATTCTTGCTGAAGAATCTGGTGGATACAGAAGGGCTCAGAATTTAAGGCCAGATTATACTGTTGATATGCCGCAATCGCCTACCGTTAGTTCTACTGCTATACTTGATGATCCAAGTGATGAAGATCTTGAGACTACAAGAAATAGGCATGGAATTGATCCTACTTCAAGTAATTTTGCAGCCTTTGCAAGACCAAATGCTGAAAATGAATTTTCTGAAGATCAGTTACCAGATCCTGCGGACTTAGAAGGATTACAAGAGGAAGGCTTGCTTTCTGATGAATAGAAACCATTCTTATTTGCATTCACTAGAATATATTTTTACTTTTAGAAGATGATTAAACCTGAAATTATCCCAAAAAGAAAATTGCCCCGTTATGGCTTTCATTTTTATAATGAAAGACTTAATGGAAGAATTGCTATGATTGGCTTTTTTGCACTAATTCTTACAGAATTCTTTTTAAAACATGGATTATTAGCATGGTGAAAGTAGTATCTAATCTAACAAAAAAATAATTTGAAAAGTCTTCTTGGAAGTAGTCTTAAAGATTTAGAAAATTTAGCTTTAAATTATGGTCAGGCTGCTTTTCGAGGTCGGCAAATTCACAATTGGCTTTATAATTATAAGAATAAGAAAAAAAATATTGATCAAATTGGAGTATTACCTCTTGATTTTAGAAATCAATTAAAGCAGGCTGGCTTTGAAGTAAGTGATCTTAAATTGAGAGAAAAATATTCAGCTAGCGATGGAACTCTAAAGTTGTTACTTTCTACTGGAGATAATGAGAGTATTGAGTGTGTAGGTATACCAGCCGAAAAAAGATTAACAGCATGTCTTTCAATTCAAGTAGGATGTCCTATGGATTGCAAATTTTGTGCTACAGGAAAGGAGGGATTAAAAAGATCTTTAACAGTAAGTGAAATATTAGATCAGATTTTATTTATTGAAAATGAAATGAATAGGAGAGTAACTAATATTGTTTTTATGGGTATGGGTGAGCCATTACTAAATATTGATGAGTTGCTTTTATCAATTAGATCAATAAATGAGGACTTTAATATCAGTCAGAGAAAGATAACTGTAAGTACTGTAGCTATTCCGAAAATGATAGCTAAATTATCAGAAAAGTCTTTTGAAGTTTTGGGGAAATGTCAATTTACATTGGCGATAAGCCTCCACGCTTCAAATCAAATAATCAGAGAAATGATTATCCCAAGTGCAAAGAATTACAATATCAAAAATATAGTTGAAGATTGTAAGGAATTTGTTGCTAAGACAGGCAGAAGAGTAAGTTTTGAATACTTAATGCTAAGAGGAGTTAACGATAAAATACAACATGCCGATGAATTAATTAAACTTCTCAGAGGTTTTCAATGTCACGTGAATTTGATTCAATATAATCAAATAAATGAGGTTGAATTTAAACAGACAACTTCAAATAGTATTCAATTATTTCAATCTAGACTTTCTAATAATGGTATAGCTGTAAGTTTCCGCAAAAGTAGAGGATCAGAAAAAAATGCTGCATGTGGTCAGTTAAGACAAAATGCTAATAATAAATAATCATATTGAAAATTATTTTTTAAATTTATCTTAAACACGTTATTATTAATTTAATTATTTTTTGATTATTGGGGTTTCTTAAAACAAAAGTTTTACCTTTTGCAATTGTTAGCCTTTTTGGGATTGCATTTATTGCAGTGAGTGCAAGAATTTGGTTGCCAGGAGATATGATGTCACCTGCTCCAATTAATTAATATTTATCAATACTTGTAAATTAAATGACAAACAATAGTGATCCCAAAAAAGAAAGTTTAGCAGAAATAGCAATTGATCCTGACGTTCTAGCTAAAGAATTAGCTTTTGAACTTGAAATAGATCCTTTAGACCAAATAGATTCAGAAAATTTCTCAAAAGGTAATTTAAATATAATTTCAGAATGCAATGAGGCCCTCAAGTTGCTTAAGGGCAATAGAGAACAAAGAATACAAGGATTAAGAATATTCTGTGAATATAGGGATAAAAGATCTTTTCCCTTTTTACTTCCTCTACTGGATCAACCCTGCCCTGTGGAAAGAATGAGTGCAGTATATGCTTTAGGTAGAAATCCTTGTCCTAGTGCAGTTCAAAAACTAGTTGATCTTTTAGAAACAGATGATAACGCTTATGTACGAAGAGCTACTGCTTGGAGTTTAGCTAACTATGATAATCAAATTGTTTTAAAGCCTTTAATAAATGCATTGAAGAATGATGTAGCTGCAGTTAGATTATGGTCTTCTAGTTCTTTAGCGGAAATTGGAAGTATCTCATCAGAAAATGCTCAATTGGCCGCTGAACAACTTTTGATAAGTTTAAAAATAGATAATCAGACAGGAGTTAGAAGCAATTGTATATGGTCTTTGTCTAGATTGTTTGACAAGTTAAACGAAACATTTCAAGAGAGTTTTGTTGATGAATGTACTAAGATAGCGCTATTTGATAAAGAACCCTCAGTCATGGAAGAAGCAAAAACTGCTCTAGACTCCATGGGAATGGAAAGTTTTTATAATTAGACCTGCAATTCTTGATAAGATAATATTATTTTTTAGACAATCCATATAAAAATAAAAAAAATATTAATTTGTACCAACTGAAACCAATATTTTTCGTTATTGTATATAAAGTGTAAATACTAATTTCTTGAATTTAATGCCTCAAAGAACATTAAGATTCAAAATTCATCAAGATGGAAGAGTTGAGGAAACTGTGGAAGGTTTCATAGGAAAGGCATGTAACGATGCAACAAAACATCTTGAACATGCTCTTGGTGAAGTAAAGGTAAGAAATCCATCATCAGATGCATTTATAACCAACCAAGTTAAAAATTCAAGTAAACTTAACAACGAATCTAATGTCACATTTTAGTACTATTAAAACTGAGCTTAAGGAAGTAAAACCCTTAATTAAAGCTTTAAATCAACTTGGTTATTCTATTAATCAAGAGAAAAATTATGTTAAGGGATATAAAGGTCAAGTTACAGATGTAGACATAAGTATGGAATTACAAGGGGATACTATGGTGGGATTTAAATTTAATAAAAATTCTAACTCATATGAGTTAGTGACTGATATAGATCTTTGGAATTTAGATTTGCCTGTGGAAAGATTTATTTCTAAAGTGACACAAATGTATGCATATCACACAATTATTGCAAAAACAGAAGAGGATGGTTACCAAGTTGTTGAGCAACAAAATAAAAATGACGGATCCATTGAATTGGTTTTAACTAAATGGGAAAATTAATATTTGGGCTTTAATCTCACTAAAAATATAGATAATTTTGAAGACAATAATAATATTACTGGTTTAGAACCAGTACTGGGTGGTACCTTATGTGAAAAAGCCGTTTGGGTTGATGAAAGTGCATGTATAGGCTGTAGATACTGTGCACATGTTGCTACTAATACTTTCATAATTGATCCAGAATATGGAAGAAGTAGAGCAATTAGGCAAGATGGTGATAGCCTTGAAATTTTGCAAGAAGCTATAGATACATGTCCTGTAGATTGTATCCACTGGGTTAAATTTGAAGAATTGGAAAATTTAGAAAATAGTCTTGATAGAGATATGTTTCAATCATTAGGAAAACTACCAAGAATAAATAAGCATTAATTTTCAATGAATTTGCCTAACCGTAGATTTGGGAGAACAAATTTACAGATACCCGTTTTATCATTAGGGGGTATGAGATTTCAAAAAAGTTGGGAGCAATTAGATTTTTCTAAGATTTCATTTAAGGAACAAAAGAAAGTTGAAAATATTTTAAATCTTGCAGATAAATACGGCTTAAGTCATGTAGAGACTGCAAAGGATTATGGTACTTCAGAAGTTCAGCTGGGAATGTGTTTTAAGAATATAAAAAAAGTACCACGAATAATTCAAACAAAAATCCCTCCTAATCGTGATCCGAAAATCTTTGAAGAAAATGTTATGAGAAGCTTTGAGAAATTACAAGTAAAGAAAATTGATTTACTAGCCATACATGGAATGAATTTACCTGAACATCTTGATCATGCTGTGAGAGATGGAGGTTGTGTTGAAGTTTTGAGAAAATTGCAAAAAGCAAATTTAATTGGTTCTATTGGTTTCTCAACGCATGGAGAATTATCACTTATAGAAAAGGCAATATCAACTAATTTATTTGATTATGTTAATTTGCACTGGTATTACATCAACCAATCGAATTCAAAAGTAATTGAATTGGCACATAAATATGATCTTGGAGTTTTTATAATCAGTCCTACTGATAAAGGAGGTCATCTTCATACGCCTTCAACAAAAATGTTGGAATTTTGTAGCCCCCTTCATCCCATAGTTTTTAATGACCTTTTTTGCTTAAGGAATAAAAATGTACATACAATAAGCGTTGGAATTGCGAAGGAGAGTGATTTTGATTTGCATTTAAGCGCAGTTTCTTTACTTTCAGAATCTGAAAAATATATTCCAAAGATAGTAAATAGATTAAGAGAAGAATCAATAAAAAGTTTAGGTCTTGAATGGTATCAATGTTGGAATAAAAATTTACCAAGTTGGCAAAATACACCAGGAGGTATTAATATCCCTGTTCTTCTATGGCTTTCTAATTTAATAGATTGGTTAGATTTGGAGGGATTTGCAAGATCGAGATATCAATTACTTGGTAATGGAAGCCACTGGTTTCAAGGTAATAATGCAAATTTATTAGATATCAATGTTTCAGAAAGTCAATTATTAAGTGTTTTGGAAGGTCATATCAGTCCAACGAAGGTTTTAAAAAAATTGAGAATATTAAAAGATAAGTTTGGAAAACAAACAATTCAAAGATTGTCAAATAATTAGCTTGATAATGGTTTTTTTTCAGGCGTGCCAATGCTTCTTGGATAAGTTCCTGGACAAGCTCTGTTTGGCTGAATAAAAATAATATTTCTTGTACCTTTATTTTTTGGTAATAAAATTTTTCTTCTTTCTTTAATTTCTCCTTCCAATATTTTTAGGGTTTTTTTTAAACTATTTTCATCTTCATTATTCCACTTGCCGCAATATAAGACTCCTAGTCCTTTTGTCTTCAACATAGGTAAAATATATTCTGAAACTGTTGAAGGAATACTTACAGCTCTTGTAGTTGCAATATTAAAGCTGTTTCTAAATGAAGATTGATGTGCGATATTCTCAACTCGGTCGTTGATTACAAATATATTATTTTTGAAGTTAATAATTTTGATTAAACTTTTTAATGCATCTGTTTTTTTCTTGGATGAATCAAGTAAGTATATTTCTGAATCAGGATGTGTTATTGCATAAGCAAATCCTGGAAAACCACAGCCTGATCCAATATCTAGAAATTTTTTATTATTGAAATTGTAGTTTGGAATAAATTTAAATGGCCAGATGCTATCAAAAACTTGTGATATCCAGTAATCATCTCCTTCAATCAATCGTGTGAGGTTGATTCTCTTATTTAATTCTCGGAGTTTTATTTGCAATTCTTTGAACATTAGTATTTCTTCTTCAGTTATTAATTCAAAAAGTTCAACAGGTATGCTTTCTTTTCTCATTGCGTTATTAATATTTGCTTTTTGCTTGCATTAAAAACATTCTATTTCATTAAAATTGATTAGAATATTTTCAAAAATAAAAAAAATATTTTGAAAGGAGATTTATCCTACTATAAGATTTTAGGTGTTAATGAAAATGCCTCTAATAATGAATTAAGAAAGGCATTTTGTAGACTTTCTATTGAATTACACCCAGATACTACTTCTTTAGACTTAGAAGAAGCTAAAAATAAATTTCAAAAAGTATTAGAGGCTTATGAAAATCTAAATAATAGTAGTTTCAGGAAAATATATGATGAAAAATTAAAAGAAAAATCTAAAATTGCGTATGAAAATAAAAAAAATGTTTTTAATTCTTTTCTAATAAATTCTAGTAATCAAAATTTAGTAGGCAATAGGAGACCGTTTTCAAATGGAGAGATTTTTTCATTATTTCTCTTGATAATGATTATTTTTGTTTGTTTAACGTTATCTATTGTCATTGCTTCTTTGACTGGGAAAGAATTAGATACTATACCTCCTTGGCTTGTAAAATGATTCTTGATAAGAAAGTTTTGTGAATTCTCCTAACACGCCAATCAACCAACATTCGCTACAATCATTAGAATTATGGCTTAATGACTTAGGTGCAAAAAAGGATACTAATAATCCTTCTAAATGGTATTTATTATTATCAAATTGGAAAGCTACGATTTGTTTTGAACAGGAGGATTTAAGTGTCGTCTGGCAGAGTGAAGGGGAAGAAACTAAAAGACTATTTTCATATTGTATTAATAGAGAGGATGTAGAAAATGCAATTTTACAAGGCCCTTAAATTCATCTCTATAGATCATTCAAAGTTTGCCATATTATCTGATAACTTTTGTCTAATTGATCATCGGTAATACAAATTGGCGGCAAAAGATAAACTACATTTCCAAGAGGCCTAATAAATAAACCTTTTTCCATTGATAAGCTCTTTATTTTTTTTCCAATATCATTTAAGTAACCAACCTTATTCCCAAGTTCTAAATCAAAAGCAGCTATAGTTCCAGTGATCCTAATTTTTTTTATGAATGGCAATTTTCTAAATTTAAGTAGATGATCAAAATGCTTTTTCTCTAATGACAGATATTTCATTGGTTCCTTTTCTAATAAATCAAGGCTTGCATTAGCTGCTGCGCAACCTAAAGGATTAGCAGTGAAACTATGGCCATGCCAAAAAGTTTTTCTAGGGGACTCATCTATAAAGGATTGAAAAATTTTTTCTTTAGTTAGAGTTATTCCCATGGGTAAGAATCCACCAGTTAAACCTTTTGAAATACTAATTAAATCAGGAATTATGTTGGCTCTTTTAAATGCAAAAAGGCTTCCACATCTTCCAAAACCAGTCAATACTTCATCGGCAATTAATAAAGAATTATTATTTTTTACTACTTCTGAAACTTTTTTAATAAATTCAGGCCTAACCATATTCATCCCTCCAGCACCTTGTACAAGGGGTTCGAGTATTACTGCCACAGTTGGAACTTTAAGAAGAGTAATTAATTTTTGGATTGCTTGATGCTCCTTTCTTTCAACTTCGTCATCGTTTATCCAGGTAGAAGGCCATGGAGCTCTTTTTACTGGGAACATTAGATTATCGAAATTCTCATTAAAAATATTTCTTTCGCCTAAAGCCATTGCTCCAAATGTGTCTCCATGATATGCCCCTTCAAAAGCAATTATTTGGGTTCTTGTTTCTCCTTGATTTTGCCATGATTGGTAAGCAATTTTTAAAGCCACTTCCACAGCAGTAGATCCATTATCCGAAAAAAATAGTCGCTCTAATTGTGTTAACTTGCTGAGTCTTTCTGCTAATCTTTTAGCCTGTGGGTGTAAGAAATCGGCAAATATAACTTGCTCAAGACTTTTAGCTTGATTGAAAATAGCATTTGCAATGTATTCATTACTATGGCCATGAAGAGTTACCCACCAACTACTTATTCCATCGATAAGTTCTTTTTGAGGATCTTTAGTAAATAGAAGTGCATCTTTTCCATGAGTAACTTCTTGTTGAGGTTTGCTGTTGGTGATCTGCGTAAAAGGTGGCCATATATTAGGATGCCAATTTTGATTTTTCGTTTTTGGAACCACAGATTTAATTTAGAGTGCTTTTGAATTTAAGATTGAGACTAATTTGTTTTTAATATTAAGTTCTTCCCATAGTATATCTAAATTATTTGAGTCAACTTTGGGAAGGTAAGGAAATTCAGCAATAACTGGTATACGACTAAATTCAACTAATGTTTTGGGATTGTCCAAGTGTTTTTCTCCATTAACAATTAGACCTAAAATATTAATTTTTCTTTTTTGTAAGGCTTCAATACTTAGTAAAGTGTGGTTTAGAGTACCAAGTGAGCTCTTACATACAAGTATTACAGGCAGACCCCATGTCTTAATTTGATCTATCTGTAAAAAATTCCTTGTGAGCGGGACCATTAATCCTCCTGCTGTTTCTACTATTAATGGGTCATTAACTTTTGGTAATTGCAAAAAATTGAAATCAATAGTTTTTTGATCTATTTCTGCAGCCCAATGGGGCGATAAAGGTTTCGTAAAGACATATGCTTCATTTATAATTTTTGCTTTATTTATTCTTGCAAGTTTTTCTAAAGTTTGACTATCAGTTGAAGTCTCTATACCACTTTGAATAGGCTTCCAGTAAAAAGCATTTAATCCTCTAACAAAAAAAGAGCTGATTAATGTCTTTCCAATATCAGTATCTGTTCCGCATATTACAAATTGGAATTTGTTATTAATATTGCTCATAATTTTCTCATTATTTGGATAGCAATTTCCCAAGAGAGATTAACTTTATTATTGAAATGCTTAGGCCAAAACTTTTGCATTGCTTTTAACTCTTTAACTGTTTTACGTTTAGACTTTGTGGATTGAGCACCAACATTAACTATACTTCTAAAAAGCTTATAAACATCTGGAAATTGTTCTAAATAAGTGTAGTTTTTTGAAAAATATATCTCATTAGAGTTGAAATTCTTTGATAATTCTTCTGAGTTAAGAAAGCGAAGTCCACTATATTCGCTATCAATTTTTCTACAAGTTTTTTTCCATTCGGGGAAAGATTCTTTTGTAGGATATGAAATTATTAAAAAACCTCCAGATCTTAATTTATTAAACCAATTTTTTATTATTTTCCCTGGGTTATCCAACCAGTGTATACAAAAATTAGATGTAATTAGAGCACAGTTTTTGATTGAGGGAGGTAAATCATTATTTAAATCCCACAATATTTTTTTACTAGATGATTTATTTTGAAGAAGCATTTTTTTGCTGAAATCAATTCTGGAAACTTTTTGTGTAGAGAATTCTTTTTCTATCTCATCAGCTAATAATCCTGTTCCCGAACCAAGATCTATCCATTCACCATTTTGAGTATTTAATTCTTTTAGATATAAAACAATTTTTTCCGCAAAAACTCTCTGGATGTTTGAAGAATCTAAATAGTTGATTGCTGCATTATCGAAATTAGTTCTTATTTTGTCACCCCACTCTTGATTATGCATTTCAATAATCCATAGTATTATTTATTATTTCGTACAAATTCAAATTAGTTAAGCAATGGCCTTGATTTGATAATTTAATTAATTTTGGCTTTTTATGAAGTGCTTGACTTAATAACTCAAAAAAGTTTTTGTTTGCATCTTTATCAAGAATGAAATCATTTTCTGATTTTATAAAAATAGTGTCGCAATTTTTATTTAAGAATTCTGGGAAATCTCTATCAGTAGAGAGTTCTTTTAAATCTTCCAAAAGGAGTGAATTGTTTGCATTATCTAGACTTTTATAGAATATTTTTTTGAAATCAATATTTATATTATTAGGCATAAATGATCTATATATGAATTCTTTCAACATATCCTTTGTTTGATAGTTCATTATTTTCTTTTCCATTCTTTTGAGCGATCTTAGAATTAAATTTCTTTTATTGCTTATGGGCAGGAAATTATTAAATGAATTTATGAATACTATATGAGTAGCTTCTTGTAAAAGTCTTTTTGGGATTAAATTAAAACCAAAAGAATGACATAAAACCATTTTAATTTTTCGATTCGATAAATTTTTAATCCATTTTGATTGTTTGGCATTTTTGGAAAAATATCCTCTTTCATTATCTTGCCAATACCAATTATTTTTCTGAAATTGAACTTTATAAATATTCCAAAAATTTTGATCTAAACCCCATCCATGTTGAGTAATAATTTGTTTCATTTGAAATTTTTTAAAACAGATATAAATTGTCTCATTATGTTTAGATCTAAATTTTTTCTAATTGTTATTCGAATTCTGGATTCGCCAACTGGAACAGTTGGCGGCCTTATCGCAACGGCTAAAAATCCATGTTCTTCAAGATATCTTTGGAGATGAATTGCCTTTTCTTCTTGCCCAACAATGATAGATAAAATTTGAGATTCTCCTCGAACAGAGTAACTAAAATTTTTAAGAATTTCAGCTTTCCATTTTTGCGCAGCGTTTAACAAATCAGCACCCCATTCTTTATTATTTTTAATTTTTTGAAGAGCTGTTAATGCACCTGCACTTAAAGCTGGCGAAAGAGCAGTTGTGTATCTAAATGCTCCACTTGTTTGGATAATATGCTCACCAATTTTTGAGTTACAAGCGATAAAAGCCCCTCCGCTTCCAAATGCTTTACCAAATGTTCCTGTAATAAGAGTGATGTAATCAGAATAATTAAAACTCAGACCTTTGCCTTCAGGTCCTAAAATACCGATAGCATGAGCTTCATCCACTAATAATTCAACATTATATTTTTGACCAATTTTCGTTATTTCTTTTAGAGGAGCAACAGAACCCTCCATGCTGTATAGAGATTCAACAACTATAAGAATAGAGTTGTGAGTTGTCTTGAATTTAATAATTTTATTTTCTAAATCTTTTAAATCATTGTGAGCAAATCTCACTAGTTTTGATTGAGCAGCTTTTACCCCAACCAACAAAGAGTTATGAATAAATTTATCAGCTATTACAATGCTATTCCTATTGGCTAAAGCTTGGATGGCAGCAATATTAGCTTGGAAACCGCTAGGAAATAGGAGAACTTTTTCTTGATTAAGCCATTCTGCAAGTTGTGATTCTAATAACTTGTGTATTGGCCTTGAACCAGTTATAAATCTTGAGCTACCTGAACCTAATCCTTGCAATAAGCTTATTTCGTATGAAGCTTGTATTAAATCTTCATCTCTACTTAATCCAAAATAATCATTACTACATAAGTCTATGAGGGTTTTATTATACGAATTTAGGTTTTGAAGTTCATATGGTTTTTTACCCAATGCAAAAGTTTTTAATTTACGAATTCTATTTTTCGGGATGTTGATTTTATTCATTTTTATGTAATTAAAAATAAATGGATTTAATTTTTAAAGATCTAGATTTACTTTTAATGTTTGCAAGGTATTTATTGTTTATTAATATCTATATAGATCATATCTTAAGAAGTTAACTCATCCTCTCTTCAATCACAATTATTGCTTAATTTAGAGGAATTTTTTCCTTTCCCTCTAGATGATTTCCAAATAGAGGCAATAAAAGCTATAAATAGCGGTAATTCTCTTGTTTTAACTGCTCCAACTGGTTCAGGCAAAACATTAATTGGTGAATTTGCTATTCATAGAGGCTTATCTCATGGAAGCAGAGTGTTTTATACAACGCCTTTGAAAGCCCTATCAAATCAAAAATTTAGGGATTTTGCTAATCAATTTGGTGAAAGCTCAGTTGGCCTTTTAACAGGAGATATTAATATCAATCGAGATGCACCGATCTTGGTTATGACAACTGAGATTTTTAGGAACATGCTATATGGAGAATTTGATGAATTTGATGACCCATTATTGAATTTAGAATCTGTAATTCTTGATGAATGCCATTATATGAATGATCCACAGAGAGGAACAGTTTGGGAAGAGACTATAATTCATTGTCCTACTAGAACTCAAATAATAGCTTTATCAGCGACAATATCGAATGCAGATCAACTTCAAAGTTGGATAGAAAAAGTCCATGGTCCTACAGCCCTGGTTAATAGTGATAAAAGACCAGTTCCTCTAGAATTTAATTTCTGTAGTGCAAAGGGTCTTCACCCACTTTTAAATAATAAGGGTAATGGAATTCATCCAAACTGCAAGATTTGGAGATCTCCAAAAGGACAGAAAAAGAGAGGTAAACAAGGAAGAATAACTCAACCAAAATCTCCAACAATTGCCTTTGTTATTTCTAAACTGGCAGAGAGAAATATGTTGCCAGGAATATATTTCATTTTTAGTAGAAGAGGATGTGATAAGGCTGTGGAAAATATAAAAGATTTATCTTTAGTAAGTTATTCAGAAGCAAACCTTATTTCTCAAAGGTTAGATATTTATCTTGAAAATAATAAAGAAGGAATTAAAGATAACTCTCATTGCGAGGCCTTAAGAAGAGGAATAGCTTCTCATCATGCGGGTTTGCTTCCAGCATGGAAAGAATTAGTTGAAGAACTATTTCAGAAAGGATTGATAAAAGTTGTTTTTGCGACTGAAACTTTGGCAGCAGGTATTAACATGCCTGCTAGAACTACCATTATTTCATCCTTATCCAAACGGACTGAGGATGGGCATAGATTATTATTCAGCAGTGAATTCTTACAGATGTCAGGTAGAGCTGGACGAAGAGGAAAGGATTCCCAAGGATATGTTGTGACATTACAAACTAGATTTGAGGGAGCAAAAGAAGCTAGCGCTCTAGCCATTAGTAAGCCAACTCCACTACAAAGTCAATTCACTCCAAGCTATGGTATGGTCCTTAATCTTTTGCAAAACTATAGTTTAGATAAGTCTAAAGAATTAATCAAAAGAAGTTTTGGTAGCTTTTTATATTTAGGAGAATCTTCAGCGGAAAAGATTATTCTTAATAATTTAGATAAGGATTTGGCAGAACTAAAAAAAAGTACATCTAATTTTTCATGGCAAGATTTTGATAACTACGAAAAGTTAAAGAACCGTTTAAAAGAAGAAAGAAGATTGTTAAAAATATTGGAAAAACAAGCAGCAGAAAAATTATCAGAAGAGATAACTAATGCACTTCCTTTTATAAAAGATGGAAGTTTAATTTCTATCAAAGCACCTCAAATCAATATGAAGGTAGTACCAGCCTTGATTTGCAAGAAAATATATGATGGAAAAAAAATTAAAAGTTTGCTCTGCTTAACAATTGATAATTTATTTATTCTTATAAAGCCATCTTATTTGGTCAATATTTTCCCTGATTTAGAAGTGGTAGATATTTTAAACCTTCAGGAACCAAAGATGCATTTTTCAGGAGAACTTGTAAGAGGTGATAATCAATCTCAGATCATTGTAAAGAGATTATTGGCTGTTTCTGAAAAAAATGATTTGCTTACTCCTCAATATGATTTAACAACTGAAGTTTTGGAACAAAAGAGACTAATTTTTAATTTAGAAACAACAATAAATAATCACCCTGCTCATAGATTTGGGGACACTAGAAGAGTAAAGAAATATAGGAAAAAGATTATTGAGGTGGAGCAAGAAATAATTTCTAGAACTAATATTCTTGAAGATAAAGAAAATCATAACTGGAGAATATTTACTGATTTAATAAAGATCTTGAATCATTTTGGATGTTTAAATGATTTAGAGCTAACTGAAGTAGGACAATCAGTTAGCTCAATAAGAAGTGAAAATGAATTATGGGTGGGACTTGTGTTAATTAGTGGTTATTTAGATGATTTAGATCCACCTGATTTGGCATCAATTATTCAAGCAATATGTGTTGATGTTAGAAGACCAAATCTTTGGTGTAATTTTAAACCTTCCTTAAAGGTTATAGACGTTTTTAATGAATTGGAGGGCTTGAGAAAATTGGTTTTATCTAAACAAAATAAGTTCCATATTGATACACCAATTTATTTAGACATAGAGTTAACCGGAATCATTTCAGAGTGGGCAAGGGGTAAAAAATGGCAGGACCTGATATTTAATACTTCTTTAGATGAAGGAGATGTTGTACGGATTTTAAGAAGATCTATAGATGTTCTTTCTCAAATCCAATACTGCGTAGGAGTTAGCAATAAATTAAAAAACAAAGCAAAGCAAGCCTTAAAAGCTATTAATAGATTTCCTGTTTCCGAATCTGATGAGCTTATAAAAGTTTCTGATAAGAGTAATCCTGCAACCAAAAGGGTTGATGATAGTTCTTAATAACTATCAATCAAATCATTGAATCAGTATTCATTAGTTCATCAAATTGATCTTCATTTAAATAACCTAATTTAACAGTTGCCTCTTTTAAATTTATTGATTCATTAAAGGCTAGATTTGCAATTTCAGCGGCTTTTTCATACCCTATTTTTGGGACTAAAGCTGTAATTAGCATGAGTGAATTTTCTAGATTAGAATTTATTTTTTGATAGTTGGGTTCCATCCCTTCAACTAACTTAAGCCTAAAGTTATTAATTGTATTTTTAAGCAATTTTAAACTTGTAAGTATATTAAACCCAATTAGTGGCTTGTATTCATTCATCTGTAATGTCCCGCTGGAATTAGCAATTGATACAGCATATTCAAAACCCATTATTTGAGTACATACCATTGTTAATGCTTCACATTGAGTTGGGTTAACTTTGCCTGGCATAATAGAACTACCTGGCTCATTTTGGGGAATGATTAACTCATAAATACCTGCCCTAGGTCCTGAAGATAATATTTTAATATCATTTGAAATTTTAAATAATGCACCTGCTAATATCTTTATTTGGCTCATAACTTGTGCTAATCGATCATGTGCCGCCATCCGAGAAAAGTGATTCTTTGATTCATAGAAATGAATATTAGTATCGGCTGAAATTGATTTAATAGATTCTTCTGAAAATTCTTTTGGACAATTAATTCCTGTGCCTACAGCAGTTCCACCCAAAGGTAAGAAATATAATTCGTCAAGACTCATTACGAGAGAATCTTCAGCATCTTTGATCTGTTGAGACCATGCAGATATTTCTTGGCCAAGAGTTATTGGGACAGCATCTTGAAAATGCGTTCTACCTATTTTTATAATATTTTCCCATTCGGCACTTTTTTTATCTAGAGCATTGGTAAGTTCTTTTATTGATGGGACTAATTTATTTAGTATTTCAGTTACTACAGAGATTTGAATAGCTGCGGGGAAAGTATCATTTGTAGATTGTGATTTGTTAACATCATCATTAGGATGAAGCGGATAATGACTACCTAGTTCTGAATTTGTTTTTAAAGAGGCAATATTTGATATTACCTCATTTATATTCATATTCGTTTGTGTACCACTACCTGTTTGCCAAATTTTTAAAGGAAACTGTGAATCATGCATTCCATTAAGTATTTCATTAGAGGCCTTTATAATCAGTTCTTTTTTTTCTTTATTTAATAAACCTAAATTGAAATTGGCTATTGCAGCAGCTTTTTTAATTAATGTAAGTGAATAAACCAATTCAATTGGGATTAACTCTTCGCCAATCGAAAAATTGATAATCGATCTCTGAGTTTGAGCCCCCCATAAAGCTCTTGCAGGAACTTGAATTGTTCCCATACTATCTTTTTCAAGCCTAAAGTTTTTCATCGTTATTTGTTTTAAAAACTGTCGTTAAACTTAAAATAAGAATTTGGAACATCTAAATACTTAGCTTTTCCCATATTACATTTAAATTGTTTAGATGAATGGAGGGGTCAAAACATTCTCTTAAATCATCCTCATTTACTAATTCCATAATCTCAGGGTCCTGCTCAATATTTTGTTTGAAATTTCCAGCCTCATTATTCCAAGCTTGATGAGCATTTTTTTGGACTAAACTATAAGCCTTTTCTCTTGATAAACCTTTTTCTACGAGTAAAAGCAAAACTTTTTGACTAAAGATAACACCCCCATATATATTTAAATTCTTGAGCATATTTTCAGGATAAACTTTCAAGTTACTTATAATTTCTTTCATCTCCCTAAGCATAAAATGCAAACATATGGATACATCAGGTAACATGATGCGTTCATTAGAACTATGGCTAATATCTCTTTCGTGCCAGAGTGCCACATTTTCAAGAGCTGTTAAAACATAACTCCTCAAAATTCTTGATAAACCGCTTACCCTTTCACTACGTATAGGATTCCTTTTATGTGGCATAGCCGAGCTACCTTTTTGTCCTTTTGAGAATCCCTCTTCAACCTCTAAAACATCTGTTCTCTGAAGATTCCTTATTTCAGTTGCGAATCTATCAAGCGAAGCACCCACTAGTGCAATAGTTTGAACATATTCTGCATGCCTATCTCTTGATATAACCTGAGTACTTGCTGTGTCTGGTTTTAAACCTAACAAATCACAAGTAATTTTTTCTACCTCTGGATTTGTATTGGCATAAGTTCCCATGGCTCCACTTATTTGTCCAATGGCAACAGAATCTTTAAGTGTTAATAATCTTTTTTTATCTCTGATAATTTCTGCTAACCATCCAGCCAATTTAAACCCAAACGAAATCGGCTCTCCGTGAATTGCGTGGGATCTCCCAATCATTAAAGTATTTTTGTGTTGTCTAGCTAATAATCTGACTTCGTTTTCTAGCTTATCTATTTCCTCTAATAACAATTCACATGAATCTTTTAGCTGTAGAGATAAGCCAGTATCAAGTACATCACTACTTGTCATCCCAACATGAATATATCTTCCAGAGTCTCCCACAAATTCATTAATATTTGTAAGAAAGGCTATTACATCATGTTTAACTTCTTTCTCAATTTCTTTTATTCTGGATTCTTCAAATTTTGCCTTTAAGCGAATCTCTGTTAAAGCCTCTTCAGGAATTCTCCCAAGAGAGCAATTTGCTTGACATGCGGCAATCTCAACTTTAAGCCAACTCTGGAATTTTGCATTTTCAGTCCAGATTTTACCCATTTCGGGTAATGTGTAACGTTCAATCACAACTTTTATACATCTTCAATTTAAACTTTATAACTAAAATCCCATAATTGCTCTATGCTTTTAAGATCTACTTGCCATTGAAGATATTTGATTAAGATTATTTTTTTATGTAACAAATTTTTTGCATATAAAAATTCTTAAAAATACCAAATTTTGGGATTGAGTTATCTTTGTGAATGTTATTTCTTTTCTTTGTATTTTAAATTTAAAATTAAAATATGTTTAAAAGTTTTGATCTCCTTTAATCAGTAGTTTTTTAACTAAACAATTTTCTTGATGTATAGATGATTAAAAAAAGTCGATTAGATCTTTATCTTCTTAATAAGGGTTTATGTGAAACTCGTCAGAAGGCTCAAGGGATTATTCTCGCAGGGAAAGTTAAAGATATAAATGGCAAGATTTACGATAAGCCTGGACAGCAAGTGATAATTGGATCTGAATTTTTTATTGAGTCTGAACCTCAATTTGTATCAAGGGGAGGAGAAAAATTATTAGAGGCCTTTAAAAAACTGGAAATTAATGTAAAAGATAAAGTTTGTATAGATGCTGGCATCTCAACCGGTGGTTTTACAGATTGCTTATTACAAAAAGGGGCAAAGTTGGTTTATGGGATAGATGTAGGTTACGGACAAACGGCATGGAAGATTAGAAATAATCCAAAAGTAATACTTCTGGAAAGAACAAATATTCGTAATTTAAAGCCTGATGATTTTTTGTTTAAAGATAATTCATTACCCAATTTCGTTGTAGCTGATTTGTCTTTTATTTCATTAAAGTTAGTTTTTCAATCTATTAACAATTTATTATTTGGAGATTGTATAGAGGGAATATTTCTTATCAAGCCGCAATTTGAAGTAGGAAAAGATCGAGTAAGCAAAGGGGGCGTTGTTAGAAAACCTGAGTATCATATAGAGGCGATAGATTCAGTTGTTAATGCTGCTAAAGAATTTCAATGGAATATTAAGGGTTTGATAGCTTCTCCATTAGTAGGACCTGCAGGAAATCATGAATACCTAGCTTGGATGTGTAAAAGATATATTTCAGATTCAATTATAAATAAAAAATATATTGAAAATTTAGTAAAAGATACGCTTTAGTTAAAGTGCCTCCGCATCTGTTTCTCCAGTTCTTATCCTTACAACAGAATCAATTGATGAAATGAATATTTTCCCATCTCCTATCTCCCCAGTCTTTGCAGCTTCGGCTATTGCTTCTATTACTGAGTTTACCTTTTCGTTCTCCACAACAACCTCTACTTTAAGTTTCTGAAGAAATTCAACTGTAAATTCGGACCCTCTATATCTCTCAACCTGTCCTTTTTGTCTTCCAAAACCTCTAACTTCGCTAACTGTCATGCCAACAATACCAGAGTTTACTAATGCAATTTTTACATCCTCCAATTTAAATGGACGAATAATTGCTTCGATTTTCTTCATAATTTGATCTTCAACATTTTTATATTAATTGTTTTTTTGAAAAACATCCACCTTTGAAACTTCAGAAATTGATTTAATATTTAGCCCAGCACTAGTTGCATCTTCAATTAATAATTTAGAGTTTTCTTGAGAAATTAATACTGAATTGTTTGATAATGCTTCCCACTTATCATTTTCAAAATGTGTTTGAAGCCATAACATCCCAAGCACACTTGAAGGTTGAATAGATTTATTTAAGTTGTTATCTATATTGATCAAACAAATGTCCATTAATTTTTTTTTAACTAAACACATATAAACCTTTTAAATGACAACATTAATGTTACTGTTGATACAAAATAAAGATTTTATATTCTATTTTTAGTTATTTGTAATAGTTGTTAAGGTTTAAATTTTTTGCGGATTCTTATCTTTTTATATAGTTTTAGTAAATAAGTTTTTGCAAAATGAGTTCAACTAATTTAAATGATTCAACTGAAAGGCCCTTGTATGGAGAAAGATTAATTGAAGAATCAAAAATAATTTGTTTTGAGAATCCCAATAAGAAAAGAATTTATGAAGTTTCTATTGAGTTACCTGAATTTACATGTAAATGCCCATTCTCTGGTTATCCAGATTTTGCAAAATTAAATATTTTTTATCAACCCAAGATGAAAGTCTATGAGTTGAAATCCTTAAAACTTTATATTAATAATTTTAGAGATATGAAAATATCCCATGAAGAAGTTGTTAACAGAGTAATGGATGATCTAGTGAATGCCGGCTCACCTCATTGGATACATTTAAATGCAGAATTTAATCCTAGAGGGAATGTGTCTATGAAGTTAGATATTTTTAGTGGACAGAAAAAAAACTAAAACTTCTGAATTTCCTCTGCTAATTTAAAAAATTCTTTTTTAAAACCAAGTAGATTTCTATTACTAAGACCACCAATTAATGATTGTTTAGATTCTTTATTAAATAGAATCCATAATTGATTCGTTGGTATAAGACTTACTATCGTTCCAAAGATTATCAAGATAAAAGAGAAGTAAATAAATGGAATTGAAGGATCATTTTTAATTATCAAACCGCTACTAGAGACGATCTTTTTTAAAGATAATTCAGAAGAATTAATTTCTAGTGAATCGCCATTTAAATAGAGTTTTTTTTCAGCAAAATTTTCAAGATTAGAGATTTTAATAGGACCATTTTCATTATCTATTGTCAAGAGATAATTTTTTTTTGTATCTATTCCTAATTCAAGCAATATGCCCCAAATTTGATTACCTATTTCAGGTATTGGTTTTAGTTGGAGCTGGTAAAGAATCTTATCTATTTCAATAACTATATTTGAAACTGCCCAATCAGCTTGATAAATAGTTAATCCTTTATATCTGATTGGGTGATTAACTTTGGTTGTTTTGATTTCATTTAATTTGGGATTTTCAGAAAAAAAATCTAGCCTTGAAATAAATTGTTTTGGTATGCCATCACTTTCGCGTTCTATTACGAAATTCTCTAATTTTATTGTTGCTGTGGAATTTGTACTCTCATTTATCAAGTCTAAGCTTTCTCCTGGAATCAAATATTGTTCTTTGGATTCGCTAGTGAAACTTCCGTAAGCGGAACCTATAAGTAACACTATTAGTCCGATATGGACAATAATAGGCCCTAGTTTTCCAATTAACCCTTTTCTAGCAGAAAGGCGATTTTCAAATCTGGATGTGCTCCAACCATTTTTCTTAAGAAATAAATTAGTTTTTGATATATAGTCTCCATCATAATTTACTTGGTGATTTGATATTAATTGCAATCTTTCAAACCTTTTTTCATTTTTGTAGTCAGTCCATTGTAAAGACGCTTTTAATGCAGGAATTTGTCTTCTCAAACTACAAGCTGCCAGAGAAATGCAAAGAAGGATTAATGCTAATAAAAACCAAAAACTTGTATATATATGATCTAATTGCAGTTTTAGGACTTTTTCACTATTTATAAATCCAAAAATTGGTGATTCATCGAATAAATCAATATAAGTTTGTTTATTATTCCCTTGAGGGATAAAAGTACCAATACTACTTGAAATGGCAATAAAAATTATTAATGAAATTGCGAACCTTAAACTTGATATCTTTAAAATAAAATTTTGAAAACTAATCATTTAAATCCAATTTGAAAGTAAATTTAAACCTCCAAGGGCAACTAAAAATACTCCACTTAATTTAGGAATCACTTGACTATATTTTCTAAGTTCTAGAAATTGTTTTAGATTTTCTGTTGTAGCACCTGCAATGATTATTGGTGTCACTTGTCCCAAACCAAAGAAAAATAGAAAGATAATTGAGATAGTGGGGTTTTTGGCTTGTGATACCCAAGCTAACAGACTAGCTAATACTGGTGTAATACAAGGTGAAGAGGCAAGTCCAAAAGTAGTTCCTAGTGCAAAAGGTGTTAGGAAGGAGGGTATTTTATCTTCAATAATTTTTAAATCGGGTCCATTTGGCAACTGGAATTTTAAAAGTCCTAATAAATTAAAACCCATTATTATTGCTATTAAGGCAACGATAGAGGTGTAATAGTGAGGAATTTGTCCGTATATTTTCCCTAAAAATCCACTTAAGGCTCCTAATGTAACAAGAGCACAAACAACTCCTCCTGAAAAACTAAGAAGTTTATATTGATTTTTCTCTGTTCCTCCGATATAAGCAATAGTTACAGGCAGTAAGGATAATGAACATGGACCTAGGCTTGTTAAAAGGCCTGCACTGAAAACTAAAAATACTGTAAAAGGCCCAGTATGATTCAGGCCTTGCTGCATGATTAAATTGCCCTTTTGAGCTAATTCAGAAATAACTAAATTAATTGATACGATAACAAGACTCAAATCTCTTTAATTCTAACTAATTAAGAGTCTTTCTTGCACTAAGAATTCCAATAAAGCCTGTTGATTCTAATGAACATCTTAATAACATTCCAGCAATAAAAAATGATGCAATTAATGAATTCCCTCCATAACTTATAAATGGTAATGGTAAGCCTGTAGTAGGCATTGACCCTGTGGCTACTGCTATATGCATTATTGATTGACCTATTAATAAAGTGCCAGATCCAATAGCAATTAATTTTGTGTAGTTGTTTCTGCACTTTAAGGCAATGCGTAAACTGATATATGAGAAAATAACCAAAAATGCTAGGAATAAACTAGATCCCAATAATCCAAATTCTTCTGCAAAGATTGCAAAAATAAAATCCGTATACATAAAGGGTAAATATTGTAGTTTCTGTATAGAGAGACCAAAACCCTGGCCAAAAAGACCGCCTGAACCTATTGCTAATAAACTCTGAACTAATTGAAATCCTGTATCTTGTTGATATTTCCAAGGATCAATAAATGATATAACTCTTAGCTTTTGATATTCATTATTAAGGATACTTATGTATCCAGTAAAGAATCCTAATGAGGCAAAAGAGCCAAGTGAAATAAGTTTGACTCCTCCGCATAAACCCATAATCCAAAAAAGAATTCCAGTTAATGCTGCAGTACTTAAATTAGGTTGTTTAAGTATTAACAGAATTAATAACCCAAAGGTGATTATTGTAATTAATTTTTTATGGTTTTTCACTAAATTCCAATGAGCAAAGAGGTTAGATGCCTCTAAAATTAGGAAAGGTTTAATTAATTCAGAAGGTTGAAGAAGTAAATTTCCAAGTACTAACCATCTTGAAGACCCATTAACTGTAAGACCATGAATGTTTGTGAGTACTATTAACAAGAAGAATAAGTAGAAAAAAAGTTTTGAAAATTTTAAAAGATTTCTTATATTTGTATTAAGGACTAAATAAAACACACACAAACCTGGAATTGACCAAATAATTTGTTTTTTTAAATAGTACGCCCAATGTCCCATTTCCTTACTAGCTACCCACCAACTTGATGATCCAAGGATAAACAATCCTAAGATTGACCAAATTCCAATAAACATTATGAGGATTTTCGCTTCATAAGGCCAAATTTTCCAAGGCAAAGGAAATATAGATTCACTTATATTTATGGGATTATTTTTATCACTAGAATTAAAAGATTTTTTTCTTTTAAAAATTCTTTTATATTTTATTTTTTCTTGACTTATCTCCAATTTTCGAGTTCTAAATATACTATTGAGACGTTAAATTCAACCTTTGCCAAGTCTTTTAGCAATATTTTTAAGTGTTTTCATATTAAATTAAATTAGGTGGTTTATAAGATTTTATTGCTTTGATATAAACCTAAAAATGGGTAATACATTCACAACAAATTTTAAGAATTCACCATTTATAAAAAAAAACCTAGCTAAAAGGTCCCTCTCCATGATAGATTCCGTGAGTTTATATACTTACTTATAACCATCTAGTGGGGGCTTTCTAAGTTATGTTCACATCAGTGGACTCAAATAGAAAAACAGTTGAACATCTTTCTAACGAGAATGTTCCAAGCCATCAATTCCTAGATAATTCATGCAAAAAAGAAAGTAAATCAGGTTTTGCCAGTCAATTCGATAAATTACTTTCCAAAAATGATGAGTATACAAAATTGCAATTAACAATTTTTGGTATAACTTTTATCGTTTCTATCATAATTGCATCTTTAACAGGAATTATTCTTGGTTTTACTTTTGGTTTCAGTGTTTTTATAGGCTCCCTTGCTGGTATTTTTTACTTACGTTTGCTCGCTAAAAGTGTAGGAAAGATAGGTAGAGAATCTACAGGTGTATCAAAATTGCAACTTTTGATTCCAGTTTGCCTCTTTATTTTTGCAAGTAAGCTAGGATCTATTGAAATTTTGCCAGCAATGATAGGCTTTTTCATCTATAAGCCTTCTCTCATATTTTATTTTTCACTTTCCTAAGTAAATTTTGTTTAATCAAAATTTAATAATCTTTTTTAAAATCAATGTACTTTAATTCCTTGCTAACAAATTTTGCAGCATTAGAAGTTGGTCAACATCTTTATTGGCAAATCGGAAATATAAGAATTCATGGACAAGTTTTTTTAACATCATGGATTCTATTGGGTGCATTATTAGTTTTTATTTCCTTAGGAACTAAAAAAATGGAAAATGATCCGAAAGGATTACAAAATTTACTTGAGTTTTTATGGGATTACATAAGAGATCTTGCTAGGACACAAATAGGAGAGAAAGTTTATAGAGATTGGATGCCATTTATAGGAACTTTATTCTTATTTGTATTCGTAAGTAATTGGGGAGGTGCTTTAATCCCTTGGAGATTGATAAAGTTACCAAGTGGCGAATTAGGCGCCCCAACAGCAGATATTAATACAACTATTGCATTAGCACTTTTGGTCTCATTATCTTATTTTTATGCTGGTTTAAGTAACAAGGGTTGGAGATATTTTGAATATTATGTGCATCCAACACCTATTATGCTCCCATTTAAAATTTTAGAAGATTTTACTAAACCCTTATCACTATCTTTCAGGTTATTTGGAAATATTTTGGCTGATGAACTTGTTGTAGGTGTTTTAGTTTTTCTAGTTCCTCTAATTTTACCAATACCTGTGATGTTCCTAGGTTTATTTACAAG
>QCIF01000004.1 GCA_003216835.1 Prochlorococcus sp. AG-402-K10 | reverse complement strand
ATAAGTAATAGTAAAGGAATACATTGTGGATAATTCTTCGAGAATTTTTTTATGGCCAATAGTTGGTGGATCTGCACTAGTGCCGAAAATGGCAATGCGTTCCTTTTTACTAAGTTTCAAGGTAGAAAAATTGCAGAATTTTTATTTAAATTTCTATTAGATAAATAGATTTTTATATGATTAAAAATCTCGGGTTCTTTAAGAATTATCTTTTGGATTATAAAAGAAGGTTCTAAACAAGATACTTTACTTCTTATGAATATTTCTTTAGCTGCTAACTTCCCTACAATTTTTGTTGAGTGCACTGCAATTGCTGCTTGAATAATAGCGATTGGTCCGTATGGTAATAACGAAAACCCGTTGGTGAAAGGAGCTATTAATAATATTACTTTGCGAATTAAATTGAAAGATGTATTGATACCAATTTGTGTAGCTCCTAAATAGAAATTATTAATAGAAATATTTTTAATTATTTTTCTTGCCGATTCACCCTTGAGAGTTAATCCATAAACCTTACTTAGCTCGCTAATTAATGCAGTATCTAATGCAAAACTTCCTGCTATATCAACCACAATCAAAGGATTAAGTGCAACTGTTGATGCCTTTATGGTAGCGAATTTACCAATAATTGCCTGGGCTTTCTTCTGTCTTTTTTTTAATCTTTGTTCTTTTATTTTTAGATATAATTTATCCGCTAATTGAAGAGAATTTAATGTTAATAAAATTTCTCCATATCTATTTATAGCTTCTTTTATATAGTTTTTAATATTATTCCCTGAATTGACTATTACGGGAATCTTTAAATCTTTGGGAAGCTTTGACTTTATATTTTTTATAATTTCTTTTAATTCGTTTTTATTCCAAAGATCAATTTTGTTTAAAAGAATGATAATTTTTTTTCCATCCTTAACAAAGGAATTGATTTTGATTACTTCATTTCTATTAAGATCTCCTGCAACTGCAAATAAAACAAGTTCTGAATGATTTATTTGTGAGTAAATATCATCTGAAAAATTAATATTGCACAAATCAAATCCTGGCGAATCTAGTAATTCAATACTTTTTAGTGTTTGATGTTTTAAGTTCCATTCTTGCTTCTCAATCTCTTTGGTAGAACCGTTAATAATATCTGTCTTAAATACTTTTTGGTTTAACAAGAAATTTAAAATATGAGATTTACCTACACCTGATTTACCATATATGCCTATTCTTATTTTCTTCTCTTTCAGCCTAAAAAGTTGCTGATTAAAAGATACAATTTCTTTATAAAAAAGGTTTTTTTCATAGTTTGTGAGATCTATAGTGTCCCACCAATGTTTTAAAAGTAAATAATTTTTATTTATTTGCATATGTGCCATATTTTATTTGTTCCACCAACCAGCTAATACAGATAACACGGCTTCTGCTCCAATAATACCCACGAACCCTCCAAACTCATCTACTACTACTTTTACTCCTTTATGATCTTTGTCAAATCTTGTTAATAATTGATCAGCCCTTATCATTTCTGGGATGTATTCCACAGGAGCGCATAACTCGGACAATAATTTTTTCTTTTTACCATTAATAATCTCAGTTAGCAATTTTTCACGTTTTACTAATCCTTGTATTTTGTCCACTTTGTCTCCTAAAACAACCCACCAGGGCGAAGTGTCTGAAATGATAAGTGTTGAAATTTCGTCAAGATTTGCAGACCCATCAAGACAAGGGGCCGACACCCGTGGAATCATTAAATCTTTAGCTTTTAAATCATTTAATTGAAAAACTTTAAATATCATTGCTGCCTCATCGGCTTCTATAAAACCTTTCTGACTACCAATTTTTGCCATTTGTCTAATTTCTTCTTCATCAGTTGAGATTTCATTTTCTGCAGTAATAACTGGAAATATCTTTTCTATTAAAATTAAAAATGGTCGCATTAAGGTATTTAATATTCTCAAAATAGGAACTGATAATAATGCTATTTGCAATGAAAATCTTGTACCAAGAGCTTTAGGGAGCACTTCTCCAAATAAAAGAACTAAAACATAGAAAGAAATTGAAAAGAGTGTTAAACCAAAATTAGTATTTATTACCAATGCTCCATATACTCCCAAAATTAGACTTCCAATTATGTTGAATCCATTATTGGTTATAGTAATTACAGTTAATGTTCTGCCAAGATGTTTTCTAAGTTTAAGTAATTGATTTGCAGAACTTCTAGGCATCTGTTTTGATGCTAATTCTAAAACCCTTATCGAATTCACAGCTAAAAAAGATGCTTCTACTCCTGAACAGCATGCTGACCCAACTAAAATAATTATTATCAGTAAAATTAGAACGTAGATATTTGGTTCCATTAAAATAGATTAGTTTGAAAATCTGGTTAATTCATTCTTCCATTTTTTATAAAAATCGCCAACAAGAAATTTATGTTTAATCTTAATAATAAAATTTTTGAGAAAAGAAGAGAAACTTTCTTAAATAAGTTAGATGGTAAGGCGGCTATTATTCCTGCTGCTAGCCTTGTAAAACATCATGCAGATTGTGAATATCCTTTCAGGCAAGATAGTAATTTTTGGTATCTCACTGGTTTTGATGAGCCAGATGCAATCGCTCTTTTCTTATCGCATAAGCCAAAGGGAGAGAGATTTATTTTGTTTGTTTCTCCTAAAGATGTTGTTAGTGAAGTTTGGCATGGCTTCAGATGGGGTATAGAGGGAGCTGAACAAAAGTTTAAAGCTGATAAGGCTCATTCAATTTATGATATAAAAGAATTATTGCCTATTTATATTGAGGGTTCTGACGAAATTGTTTTTTCAATTGGGAAACATCCAAGAATTGAGAAAGTAGTCTTGGAGATATTTACTCAACAACTTGAAAATCGCTCAAGAGTAGGGATTGGTGGAAATTCTATAAAATCTCCTGAAAGTTATTTAAATGAGATGAGATTAATCAAAAGTGAATTTGAAATTAATAGAATGAGAGAAGCTATTCAAATTTCGGCGGAGGCTCATGAATTAGTTAGAGAGTCTATTTCATTAAAGAACAATGAAAGACAGATTCAAGGACTAATAGAAGGATTCTTTCTTGAAAAAGGTGCTAGAGGACCTGCATATAATTCTATTGTTGCTTCAGGAGATAATGCATGTGTTTTGCATTACACATCAAACAATTCACCCTTAAATAAGAGAGATTTATTATTAGTTGATGCAGGTTGCTCATTAACTGATTATTACAATGGAGACATAACAAGAACTATTCCTATTGGAGGAAAATTTTCTAAAGAGCAAAAATATATTTATGAAATTGTTTTAGATGCTCAGAAAAATGCCATTAACAGTGCTGTAATAGGCTCTAACTCTAGTACTGTCCATAATGTTGCTCTGAAAACTCTTGTAGAGGGATTAAAAGAAATTGGCTTGCTTAGAGGTAGTACTGAAGAGATTATTGACAATGGATTATATAAACATCTCTATATGCATAGAACTGGACATTGGCTGGGTTTAGATGTTCATGATGTTGGGGCGTACAGAATGGGTGACTATGAAGTTCCCTTGCAGTATGGGATGATTCTTACTGTTGAACCTGGTATTTATATCAGTGATAGAATCCCTGTTCCAGATGGTCAGCCCAGTATTGATGAGAAATGGAAAGGTATTGGTATAAGAATTGAAGATGATATTTTGGTAACAGATAAAGAACCAGAAATTCTAAGTATTTCTGCACTTAAAGAAATTGCTGATTTAGAATTTTAAATGATTGACTTATTAAGTTAATAGATTTATTTTTTCAATATCACTAAAACTTTTAAAATGGACAAAAAAGATTCATATGATTCAAAACTCTCTCAAGCAAGAGGTTTGGCTAGCCAACTTGGTATGTTCGCAGAAGAAAATGATATCCCTAAAGATCTTTGGGATAAATTAGAAGCAACAATTTATGATTTTTATCAAATAAGTAATGATAGATAAAATCGTCAACTTAATTTTTATCCATAAACAAAATCAGGAATTTTTGAATAAATTGATCAAAAAGTGACCATAAGCTGATAAATTGTTAACTAAATATAAAAAAGTGAATGACTTCATCAGATAGGGAAAATCAGAATTCAACTAAACATCAGGAACAAAAAAGTGATCTTCAAACATCAAAAACTTCTTCCCCAAATGCAGGGATGATGGGTGCAACAGCAGTACTTGCTGCTGCAACGATAGATGAAGATGGAGTGCCATCTGGTTATACACCTAAACCTGATGAAGGAAGGTTCATTATTAAAATATTGTGGTTGCCTGATAACGTTGCATTGGCTGTAGACCAAATTGTGGGTGGAGGTGCTAGTCCTCTTACTGCTTATTATTTCTGGCCAAGGGATGATGCATGGGAAAAATTAAAAAGTGAACTTGAGAATAAAGGTTGGATTACAGATAATGAGAGGGTTGAAATATTAAATAAGGCTACTGAAGTAATAAATTACTGGCAAGAAGAAGGTAAAACGAAAAATTTAGAAGAGGCAAAGTTAAAATTTCCTGAAGTTACTTTTTGTGGAACTGCCTAAAAATTTAATTTTTTGCGGCTTGAATCCTCGCCTCGGCCTTTGAAACTTCGTTAAGAGCTTTAATCTTTTCTGGACTTTTTTCAGTTTCAGAAAATTTACTAATTGCTAGTTTTGCTTCTGTGAGATCTTTCTCAGCATCTTGAACATTAATGTCAGAACCAATTTCAGCATTGTTCACTAAAACAATGACTTCATCTGATTCAATTTCGGCGAAGCCTCCCATTAACGCTATAGACTTCCATTGAGAATTCATTCTTAACCTTAGAACACCAATATCAATAGCTGTAACTAATGAGATATGGCCTGGAAGCACCCCAATTTGACCTGTTGTACTTGGAAGAATTACCTCTTCTGCTTCTCCTTCGTAAACATTTTGATTAGGAGCTAAAACCTTAAGTGAAATTGCCATTAATTTGAGTTTTTGAGAGTTGAAATTATATATTTATAATTTATTTTTCTGATCTTATTTTCTCTGCTTTTGCCTTTACTTCGTCAATATTACCAACCAGATAAAAAGCTTGCTCAGGTAATTCATCTAATTCACCCGACAAAATCATATTGAAACCAGCTATGGTATCTTCTAATTTGACATATTTACCTGACATACCTGTAAAGATTTCTGCAACAAAGAAAGGCTGTGAAAGGAATTTCTCGATTTTTCTTGCTCTGTCAACAGTTAATCTATCTTCTTCTGAAAGTTCATCTAAACCAAGAATAGCAATTATATCTTGAAGTTCTTTATATCTCTGCAAAGTTGACTGAACCGCTCGTGCAGTTTTGTAATGCTCATCACCAACAACTGATGGTTGAAGCATAGTACTTGTTGAATCTAATGGATCAACTGCTGGATAAATACCTTTTGCTGCAAGTGCTCTCGCGAGAACTGTTGTAGCATCTAAGTGTGCAAAAGTTGTTGCTGGAGCAGGGTCGGTTAGATCATCAGCAGGCACATAAACAGCTTGAATAGATGTTATTGAACCTTCCAGCGTAGAAGTAATCCTTTCTTGAAGTTCACCAACATCAGTTCCTAGAGTTGGTTGATATCCAACTGCAGAGGGCATTCTTCCTAATAAAGCTGAAACTTCAGATCCAGCCTGAACAAATCTAAAAATATTATCTACAAAAAGAAGAACGTCTTGCTTATTTACATCTCTAAAATGTTCAGCCATTGTAAGTGCTGATAAGCCCACTCTCATTCTTGCACCAGGTGGCTCGTTCATTTGACCAAAGCATAAAGCAACTTTTGATTGAGCTAAATCATCTGCATTTATAACCCCTGACTCTTTAAATTCTTCATATAAATCGTTACCTTCCCTAGTCCTTTCTCCCACACCACCAAAAACTGATACACCTCCATGTTCTTTAGCAATATTATTTATTAATTCTTGGATAAGAACAGTTTTACCTACACCAGCTCCTCCAAATAAACCAACTTTTCCTCCTTGTCTATAGGGAGCTAACAAATCAATAACTTTAATTCCAGTTTCAAAAACTTTTGGCTTGGTTTCTAAGTCAGTTAGTTTAGGCGCTGCTCTATGAATAGGTGCAGTTTCCTTAGTCTTTACTGGCCCTTGTTCGTCTACGGGTTCTCCTAAGACATTAAATATTCTTCCTAAGGTGGCTTCTCCCACAGGTACTGATATTGGCGCTCCTGTATCGGTCGCTTCCATACCCCTTACAAGGCCATCAGTGCCGCTCATAGCAACAGCTCTTACTCTATGGTCGCCCAGTAGTTGTTGAACTTCCGCAGTAACTGCTATATCTTGTCCTGCAGGATTTTTTGCTTCAATTCGTAAAGCATTAAGAATTTTAGGTAATTTACCAGCGGGAAATTCTACATCCAAAACTGGACCAATTACTTGACGCACTATGCCTTTTGTTGTGTTTGAAGTTGATGGAGTTGCTACCATTATTGTATTGATTGGTGATGATTAGCTGATTTAAGAACAGCTCATAATGCGAAATACTACCACCTTATGGGTATATTTGTTAAATCGGTTCGGCCAACCGCACAGTTAAAATGTGTTTAATTGCTGCTCCGCCGATTATCTTGTTGAAGATAAGGTCTGAGTAATACTCTTTCCAAAATTTATGACGCGAAGCGTCTCAATTATGACCCTCCATTAATCTATGGCAGCTGTTTCACTTACAGTCTCTACAGTTAAACCACTGGGAGATAGAATTTTTATCAAAGTTTCCGCATCTGAGGAAAAAACTGCTGGAGGCATTCTTTTGCCTGATACAGCTAAGGAAAAACCACAGGTAGGAGAAGTTGCTCAGGTAGGACCTGGGAAACTTAATGACGATGGTTCTCGACAAACTCCTGAAGTGAGTATTGGCGATAAAGTCTTGTACAGCAAATATGCTGGAACAGACATTAAATTGGGAGGAGATGAGTACGTCTTACTTTCAGAAAAGGATATTTTAGCTGTCGTAAGCTAAATTATTTGTTTCAAAAATTATTAAAACTTATTATTAAATTGCTCGCCTAAACATGGCTAAAAGAATTATTTACAATGAGCAAGCTCGTAGAGCGCTCGAGAGAGGAATCGATATCCTTGCTGAGTCTGTTGCTGTAACGCTTGGACCTAAAGGAAGAAATGTAGTCTTAGAAAAAAAATTTGGTGCACCACAAATCATTAATGATGGTGTAACAATTGCTAAAGAAATTGAATTAGAGGACCACATTGAAAATACTGGAGTAGCATTGATTAGACAAGCTGCTTCCAAAACTAATGATGCAGCTGGTGATGGTACAACTACAGCTACTGTCTTAGCACACGCTATGGTTAAAGCTGGCTTAAGAAATGTTGCTGCAGGAGCAAATGCGATAACCTTGAAAAAAGGTATCGACAAGGCTACTGAGTTTCTTGTAGGTAAAATTCAAGAGAATGCAAAACCTATAAGCGACAGTAATGCTATTGCTCAATGTGGGACAATTGCTGCTGGAAATGATGAAGAAGTAGGCCAAATGATTGCCAACGCGATGGATAAAGTTGGCAAGGAAGGTGTGATTTCTCTAGAAGAAGGAAAATCAATGACTACCGAACTAGAAGTAACTGAAGGGATGCGTTTTGATAAGGGTTATATTTCTCCTTATTTCGCTACAGATACTGAACGTATGGAAGCTGTCTTGGATGAACCTTATATTCTTTTGACTGATAAGAAAATTGCTTTGGTGCAAGATTTAGTCCCTGTTTTGGAACAAATTGCTAAAACGGGTAAGCCATTAGTCATTATTGCTGAAGATATTGAAAAAGAGGCTTTAGCTACTTTAGTCGTCAATAGATTAAGAGGTGTGCTTAATGTTGCTGCAGTGAAAGCTCCAGGCTTTGGTGATAGAAGAAAGGCAATGCTTGAAGATATGGCTGTCCTAACTAATGGTCAATTAATAACTGAAGATGCAGGCTTGAAATTAGAAAATGCAACTTTAGATATGCTTGGAACTGGTAGAAGAATTACTATCAATAAAGAAACTACAACTATTGTTGCTGAGGGTAATGAGAAAGCAGTTAATGCAAGATGTGATCAAATTAAGAAGCAGATGGATGAAACAGAGTCCACTTATGATAAAGAAAAGCTTCAAGAACGTTTGGCTAAATTAGCTGGAGGAGTAGCAGTCATTAAAGTTGGAGCGGCAACTGAAACTGAGATGAAGGATAAAAAGCTTCGTCTTGAGGATGCTATAAATGCTACAAAAGCTGCTGTTGAAGAAGGAATTGTACCTGGTGGAGGAACAACTCTTGCACATTTGGCTCCTATTCTTAAAGATTGGGCAGATAAAACATTATCTGGGGAAGAATTAATTGGAGCTAATATTGTTGAAGCTTCATTAACAGCTCCTCTCATGAGAATTGCAGAGAATGCAGGCTCAAATGGTGCTGTTATCGCAGAAAATGTAAAATCTAAGCCATTTAATGATGGTTTTAATGCAGCTAATGGTGAATATGTAGATATGTCTTCGGCAGGAATCGTTGATCCAGCAAAAGTTACTCGTTCAGGATTACAGAATGCAGCTTCAATAGCAGGAATGGTTTTGACAACTGAATGTATAGTAGCTGATTTACCTGAGAAAAAAGAGTCATCTGCACCTGCAGGTGCCCCAGGAATGGGTGGTGACTTTGATTATTAAATATATAATTATTTAATAATCAAATATATAAAAGGGGTTATTATAATAACCCCTTTTTTTATAATTAGATTCTAGGAAATCCAACCAGCACTTAGAATAATTGCAAGAGATAAAAATATTATCAATATAGTCCAAGTTATTTTATTTAGCGATGCTTCGGCACTACTGGCGCTAGTAAACATTGAACTTCCACTAGCGGCTATTCCTCCCATACCGTCACCTTTTGGACTATGGAGTAAAACTAAAAGTATTAGTAGAATTCCAGAAAATAACCATATCCAACTTAAAATTTGACTCATTGTTGTGATTGTTTTTATTGAGTTTAAACATGTTGTACAACTTTATTATAGCCCTTAAATTCGATTTCTTTAATAAGAGATTCCCCAGTCATTTCTTTTGGAATGGGGAGATTTAATAATTGCAGCAAAGTAGGTGCAATATCTGCTAAACCAGCATTATCTCTTAAAAGAATCTCATTGCCCATGTTTGGGATTTTTCTTTTTTCTCCTTCGATAAAGATTAATGGAACTTTATTTATAGTGTGGGCAGTCCACGGTTCTCCTGAAGGACCTTTCATAACTTCTGCGTTTCCATGGTCAGCTGTTATAAGAATACTACCTCCCATTTCTCCCGTAGCATTTACTATCTTACCTATGCATTTATCAACCGTTTCAATCGCTTTGATTGTCGCATTCATGTTGCCTGTATGACCAACCATATCGGGGTTGGCAAAATTTATGACAACAAAAGCATACTCTCCACTTTTAATTGCTTGAGCGCAACTCATTGTTAATTCTTCAGCAGACATTTCGGGTTCCATATCATAAGTAGCGACTCTTGGAGATGGAATTAAGTTTCTCTCTTCTCCTGGTAAGGGGATTTCTACTCCTCCATTAAAAAAATAAGTAACGTGAGGATATTTCTCTGTTTCTGCAGTTCTATACTGTTTAAGTCCATTTTCTGAAACTATTTTGCCAATAAAATTATTTAGAGATTCAGGAGGAAATGCTACCTTAACGGGTAAATTTGCCTCATATTGAGTGAACGTAACAACATCTAAATTAGGAACAATTTTTCTTTCAAACCCTGAGAATTTTTTTTCAGAAAGTGATTTAATTATTTGTCTGGCTCTATCTGGACGGAAATTAAAGCAAATTAAACTATCTCCATCTTTTAAAAAATTATTAGATATTCGTATGGGTTCTAAAAATTCATCCGTGATTTTTTTGTTATAACTTTTAGTTAAGTAATCTTGTGGGGAAATATTGCTTATTTTGACGTTAGGATCAGTTAAATTTCTAAATGCTCTTTCTGTTCTCTCCCATAAAAGATTTCTATCCATTATCCAATACCTGCCGCATATAGATACTATTTCACCTGTTTTATATTTTTTTATACATTCTTCTATTTGATTTAAATATTTTGAGGCACTTTTGGCTGGAGTATCTCTACCATCAGTAATAATATGAATAGCAACTTTTTGTATTCCAATCTCAGATGCCCATTTTATTAATCCTAATAAATGATCAATATGACTATGAACCCCACCATCGGAACACAATCCAGTAATATGCAAAGTTGAATTATTTTTCTTTAAAGAATCAGCTATTTTTTTTAACTCATCAACTTGATTTAATTGATTATTTTTTACAATATTTGTAATCCTTACCAATTCTTGTTGAATGATTCTTCCAGATCCAATAGTAAGGTGCCCTACTTCTGAATTACCCATTTGTCCATCTGGAAGCCCTACATCAGCGCCACTAGCACTTATCAGCGTGTGAGGATAAGCATTCCATAATGAATCCATAATAGGAGTATCGGCAGTTTTTATTGCATTATCTGATATTTCTTCTCTATATCCCCAGCCATCTAGTATCGCAAGTACTACTGGACTTTGAGGGGTGCTTAATTTATTTATATTTTTGCTGCTAATGTTTGACATATTTAGATCAAAATCCCCTTTCTAACTGATCCAATATTAAATTTAGCTTTAAAAGCTACTCTTTAACAATTTATATTTACTATAGTTAGCTTTTGCTAATTTAAAAACATATTGAACAAATTTTATTTTAAATAAATCATGTCCAATACAGAAAAAAGAATTGTCATACTTAATGAAGCTGAGCTAGGTAAAACCCTCTCACGTTTAACTTCTGAAATTATTGAGAAAGTAACAAACTTAAATGACCTTCTTTTGGTTGGTATTCCCACTAGAGGCGTTCATCTTGCGGAAGTTTTAGAAAAAGAAATTTATTCTAAAATAGGTTTAAAAATCAGCAAAGGAACTATAGATCCAACTTTTTATAGAGATGATCAAGATAGGGTTGAGACTCGTTTAATAAAAGCAACTGATATCCCAACTCCTATTGAGAAAAAAGTAATTATTTTAATAGATGATGTTATTTACACCGGGAGAACAATAAGAGCAGCAATGGATTCGCTTTACTCATGGGGTAGACCTAAAAGAGTGATGTTATTAGTTATGGTAGATAGAGGTCATAGAGAGTTGCCAATACAGCCAGATTTTTGTGGAAGGAAAGTTCCAACAAGCAAAAATGAGTGTATAAATTTGCGTCTTAAAAATCTTGATGGTGAAGAGGGTGTTTTCCTTGAGTAGTCTGATTTTAAAAAATATTTCCTAATTTAAATTCTCCTAAAAACTTCTCCTCAAGATCAAAACATTTCATATAAAGATCACCTTTATCAGTGATTCTGAAGAAGATTTTTAAGCAGTCCTCACCAAGTTGACATTTATTTAGCAGGGTTATTTTTAGTGGTTTTTTCTTCCATCTAATAATTTCTTCTTCACTTTGAACTTCTGCTAATTTTGGTAAACCATTTTCAAATATTACATCATACTCTTTTTCCAGTTTGGTTTCACCTATTATTATCTCAAATGTGTTTTGACCATTTTTACTAGCTTGAAGTACTAATTTAAAGGGGTTCTCTGTTGGCCAGGTTTGCCCTCTGCAGAAAATAGGATGCCAGAAATGTTTTTTTTCTCTCCTATTAAATAACCTGATAGATATTCCCTTATTTAATATATCTTTAATTTTAACTCCTGGGGTCATAGCCAAAGCACCTAATGCTATTGATTCGATAGGGGGAGGTGCATTGATTGGGATGTCAGAAATTTTTTTTGTTAACCATTCTTTAATTAATGGAATCTGTGTTCCACCCCCAACCAAAATAATTGAATTCAAATCATTTACATTACAAAACTTTCCTCTTGCTTCATTTAATAGATCTTTTAGCAAGGAGTTTAAATGATTCAGTAGATTATTTTCTATTAGAATTCTTTCAAATATTTCTTTACTTAAAAGAAATTCTTTTTCTTCATATCCCTCAATATAAAAATTTACGGGGTGTTTTTTTTCATATTTGATTTCAGGAGAGCTGAGTTTACATTTGATTTCTTCTGCTATTAATAAATTCCTTGTATCTTGATTACCAGGGAGAAAATAATTGAGAATCCATTGATCTAAATCTTTGCCACCAATTTTAGAACCTGTTTTGCTTATTATTTCAGCACATCTTAATTTTTGTTTTGAAATTGCGCTAACATCATTTCCTTGAAACTTTAAAAGTTCTGCTATTGGTCCAGATTTTCCCTCTCCACCTTCTATTTGGATTATGTTCATATCTATTGTGCTCCCACCAATATCTATAGTCATAAGTTTGGATCCAAAAGGCACATTAATTCCTAAACTTGCTGCAGTAGGCTCATCTACTAGGGCTATTTCCTCTACGGTTAATTCTTCAGAGAGACTTAGTAACCATTCCCGGTAACCTTTGTATGTATCTATTGGAGCTGTCAAAACAAGTCTTTTGATGTCATATTCTCCAGGAATATTTTTCCATAAAACCTCGAAAAACTTTGCACCAGATTCAGTAGGACTTAAAATTTTATGGGTATTCTTTTCAAAAGGATTTCCAATTAATCGTTTGAAATTTGAATGAAAGAATAAATCTGAATTAACTTTGTTTTTCATCTTTAAGGCACTTTCGCCAATTTTTGTTATTTCTGATCCTTCTTCGAACCACACTACTGTAGGTATAACCCCTGGTTTAGAAGTAATATCGGGTATCTCTATGAGAAGGGGATTTATATTTTGTTCATCTTGAAAAGCAATAACAGTATTCGTATTTCCTAAATCAACAGCAAGTGTTCCTGATAGAATATTTTTCATAATTTACTTTGTTCTTAATCAATTAAGTTCGTTTTGTGATTTTATGGTTTGAAAGGATCAAATAACTTGTAAACTTTATTGTATAATTTAAAAAAAAGTTTTTATGAACATATCAAATAATTCTGTTGTTGATTCTAATGATCTTGCCAAGAGAGGTGAGAGTTTAATAAGAAAATCAACTAATAGATATTTAACTACGGTAAGAATTGCTTTCAGAGCTAAACAAAGACGCTTTGATGATTTTGATGGTTTATTGGAGGAATCTTCTATTAAACCAGTTCAAAGATCCATTATTGAACTAAGTGATGAACAAGACCAGCCAGATTTACTTCCTGGATAATTTTGTTAAGAGAGGAAAAGAATTGGAGATTAAGTAAAGATTTAAAAAAAGGGAAATTTTGTTTTTTGATTGGTGCAAATAATTGGGCTATTGAGTTACAAAAAAGTGAATTTAATTTACTGTATCTTTTACTTATAAGACTTAATGACCAATTATTAGAGATTACAAATCAATTGATGGATGAAGAATTAATTTCTTTAGAGATAGAACAATCACCTTGGTATATTGAATTGGAAGGGAAAAAGAATGAATGGAATTTAAGGTTAGTTTTTGAAAGTCAAGAGCATACTCGATCTTTTGAAATGTATTGGCCTATACCAATAGCGCAAAATTTATTTTATGAAATAAAAAAAATGTGGGAATCAATGGATTAAAAAATTAATAAAATTGGAAATTTTTTTTAAAAATTCCCCCCTTAAGAATTTTTTTTTAACATCTTTTCCACAAGAAATTTTTGATAATTATTTAAAGAACTAAAAGATGTGGAAAACTTCTATTTATATACAATTTTTAATATTTATCTAAGATTTAATAACCTAAAATTAATTTCTTTAAGAAACCTTTTCCTTAAATGAATCTCATCATTCTAATATCTGAGACTATTTTGTAATAGTTATTGTTGACGATTTAGCGTTTTTAAAGAACACTAGAGCTTGTCTCTATATTTTACGATTAATTTGAAGATGCAAAAGTTAAATTGTGATTTAAATCCTAGATCTGCAAGTAAGAAAGATGAAATAATTAGTTTCAAATGTGAACTTCACGAGAATCTCCAACATGCTTTGAATGAATTTGTTGAGGATCATCCTAATTGGGATCAATACAGAATATTGCAGGCAGCAATTGCAGGTTTTTTGATGCAGAAAGGCTTTCAAAATAGAGATCTTACAAGACTTTATATTGGGAATATGTTTTCAATAAACTTTGAGAATTAAATAGGTTTATTTAATTTTTTCTAAGAGTATTTTAGCTATATTATTTTTTACTGGTAAAATAGATAATCTATTGCCTTTCTTAACTACTAATAACTCATCTTGATTAAATAAAATCTTTAAGTCAGGTAAACTTAATTTTTTATTTGATTTAAATAGATATTTTACTTTCACGCAATCCCATCTTGGATTGTCAGGTTTAGACTTAGGGTCAAAATACTTTGATTCTTTGTCAAATTGAGAAGGATCAATAATATTTAAATCAATCACCTCCATTAGACCTACAATTCCAGGTGGTTTGCAGTTTGAATGATAAAAGAAGACTTTATCTCCTATATTCATCTTTCTCATAAAATTACGAGCTTGATAATTTCTAATCCCATCCCATAAGGTGACTCCATCATTCTTTAGGGTGTCTATGCTGTAAGCATCAGGCTCACTTTTCATTAGCCAGTAGTTACAATCTGTCATAATCTAGAGTCTCGGCGAAAATGGGTGGTTTGGATAAAGTTTGGATAACTTTTAAATTTCTGAGGGATTCAGCTTCTAGCTTTTAGCCTGCATTGAATCCCTAATTATTTGAATTTTACCTTAGATATTGTTGTCACGTAACAGATCTGTTCTCATTAATAGTTACTTATTGAGAAACCTAGTCTATTACTGACTTATTATGAAAAGGGTTTAGTGGTTATCCAAACTATTATTTATGTTTATCCAAACTCAGTAAGTAAAACCCAGTTATAGCTAGTCCGGCTCACTCTTACTATAGGAGAGTAGCGTTCTTTTTCTTAGCAATAAATAATTTCCAAACGGGTCTAATGGGGGTTCAAGTGTGGTGTAGAGAATATATAGAACGCTGCAGACATTTGTCTCGGAATCCAACGCTCTATATGAAATAATTTTTTTTTTCAGATTTTAACGGACTTACTGGTATATCCGCTCATTTACTAAATGATTTAAGTCGTTTAATAATTCCACTTTAAGAGCTTTAGGAGCGTCTATATCCTTCTTCTTTTCTTGGGTTTGTTCTTGCTCTCGCTTTAGTTTGTTGTACGTTGGAGACCCTTCTGCGAACATCTTGTGGATGTTATTTGCCATCTGTAATTTAAGTCCGTTTGCTTTGTGTTCGTCTAAGGTTTTGAGTACCATAACCGCCGCATCTTCATCTCCGTTTCTTGTGTAATAGTCTATGTAATCAATTACTTGATTGTATTGAGCGGGGTCGTGTTGGACTAATCCTTTTATTATGTTCTGATCTATTACGGATAGAAGGTTCTGTATAAAGTCGCTAGTAGCTTTAGTAAGTTTTCTCGGACTTAATTTATTGATTTCTTTGACTATTTCTTCAGACTCTTTGGCGAAATTGTGATTAGTTAATGGCATTTTTATTTTTTGATTGTTGGATAAGCTGCTCTTGTAAGTTCGTCCAGTCTTCTGTCGTAGTGGTAGCTAGCAAAAAGAGTGGTAGTAAATTCATTAAAGTCTCCATACGCTCCGTCATTACCTTCTTTCATGTTTTTGAACATGGTTTCTATGTCTGGGATGTCTTCTCCCTTGGTTAGATCAATATGTCTAGCGAGAACGTATTTAGTTTGAGGAGCGAGATAAGGTAATAAACCTTTCTTCTCCCAATCCCTAAGAGCTTCTCGTCCTCTAGGGAAGTCAATGGTTTTATTTTTATTGTGATTCTTGGGTTTGTTCTTGAGGTTCAAGATATCTTTATTGTGCTTGATGGATTTCATAAGGTTCAAATTCATTATTTGGTTGATAGGCAGATTCAAGGATGTGCGAAGAAAGACAAACTATTCCTGTTTCATGGATATAGAGATGGCCAACCGACTGTACAAATCGTCCAAGGAACTGGTCGTCATTGTGGTAGTTAGCAAGCTCTCCTTGTAAGTCAGGTTTGAATAGGGATTCAACGTAAACTTCGCTATTGTTTATTACTCTTGATTCGTAGTGTTCTATCCATCTTGAGCCATCAGCTCTGTATGAGTTTTCATAATTTCTAATGTTGTCTTGCCTAAGTTGGTATATTTGATCTTCAAGCTCATTTAAAATATAGGGATTTTCAGGTTGAAGTAATAACGTGTACTTTGGTTCGTTATCAATTAGGTGTTGAAGAGGTTTAAATAGTTGAATTGCAGTTATGTATCCTCGAATTCTTACTAGCGTATTCATTTAGTTTTATTGAAGGTTGGCTTAATTCAGGTCTAGAAAAATCAATAGGTAAACCTGCTTTATGGAATTGTCTAAAGGTAAATAGTCCTAACATGTAAATTTGTTGTCTTAGTTCTTTAGTTTTAACGCCATATCTTTCGCATTTAGCAATAGATTTGCAAGTGCTATTTATGTAATTAAAATCCTTTAGAGTTAAACCTTTAGCTTGTGTCATAAGTAAGTAGTAGTAGTTATTGTGAGGGATTCAGCTTAAGTAGAATAGGTTTAATAATGAGCCATCACTTATGGATGGCTATGTATTAACTTGATTCGCTTTCGTTGAACCCCTTTAGAAAGTAGGGAAGGTATTAAAAAGTTCTATAAGTATGTCCATTAATGGGACATAAGTATAGGTAAGGTTGTCTTTTTCTCCCTGTATTAGGTAGTGGTTAACCTTCTAACTTGATATAGAGAGTCTTAATACCTTATTTGTGGGAGTTCTCTTCTCCCTTATACATCGGGGGTTAAAACTTCTCTCCCCCCTTATACGGGTCGGATTGGTCAGATCCCTTTATCCATAAGGGTTTAGGTTTCTCCCTCTTATAGATGTCGGATCGCTCTCCCCCTGTATACGTAGGGGGTCGGTCAAACCCCTTTATTCATAAGGGTTCTCTTCTTCCTGTATAGATGTGGGATCGGTCTCTCCCCCTGTATACATCAGGGATCGCAAATTTCCTAGTCATAGCAGTATTTCTCCCTGTATAGGGTAGTGATCGTTATTTTCTCTCCCCCTGTATAAGGGTCTCCTTGGAAAATTTCTAGTCATACCAGTATTTTTCCCTGTATACATGTGTCATCGAAAAATTCCTAGTTATTGTGAGGATTTTTTCTCCCTGTATAGATGTCGGATCGGTTTCTCCCTGTATACGTTGGCGGTTAACCTCTCAACCTTTATTTAGTAATGGTTGTTTATTGATATGTGGGAGTTCCCTCTCCCTGTATAGGGTAGTGGTTGGAAAATTCCTAGTTATTTCAGGGTTTTTCTCCTCCTGTATTAGGTGGCGATCGGTATCTCTCCCTGTATACATGTCGGATTAGATTCTCTCTCCCCCTGTATAAGGGTCGTATCGGTTAGATCCCTTTAGAAATAAGGGTTTAGTTTTCTCCTCCTGTATAAGGTGGTGGTTACTTCTCCCTGTATACATCCGTCATCAAAATTATCTAGTCATGGCAGTATATATATCTCTATAAGACACGGATCGTATTCGTGTCGAATATCTGGTCATATATCTCTAGATATCTTTATCAAGCTAACGAGCAAAGCGAGTAAACGAAGGACACCCCATAGTGTCCGTAGTTTCTGCTTGATAGTTGAACGTAGCAAACCTTTGGCTGCTTTCAGCAGTCAATAAAAAGCGAGCGAAGCGAGCGGTTGGAAAGAGGGAACAATATATCTATTTAACACGGGGTTCTTAGGGAAACAATAATTATTTAGCAATGGTTTTTTAGGGAAACATTATCTATATCACTAGAGTTTTGTAGGGAAATGTTATCTATTCAGCAGGGTTTTCTTAGGGAAACAATAGTTATTTAAAAGGGGTTTTCTTAGGGAAATGTAATTTAATCACTTGGGTTTTCTTAGGGAAACGATTACTTACCCACCAAAGTATTTTTTAATAGCTTCTTGATACTTTGTTTTTTCTTCTTCAGTTAGTTCTATAGGGGTATAACTGTATTCTTCGTTATATTCGTTTCTTAATCGTTTATATTCTTTTGCTTTCTCTCTAGCTTCCTTGCTCATTGGTTTGTATTTATCTATTAAGGTCTGTATTATCCTTGCTTTTGATAGCTTGATCTCATTGCTCAAGCATTCAAGGTCATTCCAAGCAGTTATATATATCTTGTGTTTTAGTTGATAACTACCTTTTGAACCTTTATATTTCTTCCCTATTGTTTTGTCTTTGAGTAACTCTTTATTCCAATCGTATCTTTTAGACGCAGCCATACTATTCGTCATAGATTTATATTGACTTGTTGCTACTTCATAGACTTGAGGTATCCCATTTTGGATGATTCGATTTAGCATCTCCCATTGGGTCATTGAATCCCTCTCAGATAGCTCTTTAAGTCGCTCATATGCACTTGAATTGACTCTTATAGACAAAGTCTTTCTTGGGGTTTGATTCCTCTTCTGAGCCGCTCCTTGAGGTGTTTTAGCAGGGTTGTTATTCCTTGTTATTGTGGTTTGTTTCATGGTGGTTTATTCGTCAAATAATTTGATAGTTTCAGGGGTTTCTTTTTTGTTTCCAAATGGAATATCAGTTAACTCTTTTGTTCGTTTTCTTATGTCAATTCTTTCATAGGTTTGCATGATTGTTGCTACTGAGTTTCCACATATACGAGCTAACAAATACGCATCAGTACCTCTCAAGATATGGTTCTCTATGAACGTTGAACGCATTGAATACAAGGTGTATGGACGATCGCTAAATTTGTGTCCTTGAAGCTTACCTGTAGACATCAAATAATCACAAATCAATCTCCAATTCTGACCTATTTTTCTTTGGTCTGGTTGTTTGCAGTTGTTGAATATTTGGCCGAAAACGTAGTCATCTCCTTTTATTTTGTAATTCATCTCATTGCTTAAAAAATCCTTCCATCTCTTGAACGTTGAACCCAATGTAGTTGGTATCTCTCTGTATTCCTGAGTTTTCGCTCTCATGGTTGTTATGTATGCAATCAGTCTCTCTTCTCTACCCCATTCAGTACCTTTGGCCGCCCATTCTGAGGGGTCTTTTAAGTCAGGTGCTTGTATATCTAGGTCAATTCCTTCTTCTTGTGCTTCGCCCATTACTTGCTCCCATTCTTCCTGAGCTTTGGTATTTGAAACCCTTCCAACGTCAATAATTTCAATATTCTTCCATTTAAGCTTGCAGATTTCTTCAGGAGACATACCGCTATTCTTTGCAACTAATACCCAATGCCAGAACATGTTTCTATACCATATATTTTTCTGCTCAGGTTTTCTTTCACATAGAGTCCCGTGATTCATTAGTGTTTTGATCTTATAAGCATCCTTTCTCCAAGTTGTTCTTATATGAGTAATGATTGTGTTCCAGTCTTCAGAATTGATTGCGGGGTTTGCATCTCTATCGGTTTGTCTTATTTCGATCTTTGGGAGGAATTGTCCATCTAACCAAAGACGAGCAGGGATATATCTATGTTTAACTAGGTAGCTTTTAATAAACTCTCCAAGTGTTTGAAGTTCTTTCTGGACTGGTATCCTTCTTGCTGTTTGTCCTAGTCTGAATGAAACATAATCATCAAATGTTGACTCGTTTATTTGAGCAGTTATTGTGACTTTCTTCTCTTTTAAATAGTTCATCACATGACGCATACAGAACCCTTTGAACTCATAAGATGACTGTTCTAAAGCACCCGCATCAACTCTCTTCTTAATGCCTTCTAGCCAATCCTCAAGAGCTTTCTCTATGGTCATCTTGGGGTTGTTTCTTTGCTTCTCTGCTCTAGCTAGTCTTTCCTTTTTCCTTACAAGTTTCTCTTCTCTTTCAAGTAATGAAAGACCATCATCTTTTTGCTTCAAAGTTAAATCGCTTGATCTGTGATGTGGTTCTGACTCTCTCATTTCAAGAGCTACTTCCATAGCCATCTCTTTAGCTTGTTCTAGATTCGCTGCTCCTTCTATTAGCTTTGTTCTATAAAGCTTTGTACCTTCTTTTAGTTCTCTATAAAAATATTTTCCTGCTTGGGTTCCCGTTGAGTAGCAAAATACTGTTCCTCTCCCGTTGAGAACTTTGGCTTTTTCTGCCATTTGTGGCATGGTAAAAGTTTGGATAAAGTTTGGATAAAAAAGGATGAATCCTTGATATCCCAATTATAGCTAGTCCGGCTCGCTTTTCATTAGCCAGTAGTTAACGTCAGTCATATCAAGGGATCTCGGCGAAAATTTCAGGTTCGAATCAAGTTAGAATAACTCGTTCAGATATAAATTCATTATCCATCAAAGTCCCTATTTAGGAAAGTAACGGGTGGTATGGGGTCAATCGTCCTTGCATGTACGTATATATTCGATCTCATAAATGTCTATAGAAATATAAGTGGGTAAGAAATGCAAATAGGTAATTAGGAGGAGACTGCCGTCCAATTCCCAACGGAATCCGCATCCATCTCCTAATCTTTTTGTAATTTAGATCAGCTAATAATTGGAACAATTTAATCAGCATAAACTTTTTCTGAAATATCATTTTCCATAGCCATAATCACTACATATATCATCAGCAGCTAGGAATACGGATGCTGCGGAATACCTATCCTGAACAGATTCAGCAATATCAGTTTGCGGAATTCCTAGTTTATTTTCGATAGCCATTTTCCGCAGCAAATCCCGGACTCCGTACACGTCAAATCGAGAGTAAATATACCAATCATCATGCCCAACTTGTCTTAAAACCTCAAGAGAGTTTGCAAATTCCCGTTGTCTGTCAAGCCGTTGTATATCGCCTGCCATTTTTGTTCTAGACATATACTCATCTTCAGTAATTAAACCTTTTATGTAATCATTAAAAGCTGGGTCTGCTATTTTGTCATATGCCTCGTCACTAGCGTCTGCATTTTTATAAGACTTTTCCCACCGACGACATGCTTCTCTTAGCGAACTTGTAAATCTAATCTTGGTACTTACTTTATCAATTGAATCAAGTTGGCCACGATTTTTTAATGCTGATGGTCCCGAATCTAAGAGATCCCAAGAGGATGGGAAATGATTTCGTCCTATTAACCGAGAGTCTTTCGATTTTTGAAGCTCTTTATTGAAGACAAGGTATTCATTAAGAAACTCTTTTATCCTATTACTTGAAACTGCAAAGTTTAAGCCAATACTGTCTAAACGAGAACTTGTATTGACTCCTACTACACAGCCTCTTTTATCTAGAAGTGGTCCACCAGAATTGCCAGGATTAAGAGCAACATCAGTTTGTACAATTCTTCCCTGATCTCTAAGGCTACTTATTATCCCTTTTGTAACTGTAAAGCGGAATCCTTTTGGTGATCCAATAGCAACAACGTCACTACCTATTGATAGATTCTTTGTTTGAAGAGGTAAAGGTTTACCTTTTTTTTCCTGAATAACTAATAAAGTTAAGTCTTTAATTGGATCAGCAAAAAGACTGTTTGTAGCAGAAAAAAGAACTTGAGCTCTATGTTCTGTACCATCAGGCCAAAGTACTTTTACATTCCTTAAAAGATCAACAACATGATGATTAGTAAGAATATATGTTTTATTTCGACTATGACTGATAACAAATCCACTACCGAATCCCTTATTTATGCTTAATTATGACTACTCCAGGTAGAGCTACTTTGTTTATACGATCTACGGAATAATTATTCCAGCCACAACTTGGTAAGCTAAGAGATGCTTTTAATTCTATAGGAGAAAGAAACGTAAAGAATGCTGATAAAAAGACAAGACACTTATTTTGAAAATATTTTCTCATTGTTAGATCGACTGTCAATAATTATTAGAGGTGTAAATTGCCAAAAGTTCATTCAATAATATCCTCTAATTTGTATAGAGAAATAAATTCTATCTTGTTATTTTTCCATACAATTTGATCCTCTATTCTATCAACGATTGCAACAACACGATTCACAATGTAACCTGCATCACGTAAAACATTTACGGCTTTGATGGCACTACTACCTGTTGTAGTTACATCTTCTAATACTGTAACGATAGATCCTTTAGGTGGCTTATTACCTTCAATAACTTCTTTTGTTCCATATCCTTTCGGATTCTTTCTTATGATCAAAGCATCAATATGTTTATTTGAGTAGTATGCTTTCTGTGCGATACCACAAACTAAAGGATCAGCACCTAGTGTAAGTCCACCAACTGCTGCAGATTTATCTTCTATATGTTCAAGCATCAAATGGGATATAAGTGCATTTCCCTCACAGGATAAACTAACAGGTTTACAGTTAATGTAATGCTCTGATTCTTTACCAGAAGATAAGGTAAATTTACCTTTCTTGTATGCTCTTTCTTTTATAAGATTTAGTAATGTCTTTCTATGAATTTCAGTCAAAGAATTAATTGTTAAGTTGCTTTTGATAATTTACCAGTAATCTCAAAATAAATTTTCCTTCAGAGTCGACTTCTTAAAGTTTGTATTTCTTTTTTTCTCAATATAAATAATATATAAAGATGGTTTTATCCCTCTATGTTAGATCGACTGTCAATCGCTAAAAGTTTGGGTAAAGTTTGGGTAAAAAATCTCGAATCCTTGAGATCCCAGTAATAGCTAGTCGCGCTCACTTTTCATTGGAGAAGACAGTTATTGTTTAAAAATGACCGTAGCGAAAACGGTCAAATGTTATGAATTAATTTTGAATTTAATATTTTTCTGAATATAATTAGTTTTTGAAAAAATTTAAATTTATTGTGAGAAGAAATGTCCCATATAAATGCATAAACTGTGGAGCACCAATCCAATGGGATAGATCTTCTGATCACATTAAATGTGATTTCTGTGGCACCGTTAATTATCTAGAAAATAATAATTACCTCAAAATCAAAAGCTTTATATCATCCTTTAAAAATCTTTCATGGCAAAACTTAAAGACTAAAGATCTAAAAAAAAGTAATTTATTTTTTGTTATTCCACTAGTTTTTTTATTAATTCTTTTTATTAGTAGCGATAAAACAAATCAATTCAAAGTTGATAACGAGGATTTGAAAAATGAATATAAAAATAATGAAAATTTAAAAATCAGAAATAAGAAGAAACACCAAACTCAAAAAGATCCAATATTTGATGATTGGGTAACCGTAGGTATTTTACATTCATTAAGTGGGACAATGGCAATCTCGGAGTCCACTCTTGTTGATGTCGAAAAGATGGCTATTGCAGAAATAAATGAGTCTGGCGGAGTGAAAGTTGGTGATAAAAAATATAAAATTGAATACATAATCGAAGATGGTAAGTCTGATTGGCCAACTTTTGCTAAAAAGTCTAAAAGTCTTATAGATTTTGATGGAGTCCCTGTTGTATTTGGTGGTTGGACATCCGCAAGCAGGAAAGCCATGCTACCAGTATTTGAATCAAGGAATTCATTGCTTTTTTATCCAATAGTTTATGAAGGTCAAGAATGCTCTAAAAATATTTTCTACACTGGTGCCACACCCAATCAACAAGCTGTACCAGCAGCAGAGTTTATGTTTAGGGATTCTCCTGCTGCAGGAAAGCCCTTTTACTTAGTTGGCTCAGATTATATATTCCCGCGAGTGGTAAATACTATTACAAAAAATCACCTTAAGAAAATAGGTGGAAAAGTTGTAGGTGAGGATTATTTACCACTAGGTAATACGGAGGTTGCTCCTATCATTTCTAAAATCAAGAAAACATTACCTAATGGGGGAGTAATAATAAATACCCTCAATGGGAACCAACTTATTAGTTTTTTTCAACAACTTAGGGATAGAGACTTAACTACGAGTAATGGATACTATGTCATGAATTACTCAATTACTGAAGAAGAAATCACTGTATTATCTAATCTTATTGGGAATCAATCAATCAAAGGACACTATGCTGCATGGAACTATATGCAGAATATTAATACTTCAGCCTCTAGAAAATTTGTAAGTAATTTTAAAAAAAGATATGGGTCTGATCGTCTTGTTACTGATCCTCAAGAGTCAGCATATAACATGGTTTACCTATGGAAAAAAGGAGTAGAAAAAGCCAATACATTTGTTCCTGCAGAAGTCAGAAAAGCTCTTGTTGGAATTAGATTTAATGCACCACAAGGGTCTATTCAAATAATGCCAAATCATCACATCAAACAAAAGTTGCGTATCGGAAAGATTAATCAGCAAAGTGGTTTTACTATTGTCAGGGAGACTTCTCAAATAAGCCCAAAAACTTGGAGCCAAAAGCTCCCATCATCTAAAGGTTACACATGTGACTGGACAGATTTACAAAAAGGAAGACGGTATAGATAATAAAAGTAAATATTAGGTCAAATTACGGTAAAATTTTTGCATAGATTTGACTAGATAAGCTGAGAAATACTACGCAAGAAATAAGTTATAGCTTAAAACCTAGTAATGCTAATTGGGTGTGCAGTGTTTTTGGAGCACTAGGTCGCAGGTTCGAATACTTTTGCTTCTCATTAATCATTAAAAAAGAGGGTTTTATCCCTCCATGTTAGATCGACTGTCAATCATTCTCTATTTTAGAACTTTGCTTTGCCTAAAATGCGAATTTATTTTAGCCAGAACAAGAGAAAGCACCTGCAAGAATATTTTTAAAAATTGGTGCTTGACCTAATGCGTATAAGAAGAAAGTTGATGATGCGAGAGTAATGGCTATTTTAGAAACCCTGTTAACTTTCAAATTTGAAACTTTTGAAAATGCGGAATTCATTTATTGATCAATGTACTGAAATTATATTAGCTGCATAAATAAAATATTCAGCATCAAAATTTACCAAAGATTAATTTTCTTACTGCTTTTTCTGCTCTTGTATTTTTACTTGTTCAAACTCTTTTTTAGAAACTACTCGCATTTTGTATTCTGGATATCTTGTCTTCCACCATTTATTAATTGAAATAGCTACTCCTGTTAAATCTTGGGCACAAATATGGACCCATAAAATCTTTGTTTGATCTTCTTTATAGAATTCCCAACTCGAAGGTGAAGCCATTAAAAAATCGTGAACATTTCGTGAACATTTTTTTGGGTGTCTTTGAAACCACTTGCAATAACTCAATGCTCATGGTTCATTAGCCAGTAGCTAGGTTCCTGTTTTACCATGGGATCTCGGCGAAAGTTTCAAGTTCGAATTAAGTTAGAATAACTCGTTCAGATATAAATTTATTATCCATCAAAGTTCCTATTTAGGAAAGTGAAAGGTGGTATGGGGTATATTCGACCGTTCTACATAGTTAAATTATAACCTCACAAATTTCTGTAGAAATATAAGTGAGTAAGAGATCAAAGAGGTAATTAAGAGGAGACGGTCGTCCAATGCACAACGAAACCGCATCTATTTTGTCAAAAGAACTATAAATAGTAATTAAGTTGAAGCCAGATATATTATTACCAGCAACATAAGTATGTTAATTGCAACCGCTATCCGAAATAAAGCCTTCTGATCTGTTTGCATAAGCTTACTTCTTTAAGATATCTGTGTGGGGAAGCTTAAAGAAGCACATTTAAATTAAATAAGCAGGTTTAAGGATTAATTAAAAATTAAATAAGATCAAATTAAAAAATGATTTAATCTAATGTAAATTTGAGAATTAAGTGAAGACGTAAAGATGGGATAAATTCACTCCTATATCAAAAGCTAGAAAAGCAACCAATAGCTTATTTCTCCTTTTCATTTTTTAGAACCCTCTACTAATTTCTTATAAAGTTCTTCTGAGATAGGGTGCATAATCTTAAATAGAAGTTACTTACAAGTTAATTATCTTTATCCTTGTTTCTGGTTACAAGCTATACGAATAAATAATCTATTTAATATGCAAAAACTATAACTATGATTAGCTTTTCTTATAGCGTATCAGACACTACTTAATAGATTAAATCCCAAGAGGAACACACATCAACAGGAGTGGTGCAAGTAGTAAGTATTTAATTAAATCAATCTAGGCTTATTCTTCCAAGCAAAGGAATCAAACATATAGCAATGACAAATTCTGGATCTGTATTTTTTTACTGCTTTTTAACTTATTGATTTAAGCCAAGAATAGTAGATTGATTTGCGATTTCGTTGTTCTTTAAAAACTAATCTATCTGCTGTTTGTGAAGGGGATTCTCCTTTCTTAATATCCGTTGTCATCGTAATGCCAAATCCACTCGCTTCAATTTTAGGAGTTCCTCCCTCAAGAAATAAGAGAAAATCCCAACCTTTATTCCATCCAAGTTGAAAGGGATTTTTAGGCATTATTTTACTTAGATTTAATTCAATCTTATTTTTTTTAAGAAACCTCTATTGTATATAAGGCTACTAGATAATAATCTCGTGAACAAAGAAAAAAAAGAGGGTTTTACCCCTCTATGTTAGATCGACTTTCAATCTAATTTAAACCCTATTGCTTGTTGGCATAGATTCGTTTTTATATATATAGAAGAATTTATTAAATGCTTAAGTTTATTGTTTATCTGGCACTTGGCTTCTACGCAACTTATATGGAAGCAGTCCAATTAGTATCAAAAATTAGAAGAGTTAAAATTATCCCAATTTCAAATCAACTACCTGCTTAAAACAAGAAACCCCTCCAGAAATTCCAACTACCAGAGAGGTTATTAAATTGACTCGTACTATATAAAGTCAATTTATGTCTTGGAGTAAACGTTTAGAACGTACTCTACGAAGGGTTCAAGAGCTTTCTTACTCTTTGATTTAACGAGCTTTGTGAATGCTTCCATCGACCTCTCAAGTGTTTCTCTTTCGAGTTTCTTTATCCATATTGAACCCTGATGATGATAAAGAAGAACCTTTACTGCTTCGTCGTAGCTGAGCCAAGGATGAGCTTCTTTTATTTGTTGCGTTCTGTCCATTTGTATTGATAATTAATTGTTTTTATATCCCTCCCTGAGTTTGAGATGGGCGGTATGGGTATGGGGGCAACTCCTTCGCCCTTCCTATATGTAAACCCTGAGAGAAATTTATAATATTTTTTTTGAATTAAATATTTATCTGAAAAGATGTCTGCTTACTTTTTTGGATAATTGCCAAAATAAAGAATAAATTTATACTTACTAAATACTAAAGTGCTTTGAACTTTTTTAATTGATTGTTTTGAAATTTCCTAAAAAAATACTTTTAATTCTATTAGCTACTTTAAATATTTCATATGTAAAAGCTTTCCCTTGGAATAATGACCTTACTGTTAAAACTAATTTGGGACATAAATTTGTTATTAAAGAATCCACTTTAATAGTTTCGGATAAGGGTGGTAAATCAGATTTAATCGATTTAATTGAAAAAGGAAGGCAGAAAGAGGAAAAGCAATATTTTATTGCAGGTTGTCATAATTCAGAAAGAAGATTTGAAGGATTTTGCAAAAGTCAGTTTTATTCCTATGAAACAGGATATTTTAGAGCAGAAAAGAATTCAGTTGAAAAATTAAAATTAGATGATGAGATTATTTATAAAGAAATCAAATTTAGACCAATTTTTATAGACTTGAACAAAAATAAAACCCCACTTAAAACCTCTACCGTTTTATGTATTAGAGATAACTTAGATCCTTGGATAAAGTTACTTATTCTTAAATATGATGATTCCTATGAAGAGATGGTCAAGGAAAAGCCTTATGTCTTTAAATCAGGAAAAATGTTTGTTGGAGATCTTATAAGAGAGAAAATTTGCAAAAAATATTATGATGGTTTTTCATATATTTAAACTAATAAATAAGTCTTAGGGGGTCCCAATAAACATGAAAATAAAAAAGTTATCATTTCCTTCTAGTATTTTTATTTTTAATTTTTTATTTATTCCCAATATTATTGCAGGGGTTCCAAAAGATAATGCAGATCACTTGTTATTTGGGGGAGGTTTTTCTTTAGGAACAACTTTATGTGAATTAACTGTTTTTAAAGATATCAGTATTAATAGAGCATTAGAGTTTCGAGACGGCTATATGAGTGAATGGAATAGACCAGAAGCTATTAGAGATTATCAACTGGTTGGGACAGGATTGAACTTAGGCATAACAGTTTTGGTAGAAAAAAATAATTCTAAATATTCATCATGCAAAGAAATAATTTTGAAATAAATTTTGAGTTCACAAATTGAGATCCCAAGTGTCATAAAGCACTAGTTTATTGAAGAGACCCTCCTGACTAATATCATTCTATTTCAAGCAATATTAATTCCCCTTTCCTGTCTCAAGCATTATCCACAATCACATAAATCCTCAGTAATAACAAAAGTTCTTAAAATCTCTTGAAAAACATCCCTTGTGCTTTTGGGAGAACTAGCACGCATGTTTAAGTGTGTATATATTTACTTACCAAGAGGTATTTATCTTATAAATTAAAATTAAATATCTTAAAAATAATAAGCAATGGAAATAGATCAATTATTTTGTATTTTTGGAGGTTTTTTTACTTTGTTAGCAGCGCGAAGTAATTGGAATTGGTTTTGGAATCATCCGAGAGCTAAGGGAGTTTTATCTATGTGTAGAGGGAAAAAAGGAGCAAGAATTTTTTATTCGATTGTGGGTATTCTGTTAATAGCTTTAGGCATTAATGGGTTTTAAATTAAATCATAATTTATAAAATTGAGACAAACACCAACTGAGAGAAGAGAAAAATGTAACCCAACCCTAATAGGTATATTTGTTGGAATTATTTCTCCCCTATCATCTGTAATTTGGGGGATTAGGCAAAGATCATTGAAACTTGCTCTATTCCCATATTTATTTGTATTTGTAGTTGGATTAATAATTCTGTATTTAGCAAGAAAAAATCCATTACAACAAGAAATATTGATCCCACTTCAACTTGTAGGTGGATATTATTCTTTTGATTTGACAAAAAAAATGAAGGAAGAAGCACTTAAGAATAAAAATAAAGCCTTCGATGCAGAAATTAAAAATATTGAAAGATGAGAAAACTTATAAAAAGTTTTAGTATTTTTACTATTGGTATATTTTTTATTCAATTGCCTTCTCATGCAGAATGGATAAAGATAGCTGAAAATCAGATAGGTATAGAGTATTATTTTGACCCCGAATATACTTCTAAAAAAGAAAATTTAGTAATTTTTCAAGTTTTAGCAAATCATAAAGAAAAAACACCTGGAGGTAATTTGTCTTCTTATTTATATATGAAAGGTGATTGTGAAAAGTTTTCAATTAAATGGGATAAAGGTCTATTTTCTAAAAAATCATATGATTTCCAATTGAATTGGTTTTTAGAAGAACCACAATTACTATACGTAAAAAATCCTGAATGGAAATATCCAGCTTATGATTCACCTTGGGGGAAAGCATTAAAAAAAACTTGTGAACTTAAGTTTTAAATTTATATAAGAAAGATAAGCTGAGGATTAACTAAAAATACGATTAGTTCCTTAATTTAAATCATTGGTATGTAAACAAACTTCTATTTACATTGACCATATTCAACAAGAAAAACATCTTCATTATTTGATTGTGAATGCAATGTATAAGTTACCCCAACTGAACCATTTGAGTCTGATAGCAAATTATCAATAAAATTATCAAGAGTAATCGTTGCAACTGAGGGTTCTCCTGTAAATTGAGATTTCAATTCTTCACTTAAGGCAACTAAACCATTCTTCGAATGACTAAGAACTTTAAACTTTTCCTGCAAAGTATATGTTTTATCTCCTACATCAAAGAAGTTTTTCTTTGTTAGAGTTTTCTTTTGAAGATTAACTCCTAATTCCCAAGATATTTTTCCTCGTTTCCATTGCCCTTTCTCAGAAGAAAGTGCAGATTGATTAACATCACATTTTACTTTTACTATAAAATCATTTGCATAAGTGGGTGAAAAAAATAAACACAAAAAAAAGAAAAAAAGGTTTTTTATTTTAAAAAAGATTGGCAAAAGATACCGTGTGTTTGTATGAACTATTTGTAGAGTATTAGTTTTCATCTCTAACATATCTTTCTTAAAGTCGACGTAATCTTTTCAAAACCAAGAGAGTATGCTTTTCTCCAATCAGAACAAGCACCCTTCCTATCATATAAGTAAAATTTTGCAAATCCACGACTGGCAATTACCCCTTCATCATTGGGCGTTATTTGTAAGGTTTTATTAAAGTCAGAAATTGCAATTTTGTATTGTCTCGTAATATGAGACTTCAGGGGATTAAATTAAAAAAGAATCTTAAAAAAGAAATTATTTGATTTTGTATTTAATGTGAAAAACTTATGAGGTACATTTTATTATTATTCTTTTTATTGCTTTTTCAAAACGAGTCCAAAGCTACAACACTCTACTTAAAGTGCGAAGAATATCAATTTAGAAGGATGACTAGTGAACTTGATTTGAACCCTGGTGAATGGAAGAAATCTCGTCGCGGTCCTTCAGACTTCGAAGTTACCCTTATTGAAAATAATATGATTGGATCAATTTTTTATACCACCAATACAGGAAGAATGCATAGATTAGATTCAGTAAGTTTTTCTCCTAACTTTATATTTTTTACCAAGGAAAGAACTTATTCCTTTACTGATAGAAGTAGTAAATGGGAATTTTTAATAAATAGGTCAGATGGAACTTATTTAAGAAAAAGTGATTTATATGATGGAACCTATTTTGAGTCAAAAGGCAAATGTTCTAAAACAAAAGCCAAAGGTATTATTTTTTAAATGAAAGTTAATTTCTTATATGAAATTAACCTTAAATACCTTAAGCAATTTGTTTTTTAAAAGTTCCTAAACTAAATTTCTAAACCTAGTGAACTGAGGTTCAAAAAGTAATTTAACTGTTCCAATAGGACCATTTCGGTGTTTGCAAGTAATTAGCTCAGCAATTCCTCTATCTTCTGTCTCAGGGTCATAGTATTCGTCTCTATAAATCATGGTAATGATATCTGCGAACCCCTCAAGAGCAGTAGTCTCTCTAAGATCACTTAACATTGGTCTTTTATGAATCCTCTTTTCTATTTCGCTATCAAGTTGTGATGTGACCAGCAAAGGAACATCTAGTTCTATTGCAAGTTTTTTTAATTTAATTGCTATTTTGGTTAGCTCATCATCTCTTGATATATCTTTTGCATTTGGATCAAATTCAATTAATTGAATGCAGTCAATAAGGATTAAACCTAATTTCTGATTTTCAGATTTATCTTTGATATTAAGACAAATATCTCGTATTTCTCCAATGCTTATTGTTGGTTTATCATTAATATAAATTTTTCTTTGTCCAATATTTTCTATTGCTTCTGCTAACTCAGACCATTCATCTTGTTGTAATGTTGCTGACCTTAATTTTCCATTTTCAATTCCTGATTCCATAGACATTAATCTATAAGTCATCTGCTCCTTACTTATCTCTGGACTAAATATACATACAGGTAAATTATGCATTTCAGCAATATTTCGAGCAATGTTTAACGATATAGATGTTTTACCCATTGCTGGTCTGCCTCCTAAGACAATTAAATCTCCTCTATGCAACCCTTGAGTTAGATAATCAAAATCATAGAATCCTGAATTAATTCCTTTTACTTTTTTCCCTAGACTAATATTTTCCATATCGTTGTAATTAGTAGTAAGTACTTCTGAGATAAGTTGCGTTCCTTTGTTATCTTCTGGATTAAACATTATTTTTTTATTAGGACTCTTATCAAATCCCAGATTAAAATTTGATGCAAAGCTATTTAAAAAAACTTAACTAATTTGAGATAGATTATGAAAAATATCTAATATCAGGCGAGGTTGATACGTAAAGTAAAAGTTTGAGTAAAGTTTGAGTAAAAAATTACGATTCCTTGAGATCGCAGTTATAGCTAGTCGCGCTCACTTTTCATTAGCCAAAAATTTTCTTCAGTCATATCAAGGGATCTCAGCGATTTTTTAAGCTTGGAGGACGTGTTATCCAAACTTTTTTGGGTATAAATTTATTATCCATCAAAGTTCCTAATTAGGAAAGTGATGGGTGGTATGGGGTTTTTTGTATGATTTCATATTTAAACTTCTATCCATTCATTTTCATCCCGTTTGAGGAATCAGATATTCATCTCATATGAAATTCAACAATTGTTTGTTCGCTAAATACTTTTTTAACTGCATTCTCAATTATTAATCTTCTCATCTCAATCATATTGAACCAAGTTGAAGAAAATGCTATTTCAACTTTATTCGAATTAAAACTAGCAAGTTCTGCTTGCTGACTAAGTAACATTTTTACTGATGTTAATTCAACCTTAGATAGAATTAGTTCCCATTTTTCTTCCTTTTCAGATTTATCAATATTAGTCATTTAATCTAGAAATATTTTCTAATTAGGGATTTCAATATGACACCTCTAATTTTGTATGCATAAACTTTTAAAAAAACTTAATTTTCAATCCATTCATTTTCATCCCATTTATAGTTCTTTGTTCTTTCTTCATCCCATACCCATAAGTGTCCAAGTTCTAGCGTCAGTGGGTTTATTTTGAATACAAAATCTTTCTGCCAGGAAACTTGGAGATCAACAATTTTCATATTAATTTTTTCTTTGCGACATAATTGATTTATGTAATCAAATAAATTTTGATATTTAACAAACTCTCCAAATTCAGGAGTAAAGTTGAAAGTTTCACTAAGATTTTTAATATCCTTATCTACATCTAATTCCCATCTCACTTGAACAATAGCACCTTTGTTTTTATGAAATATTAACTCTTTCCGTTTGGTATTTAATGTTGAGCAGGCATAATATCTAACTCCATCTCCATCTTGATTTGTATGGTATTCAATATTGCGAAAATCTTTTGCCAAGGATTTAAAAATTTAAATACATATTATTGCGAAATACAAGATAATTCTATTTTTTCTTTTTTAACAAATAACTTAGTCTAATCCTAATTTAATTATGAGATTTGTATTAGATTCGTTTTTTTGGAATAAAAATTTGCAACTTTAAATACTGGTCAAAGGATTTGTTGATTCAATGAATAGTTAGTACATGTTTCTACACCATTTGCCTTGTCTCGAATTTAGCCATTCTCCCGCTAATTGATTACCTAACGCATGAGATTTTTTATAATCAAAACAGGCTTCTCTATGCATAAATATTGCTGAAAATGCAGAACCTCTATTTGCAAATGCCATAAAGTTATTGGGATTAATCTTGATAGCCTCGTTACAATCATCTATCGCTGATTGATAAATTTTTAGCTTTAAATTATTCCAACATCGACCATTATATAAAATTGCAATTTGATCTTTATTTGTACTCAATTTGATTGCTTCTGAAATACTATTTATAGCTTTTTGATGGTCTCCTATTTCTCCTTTTATACGACCAAGTTGAGTCAATATCGATACCTGTTGTTCAGATGCAATCTCGAGCTCAAAAGCCTTTTCTAAATCTTTAATAGCTCCTTTATAATTTTTTAAATTAGCTTTTGCCAATCCTCGATTAGCATATATCATAGCTGCTCTGTCATCTGTCTCATTAAATTCAAGAGCTAGATTAAAGTCATCTAGAGCACCTTGATTATCTTTCAGATCTAATTTGATTTGGCCCATTAGTTGATATAAAAAAGAGTCTTTTTCTGTCGGGTCAAGTTTTAAAGCATTTTTTGCTGCATAAAGTGCACCTTTAAAATCCTTTAATTTACCTTTTGCGAAAGCAATACCTGAATATGCAGAGATCTTTTTCTCATTTGGCAAATCAAACTCAAGTGCTTTTTCATAATTTGTTATCGCTCGTTTATTCTTTTCGGATATAAGCATAATGTAACCTTTCATAAGATAAGCTAATCCTTTATTTTCATAGTGATCTGGATCCGAATTCAAATTTGAAATATCTTTTCTAGTTATTACAAGTTTTATATCTTTGTTATTACGTCTTACTTTTAGTTTGGCTTTAGAACCAATTTTACCTTTACTTAAATAAAACCATTCATTCTTGGATAAATTTTTAGTTGGTTTGCCATCGATAGATAAAATAATATCATTTATTTTTAAACCAGCTTTTTCCGCACCTGAATTTTTGAGAATAAATAATACCTCACGATGATTTTCAGAATTTTGTATTGTGGAAATTCCAAACACGGTGGGTTTATTATTGTTTTCTTTAGAAATATTTTCATCTTTAAAGTCTTCAATATTGTTTTCTTTTTTATTAGACCCTAGATACTTATTAATAAAACGTTGAGCGGTTTGGCTAGAAATTGCAAAATTAAGACCTTCATCGCCTTCTTGAATGCTTTTAAATGTATTAACTCCGACTACGCATCCAGATGTATTTATTAATGGACCACCCGAGCTTCCTGGATTTATTGCGGTATCTGTCTGAACAATTTTACCTTCTTCCCTCAAGCTGCTAATAACTCCTTTAGTAAGAGTAAAACCTAAGCCTCTTGGTGAACCGATAGCAATTACATCTCCCCCAACTATGGCTTGTTTTTTCTTAAGTTTAAGAACTTTTCCTTCTTTGCCATAAACCTCTAAAAGTGCTAAATCAGTTAGTGTCGAATCTCCCCCGGCATCTAAGACAACTTTTGCCTTATCCTGATTACCATCAAGCCACTGGACGGAGATTGTCTTTGCACCTTCAATCACGTGACTATTAGTAAGAATCAAAGTTTTATTTTTTAAATGACTTACTACAAAGCCACTCCCTGTAGCTTTATCTGTATTAATCATCAAAACTCCAGGTTTTGATTTTTCCGTTAGAACTTTTGTTGTATATTCTTTTTTGTCGCATTCATTAGAAAAGTTCCACCAAGATGCTCTAACAGGTGAAGAAAATGTCAGTATTAATGGAAGTATTAATAATGAACGCATAAATTTTAATAATTAGATTTATTTTAATCATTTGTGGGACTTTTACTTTATATGTAAATCACCCTCAAATTATTTTGGTTATGATTCAAGTTTTTAATCACATTGATATGAAGATTTTTTATAGATCTTCACATAGCCTTTATAAACTATAAGTTTTTGAATATTAATATCATTTTTAAATAACTCAGCAACAGTTCTCCCATACCTGTCATTAGTAATTCTTTTAATATAAACTATTTCATTAACTAATAAATCATTATCTAATCTTTTCTATATATTATTCAAACCTCTTCATATAGAAACTTTTTATTAATCATTAAATAATTTTGGAAGGGACTAATTGTTTTTTGATCTGGATTAGCCATTTAATTTTTATCATACTTATTGCGTTTTTTATTATTGGGTCGGTTTCTTTTTTCACCTTCATTAACCCTTATCTCTCTTCCCATCCATTCAACATCTTGAAGATCATCAATAGCTTTTTTCTCGGAATTTTGATCATTTAAATCTACAAAAGCAAAACCTCTTTTTCTTCCTGTTTCTCTATCAAGGGGTAAATAACATTTCTTTACTACTCCATAATTACTAAAAAGTTGTTCAAGATCTTCAACTTCAGTTTCCCAAGATAAATTTCCAATAAAAATAGTCATTGCTTTAAAATCTTTTAGTGAATGTAAAAATAGTTGCTTTGGACTAGTGAAGTTATCTCCAATCAAATGCTTCCATTGTTCTTATCCTAACTCTTTATTAGCTATGTAAGAACAATAAATAATTTGATATGTCTTACATACCCATTGCTTTTCTTAGCTTCGCAGCCTCATCTAATCCTTCCATAATTGTAAATGTAGAATTTTCAGTAGCTTTTTGTCTTAGTTTTGAAAGTTCTCTATATTCTTCAGATTCATAGGCTTCAACAGCTGCTCTCATGGTAGGGAATTCACAAATAACTGCTAAATTAGCATCCTCCGTCCTCTCCTTTCCTTGTGGCTCTGTATCTTTTGCAAAAACTTGTCCACCAACCTCTTTTAGCCATGGACCAACTTTTTTTACATATTCATCAAATAACTCCTGATTAATTATTCTTGCCGTTGAGATCCAATAACCTTTAGCTCCTCTTTTATCCATGATGTATTTATGTTTCTAATATTCAATTTAGATCGACTGTCAATACTAATAGCAAAGAACGCTATCCGCTTTAATTGACTCTTCAATTAGTACATTGGGCATTACAAACTCTGCCTTATATCCATTCAGAAGTGTCTTATCGTAACCCCTCGATTGAGCCGACATTTCTGAGACATATATAGTAACGTTTGAATTCTTTAAATTTTCAAGATGTTCGTATAAATCTCCAGTACCTTTGCCAACTATTTCACCAGCTGTTTTGCAATTTAGTATGTTTACTCCTTCTCCCTCTAGAAAAAGAGTTACTTGATGCCCTTCGTTTTCTGCAGTAAGGGCAGCCAATAAACCTAAAGTTACTTTATTTTTGGATTTTAAACCACTGTAAATATTAACTAGTACTTTATTGTCGGCAATGATTGACATTTAATTCTGCTTAAAATTTACTTATTTAATCTAGGTTTTTCTTTTAACTTTTTCAACCATCTAATCTATCAGCGTAATGCCTTTAAATTGCTGCGATCTCTTGAGGTGGGATTTCTTCTAGATATTTTCTACATAAATCAAAAATTTATCCACGACATCTTTCATTGAAGAGTAAATAACGAAAAAGAGGGTTTTATCCCTCTATGTTAGATCGACTGTTAATCGCTAAAAGTTTGGGTAAAGTTTGGGTAAAAAAGTCTCTAATTTCTTTACTTTGAAGATTAAAAATATAGCTCCCATAATAAAAGGAATAAAGTTTTGAGAGGTATATGGATAAGGATATATTATTTATTTTTTTCTAATTATGACTTGATCATTTTATCCATTTTCAAATTTAATTGTTGGTCCTCTATCCGTATATGGTTGTACTTCAAACCGTACATTCTTAAACGTCTATTCCTTGATGTGCTTAGTTAGAAAGTAGTTGCAGTATTAATAAGTTTAAATGCCTTCAACACCCATCAAATCTTGTAATAAATATTTGTTGAGTTACAAAGATTCATCTAATAATACACATCAAGTTGGCTTCTATGCTCGCGATGCATACGATTGCCTGATGCTTGCGAAAGAATTTAACTCTTACTTACATGACCATCCTGGCTCTGTAATCAGAATTCAACAAAAATTTTAGGGTAATTATTCATGAATTTAAAAAAATCACCATTCGCAATTCAAGATAAAAACGCAAGGGATATTGATAATGCAAATGATTATCCAACTATTGCTGATTTAATGAGAGAACAGAATGTATCCAACAAAGACACAAAGATAGTCCACTATAGAAGAGATTTAGATTCTCTTGGTTAGTTTATTAAGAATAGGTAGTTATGAATGTATTAAAATCACCATTTTCAATCTTTAATAAAGAAAGAAGAAAAATGGATTTTATCAAGGGAATTTATAGCGGTGCAAATATTAAGCTTTTCATTAATTACATCTAGGCACAATATTGATCTCAGACAAAAATCTTTTAAGTATTTATTACTATTAAATTATTTATGTAATATTTATAACTTCACTACCAATTGGAAATTTTGCAAAATTTGAGTGTACAAGCAATTAGTTAATCAAATGAACTATTTAACAGAAAAAGATGATTATTTGATGACCACTCCACATACAAAAAAAATTCAGAAAAAATTTGAAAAGGTTAAGTCTTTTTTAGAGCAAAATGGATTTCATCATTCATCAGAGAGCTTAATGCAAGATATTGTTAGTTCAGAAAATATTCAGAGTCCTTAAATAATAAAAACCATTATCTTTCTACAAACCCCTTCAGAAATCTATTATCTAATTCAGCTCTCTCTGCCGAACTTAATCATTGCGACAGGTATCCCAACAGTAAAAACAACTCCAATAACAAGAATCAAAATCCCTAGTGGAGAAAAAATATCAACACCTTGTCCAGTTTGTGCGAAGAGCATATTTCTTAGTTAGAAAGTTTAGTTTTATTTTATATGAAATAATTTTTTTTGTTTTTTTCTGGGATTTATAGAATATTTTAAAAAGTATCGCTAGTTGCAATTGGCTAATAGTAAAACAGCTAAAACTTAATTAAGAAATTGGAAGACCAAATGCAATATGATCAAAGAATTGAAAATATAGCAGCTGTTGCAGTAAACGTAGTTAAGGTGCTGGTAATAATTTATCTAGGAGTCGAAGAAGTATTTAAAATAAGAAAATCACTTAAAAAGAAGTTAGATGATTATTTTGCGTGGGATGATGACAATTTACGAGTACATCGAGAATGGGCTTCACAAGCTTATGCAATGTTAAAAAAACGACAAGCAGAGCAAAAAGAAGCATTCCCCTAGAATAGATTTGAAGATGCGATTTAATATGTCATAAAGACATGAAAAATAAGACCTATATCAAAAGCTAGGAAAGTAGCCAATAACTCAAATAGCCTTTTCATTTTTTATAACCCTCCACTAATTTCTTATAAAGATCTTCTGAAATAGGTTTCATAGTCATAAATAGAAGTTAGTTATAAGTTAATTATTTTTATCTTTATTTCTGGTTACAAGCTATACCAATAAATAATCTATTTAATAGGCAAAAACTATAACTATGATTAGCTTCGCTTATAAAGTATCAGACACTACTTAATAGAATAAATCCCAATAGGAACACACCCCAAAAGGAGTTGTGCAAGTAGTGAGCGTTTTATTTAATTACCGATAATGTTTGGAAATTCCATCAAGATTTGTTTTTGTACTTGTTATTACATCTTTAGAATTTTATCAAAGTTATTAATTAATTAAGCACAACCCGTTCCAAGGTTTCCTGCTAGGTCTCGTGGTCTTACCTTCTTTATGTAAAAGACCTCTTTTAATTTTTTGTGTTACTGGTTATTCAGTAGGTAGTAAAGTTCCGCTAGTCACCCAATTATCTAGTTAAATAATCATTTTTGTAGTATTTGTACTTTTTATTAGAAATCCTATTGCTACCAATAAGGAATGACTTATTATGCCGAGCCAAATTATATAAATTACGATGAATGGTTTGATGTAAATATCGACCCATTAGATTTAGTCAATTATTTAAATGAGACTGAATTTACTGAATCAGTTCATGAGAAATTCTATAAACTCTCATCAAAGAATTTAATTATTGGCTCATCAAATAATTCCTGATTAATTATTCTTGCCGTTGAGATCCAATAACCTTTAGCTCCTCTTTTATCCATGATGTATTTATGTTTCTAATATTTAATTTAGATCAACTTTCAATCGTATTTAATATCGCGTTGCAAGTAGTGATCTGTTCATCTTTTAGAGGTCATCTTGAATGTCATATATGCAAAGCCACCAAGTAATAACAAACTAGCGACTGCATAAGTAATTGCTATTCCATACATATGAGTCATTTAATCATTCTTTTTATCTTTCTTTTTTTTATTAGTTCCTTCTATATATGGAACAAGTAAGTCTAGTAACCACCTTTTAAATATGTTTATTGGGTTCTTCATTGTTTTATCTAATAAAATAAATAATCCCACCAACAAATGTGCTTCCTACAAGTAGCAAGACCATAGCAAGTGCAATTAATTTTGGTAAGCTTCCCATCTTTTAATACTTAATAGCCATCTACCAGTCAGGATAACGAAAATCTTCACCTATAGGCTCTTCGTAAAAGTCCCCAGCTTTTATTCCACGCTTATAATTATTAATTGCTTGATTGTAAGTAGCAATGGAAGGGATTAGGTAACCCACATAAGAAGGAATATCTTTATCCATTTAGAAAGAGGGTTTTATCCCTATAGTTTAGATCGATTGACAAATATTATGCAGCGTTTCTAAAAAAATTCTTTCTCTTTGTATTAGTCATCTTGTCATATCTTTGATTTATTGCTGATACATAAGCTCTAAACTCTTTTTCTTTTTCAATTTTTTCTTTCTGAATTTCTAGCTCTCTCTGCTCAGCAATGTTAGGGAGATTATTCTTTTCTTTGGATTTGAAAAGATTTAGTTTATTAAAAGGATTTTTCATGTACCAACCTAACAATATCAAGGGAGATAGCAATAGAGAAATATAACTAAAGGAAGAAGACGCATCTTCGCTAACACTCCTGAAGATTTGCCCCAGATCCTTTCTATAACGTGAGATGCTTGTTATAGCTTGATCGGTCCCTCTGTTTTGAGAACACTAGGTAAAGGTGCAAAGCTTCTTTGTAAATCAATGTTAGGCAATCTATTTTTTGTATTGCCTGATGACTTTCTCCTAATTAATACTGCTTTTTGACGCTATACCAACTTTGAGAAAATCTTAATCCTAGATAAGAAATTAAAATTGTCCAAAATAAAATCTCTATAGTTAAACTATTCATTTCCTTGTCCTCCTTTTTATCTGACCATGATTTAGTACGGATGATATATAAATATCAAGCGTAAGAATACCTAAAAAGTGGAAGTATTAATCGCAAAAGATTTTGCAATGGTTATTACTAGGATGCTGTTTGCATTCATTATTCCAGTAAGCTTCGAATTCTTTTTCCTTAATATCGTATGAAAAATATTTTGTTTCCAAGACCATCTTTTGGATAGTGAATGTGTCGTTTAGTGCCATAAGACTTACCTCTTGACTACACTAATGTTCTAATTCATTTGAATAGTTAATTTCAAGTTTTATGTGTGCGGTTAGAGGAACAAAATTGTACGGATTAAGGATCAAAAAAAACTCTCAAATTAAAAATAATGACCAGACGAATATCTTCAAAGCTATTAATTTAAAATTTAAAAAAGTTTGGGTACAGTTTGGATAAAAAATTTTAGTCCTTTAGATCCCAGTAATAACTTGACGTGTGTCATACTCATTATCTAAAAATCTTATTATTTATATCAAGAGATTTGGGCAATTTTTTGGATTCCCATTAGGTGTTACCCAATTTTCTTGTGTGAATTTATTATCCTTCAAAGTTCATATTTAGAAAAGTGGCAGGAGGCCTGGAGTTAATCTTCATGACCTATAGATTGATATAAGTGATTATAAATCTTCCTTGTAAAACAATCACCTGAAATCAACAGTATTTATACAATAATGTGACAGATTCGTATAGATAAACTGAATTATATAGAAATAAAGATAATTTCCTTTACATTGATTAATACATGTGTTATATTTCTTTACATACTAATTTTTCTAATTATGACACCCGAAGCAGAAAGATTTAATGGTTGGGCAGCAATGCTTGGCTTCGTAGCAGCTGTTGGTTCCTACGTAACAACTGGTCAAATCATCCCAGGTTGGTTCTAATGACAAATTCTTCATACATAACAACTGAATCTGATGGAAGACAAAATATGTTTCCTTCAGAAACTCGTCCATACATAGATGAGTCTGTTTCATACGAGGGTTACCCTCAAAATGCTGAAAAAGTTAATGGCCGTTGGGCAATGGTTGGTTTCGTTGCATTGCTAGGTGCATACGTTACTACTGGTCAAATTATTCCAGGTATTTTTTAATGAGCCTTCTTACAGGTTTTCTGGTTTTCATTGTATCCATAACCGCATTACTGATTGCATATTTAACAAAACAATTTCAAGAAGAGAATTTAATTTATTCAAACCAAAATCAAATGACAAAAACAAACTCAAGCACTAAAACAAAAACAATTGAAAAGGAGAAAGTAGTTGCGGAAACTATCAACGGTAGATTTGCAATGCTTGGTCTTATGGCTGCTATTGGCGCATATCTAACTACTGGACAAATTATTCCAGGCTTTGTTTAACCAAAAACTTAAAACACTTAACACAAATAAAATGGAGAAATCACAACCTAACTTTTGGCAAAATGCTGAAATTACTAATGGAAGGATGGCAATGATGGGCTTCTTCGCATTAATAGTAAACTACGGTCTTTTTGGCTGGATCATTCCAGGTATTTTTTAAAATGCTTTTACTGTCTATACCTTTTTACGATTTTCCATCTTCTCCTTTACTAATAATAGGAGCGTTAGGTATTTTGGTGGCACTGGCTGTTTATTTTCTTGCTTATCAAAAATATTTTAATTCCCCCCTCAACAAAGAACTTCAAACAAAGAAAAAAGCTTTGTTGAGGGAGCAAAAAGAAATTAATCAAAAATTAGAAAAAATAGAGCAGGATTTAAAAAATTTACAGATCAAAAAATGAATTTAGGACTTCTTTTTCTCAAAGTTAATACTTCAGGAGTAATAACTTTATCTGAATTGGATTGGATTACTAACCATCAATCAGAATTTTCAAGATTAGATATGGCACTAGTTATAAAAATTGGTCGCTTAATGGATGAAGGAATAGTTGAGATTGATTGTAGATTGCCGGCATAAATTCTTACACATAAAATCGTCATGAGCTTGCTGATAGGGATATAGGCAAGCTTTTTTTATTCCATCTTTAAAGATGGTGAACTTATCGTGAACATTTTCCAATGATTTTCGAGATTCCTTGCAATTACTAAATGCTCACTTTTCATTAGCCACTCAGTTCAATCTCATTCATAATTGGCTAAACCAATCCTGCTTTTAGATATCTATATCCCTCTGATACTGCCAACGGTCTTGTGCATTTAACAACACAATTTTCTACACCTTGTTCAGTAGAAGTTTTTAATTCACAGCTTCTAATGCAATCATAATAAGCAGCTTTTGGATCTAGTGTATTCTTAAAATGTTTATCTCTAAATGTTGTCATGTCGATCACTTAAGAGTGAGATTAATTTATGAGAGATCAAATGCTTTGCATAGAGCACAAATACTCTATTTAAATACTATGAAATAATATTTTGGTATATGTTAAGGCTGCATATTTTACCACCACATAGAAAGATTTAAATTTTTTTTATCTCTATTAACTCTATTACATGCAAGCTCACACTCGCTTAATTCTTTGACTGAGAGAACATCAATTATTCTTGCCATATCAATAGAAGATAGCTCTCCATTCATGTTCCACTTAAGAGTAGTTTTAGGTTGAGATGAGGTTGTTGATTTTTTTCTCATGACTTTTAAGGTCAGGGCTAATTTAATAGCATATTTATTTAAAATTCACAAAAATAATGTAAAGTTTTTATAAGATAACGAATAAAATTTATTTATTAAATTTCTAGAAACTCTAGGGGTTATTATCTCATTTTTCTAATTAAAATATAATTTTTTCTAATTCTTCTTTTTTTTGCGAACTGTAATTTCATTAATAATAAAATGGAGTTTATCCTGTAGAGCGGCTGTCAATGCGAGTTAGTGAAATAGTGTAGCTTTCATCATCTTTTAGCTAAGTAAATTATTACTGTCATAGTTCCCATTGCGACAATACCAAAGTTCCAAAGAGTTGAACTGTTTCTATTGAATTGTTGAACCCAAGTTGGAATACCATCTGACATAAAAAGCAGGGTTAATCCAATTAATAAGACTATGGGTAATCCTAATGCGAAAAATAATTCCATGATTAAAGCATCATTGATTAATTAAGCCATTAATTTAATGATCTAGTCCATTCACATTGATATGCATATCTTTTATATATCTTTCCATATCCTTTTTGAACAATTAGTTCTTGAACATTAATACCATTTTTATATAATTCAGCAACTGTTCTCCTATATCTGTCATGAGTAATTCTTTTAATATAAACTTCTTCATTAACTAATAAATCATTTAGAAAATCTCTAGCTTTTTTAGCTGCAATAGGATCAGCTTTCCTACCTTTTAATTCTGGAGTATCTATACAAGCAAGTCTTATTTTTTCTCCATCAATTGCTGTACAGGTATCGCCGTCATAGCAACTTTGGATGATTGTGGTTGGTAAAGCTCCATAAGCTGAAAATGGAATACTTATTAAAGAAATTAGTAGGCTAATTATTGCCATTATTCTCAAATCTTTTCAATTAATTTTAGCTGTAAAAATCGTGAACATTTTTTCAAAGATTCTCGAGACTCCTTTCAATACATTAATACTCATGTTCCATTAGCAAGAAATTTTATACAGTCATATCAAAGAATTCGGGCGAATTTTTAGTTTCCCATAAGGTGTTATTCAAGCGTTTTGGTTATAAATTTATTATCCATCAAAGTTCTTACTTAGGAAAGTAATTTTTGGTATAGGCTTATTTTGCTAGCCCATGTGTTGCACAAGGCATCCACTTATTACCCATTTTATGTGCTCCAGTGCAATTGAAACTTTTGGCAGCTTTTTCAGCTTCTCTTCTGGTTTCAAAAAGAGCGGGCATTCTTTTCTCTTCAACCTTTGAAGTGCAGCCAACTCCAAATATAAGAGTTATTAGGAATAATGGAGATAATCTAAAAGTTTTATTCAATAGAGTTGCCGATATCTAGATTGATATTAGTATTAAATTACTAGAAAATCTAGATAACCTAGGAATTTATTTTAATGAAGCTTGCCACTCAGAAATTATTTGTGCCCACATTAGTTGGAGCTATTATCCCTCTTTCTGTTCATGCTGGAGGGAGGAATCATCATGATCATCTTATGCATAATGATTCTCATATGAATATGACTGACTCGTTCCCATCAACAATGTTTATGGGGAAGAGTACCTTTGTCTTAGGAGGGGTTGATGGTGTAACAGGAAAAGAAGCAGTGACTTTTAATTACGACTTAAAGTTAATGGGAATGACTAGCTTTACAGGTGAAGATATGTTGATGACCGCTATTCGTTCTGGTAATTTTAATGGGATGGACCCCTTTGGAATGATGGGAGCTTCTAGGCTAGATACAGCATTTAATAGTAGTGATAATCTCGAAGTTCACAAGTTGTTTTATAAGTTTCCTGTAAGTGATAATTTCACAGTTACTTTGGGTCCTAAACTTCGTCAAGATGATTTACTTGGCGTTAAGCCTACTTCTTATCCAGATGATGATGGCATTTTATTTCTTTTAAATCAAACTGGTGCTAATGACACCTATTCAAAAAAAATGGGAGCAGGAGCAGGAGTTACTTATTCTAAAGATAAATTCATTGCAAGCACTGTTCTGGTTTCAGAAGACGCCTCTACTACTAAAGGTCTTTTAACGAAGGAAGGAAGTGACATTATTACTTCGCAGATTGCATGGGTAGATGATTCATATTCTCTAGCCTTTGCTTATACAAATTCTGATGGTGGAAATACAGATAATAGTGCTGATGCTAATGATTATTCATCGTATGGAATAAATGGTACTTATAATTTCTTGAATCAGTCTGATGTTTTCCCTTCTACAATAAGTGCTGGTTTTGGATGGAAGAATCCTGACAAGGTTGACGATAATTCAAATATTGAAGATGGAAATACATGGACAATTGCAATGCACTGGGAAAATGCATTTAAGGAAGGAAGTAACTTAGGATTCGCTATTGGAACAGCGGAAACCCATAGGGATGACACTGGTTATGATAATCCTTTAGCGTGGGAGGCTTTTTATCAGGTACAAGTTAACGACAGTATTTCAATTACACCCTCAATTTTTTCAGTTCAGAAAGATGGAGCTGATGATGTAACAGGAGCTTTAGTGAAAACTAGTTTTAAATTCTAATTAGATGAAAATCTATTCAGGATATTTTGGAAAGTTTGGAAGTGTATAAAATGATTCTATTTTGACATTCCTTAAGAATAAATAATTGGGTTATTATATAAATGATTAGCTTTTAATTTATTAGTTGATTTTCAGATGAAAAGGACTCAACTTAATGTTAATATTGATCCCAATCTTTTAAAAGAAATAAAAGCAAGTGCAAGAAAATCAGGGAAAACTTTAGTTGATTATGTAAATGATTTTTTTAGAAATCATCTAGATCATGATGTCTCAGTTGATGTAGAAATAAGATTACGTAATCATGAAAAGAGACTGAAATTTATAGAAGAAAATATGCTGTTAGATATAAAGAAAAATAAAAAGATCTCATATTTCACCCCTGAAGAAGCAGAGAATTTCAACGATTTTGTTAAAGCTATTTTCAAAAAAGAAGTCAAGAGAAAAAAATATAATTCCCCAACAGATGCTTGGCATGACCTTTTGAGTCATTTGAATTGCTTTGATAAATGGAATGAAAGATGTTCACTTAGATTAAAAGAGATTCTTTTTATAGATCATGGAGACGCACTTAATCCTGATGAAATGAATTCTCTTAAGGAGAGTGAAATGTGTCCTTCTCCGATAAGAACAGGAATAATTAATTGGATTAATAATTCAGAAAAAGGACAATGTTGTTGTTCTAATAGTAATTTCCCTTCAGAAAAACTTATCCGTGAAAAAGGCGCTCGAGTGATTAGTGATGTATATATTTAGGATAGTCTTCTTCAAAGCTATAATTAATTAACTTTGAAGTTAGGAATATTTTCTTACTTATTTTAGAGGTTATATATTTATTGAAATAGTTAGCGTTTAATTTATTGTCTTATAAAAATTTCAAAGGATAATTAACATTTGCTGGTTCAAGATATTTTGTATAACAAGTGTTTGTGCAATCCAAACCCTCACTATCAATACTGCAAGAAGTTATGCATTCAAAAAAACTTTCCAAAGCTTCTGTATCTTTAATGTTTGAATAAATATTTTTTTTCATAATTACACCTTTAAATTTCTCTTTCTTTAGCAAATATTTCCTAATAAAGTCAAATGTAAGGTAAAGTACCTAGTCTTTATTTTTGGAATAATGCCAAGTTTCAGCAAAATTGTTCCAATAGTTTTAATAGGAGAGTTAGGAGTAAAACTATATTTTATTAAAATGAATTTTCGGTTTTTACGATTCGGTTTTGACGTGTAAACCGAAGTTCGGTGTATTTGCCCTATATAATCATTCGGTTTTTAACATTACAAACATTGCTTAATCATATAAAGATAGATATGTACTAATTCAGAGGTAAACAATGTATTCAATGTTTGATCTATTCTTTGATACTCCTGTATATAGACCAGTATATGTAATCTCTGATAGTGAGATGAAGGAGTTACAAAGAACAAAAAATCAAGATGAACTTGAAGAAATTCGTCATCAAAAGAAAAGACTTGAAGAAGCATACAAAGCTCAAGTCAAACATCTTGATGACAGAGAAAAAGAGTTAAAAACTGAACTAAAAGCTATTGAACCTTCTAAGAAAAAAGTTTAGATTTTGATTTTCTTATCTGAAAGAGGGTTTATCCCTCTTTTTTTTATGACAGTAAAAACTATTAATTTGAAAATCTACATTAATTTTCTTTTCTTAAGTTATTGCGAGAGCTCCCCAGATAGGAACTTGTTTAAGGATAGTATCATCTTTTTAAGCTACTTCTGGAGCGAATATTCTGCTGTTATTTCTCCAGTATCTACATCCCTTAATGAGATGATCTCCTTGAGGAATAAGCTTTTGATGAAACGGACAAGTAAGGATGGTTGCACAAGAGTTTGTCGTGCTGTACCTGAAGTGATTGCAAGTAATACAAATCTTTGTTCGTTTTCTTGTTAATGTCTCTTCCTCTAAATAATCCCATTCCTGCCAGTCCTCCATAATTTTATATAGTACAAGTGTACTATTATTTATAGCAACTGAAAAGGGTAAGAGTCAACAGGTTTATTTGTCCTTGAAAATAATTGCTATGCTTTATTCCGTTTAATCTAGAGGGACTCTTCTTTTGCTAGGTTCTTCAATCTGAGTATCATACTTATCTACACCTCCAAGTATCTGTTTAGAAAGTACTCTTCAAAGATTTCAAGTGCTTACTTATTTTTTAACTCCTAAATTTCTTTCTAAATTTAAGCAGCTCTTCTAAAAGGGTTAATTTTCTTAAATGAATGCTTACTCTTTTTGTCTGTCATTACCCTATATCTTTGATTTATATCCAAGATATATTTCCTGAATTTTTTATCATTTTCAATTCTTTGTTTACGTATACTTAAAGCCTTTAACTCATCTATTGATTTGAGTTCTTTGTCTTCAATCGAATTAAAATGATCTAAATAAATCATTTTAAGCAATTTAATAAATTTCTTCATGTGCCAAATTAACAATCAAATTGTTTTTTGCAATAGACAATTAATTAATTTCTATAATTTAAAAGTTGTAGAGGCTTCAAAAAAATCCTCTTCCAACATTAATTAATGATAAATATAAATTCAAAGTCTTGTTGAGGAATGCATAATTATCTAGGGCAATTAGATAGTAAACAAATTAAGTCGATATAAAAATCACTTATTTATGACCTATTTTAGTTTTATGCAAATTGCTATCAACAAATTCAAAAAGTTACTTCTGACTCCTAAATTATTTCTAATAGAATTGCATAACAAAGATAGTGATCAAATCCACAAAGCACTTCTATTCAGGTAATAATACTCTAGTAATTTAAGGTAATGGCAGGATAATAGAAGTATAGATCTAGGAGGTCTTATGAAACTATTTAATCAATTCAATATCCTTCCAAGATACTTAACTGCATTTAACTATGCAGGGTTAAATCTTAATGAAACTCCAAAAGAACTTGAGAAATGTACTCCTGAGGTTCAAAATTTCTGGGATAAAGAATGTAGGCAAAAACCAACTACTCAAAATTGTTTAATCTATTGCGACTAATCAATTAGTTAATTAATTTAGTCACTTTAAGATGAAATGCCATCTTTATTAATAATCAAATAAATCTAATAAACTAATAAACCAAAAACAATTAAAGTTATAGCAATCATCACAAAAAGCCTATTATTTTTTTGCTATTTTATATTGAGTGTAATTACAAAAAGTTTGACTAAAATATCACGAATCTTTTAGATCCTTTATAAAATTAATCCCGATTATTCTTGATAATCTACAACCCTTATTCATTATCATCAATCGAAGTGGATAAAATTATATTTTTTTAATAACGTGTGAATAATTTTATATATATAAATTTATTATTCATCAAATTTACTTTTTAGGACAAAGATGAGTATCTTGGGTTTTATCTCACTTAAATTTTACGCGTATAAAGTCCAACTAAGAACTTTTAAAGAAAATTAATTACTATCTAAAATAAACTCATTTGATCATTTTGTTTTTTATTAATTTCTTCTGATAACCATCCATCAGGTGACCAACCCATCATGATTGGCTTTAAAGCTCTTAATTCATTAGAATCTTTAACCTGTTCAGTCCATTGCTCCTCATATCCATCAGGTACAACAACAGGCATACGGTGATGTAAAGGTTTAACGAGACTATTAGGATCGGTTGTTAAAACACAGCAACTCTCTAATTCTGCTCCATCAGGTGAAGTCCATTTGCTCCAAATCCCTCCTAACCAAAAAGTTTCATAATTCTCTTTTCGGATAAGATATTTTTTTTCAAAAAAACCACTTGCGGGTATTAAGCACCTTTTGTGTTTCCAGCTTCCACTAAATAATTTTTTTTCCTCAACAGTTTCTGACCTTGCATTAAATGGTCTTGCTCTCCCTTTATCAAATGGGTCTTTAGCCCAAGGTGAAATAAACCCCCATGTCATAAAGGTTGTTTTCATCTTCCCTTCATTTTTCATTACCAGAACTGGATTAGTAGGTCTAATCAAACTCTGAGACTCGTATTTAGTATCAAGTCCAATTGGGTAATCTTGTTTTAAAATCTTTGGCAAATCATTAAACTTAGTTTTTAATTCGAATCTGCCACACATTTTTTTCTAATAATTTTGTACAAATTCAGTTCCTTAAAAAAGAAGCTTATATGTTTTTATTTTAGATTGACTGTCAATCAATAAAAAAGTTTGAAAAGAGTTTAAAAAAATTATTATAAATACTTTATATACATTCTTAAATAATGAATACTAACTTTTCATTAGATAGAAAAATTATTAAGTCAATCTCTAGCTGGAAAGAATCAGTTAATCTCTTTTCATGTTTTTCTTTTTCTTTTTCTTTTTCTTCTTAACTTTTTTATTAACCTCTTCGGTTTTATTTTCAATTTCTTCTAGATTATTTGTGAGTTCTTCGACACCTTTTACTTCTTCTTTTCTAACTTCACTTTCTTTTAATTCTATAACTTTTATTGGCTCTTTTTTAACTTTAATTTCTTTGGTATCATCCGTTTTAGTTTCAAAATTACCTTTAATTAAATTAAGGATAAAAATAAGAATAGGAACGTGTGCTAAACCACCTATTATCACTTTAGTTTCTGAATAAGCCATTTACTTAGTTAAGAGTACCTGAAATATTTAAGCATGAAAAAAATTTGTTATGGCTTGTATTAAGTTGAAAAATATTTTTTTCTACAAAAAGTTTGTTCTATTAGGCAAAATATTTTAGCAATAGGATCATCAACTGCTAAATCAGGAAATAAACTTTCCATAAATCATCTATTAATACAGATCAGAAATGATTTTATTTTTTTGTCCGACTGTCAATCAAAAATAATTGATTTAAAGTTAAAAATTATCCTTCGGCGGGAATTAGAATTGGAACATCTTTTGCTCCTATTGCTGCAAACCAAACTATTGCGTCATCAGTTTTTGCATTGCCCATTGTATGTTTTGGTGTCTTTGGACCAACTATAAAAGAATCCCCTGCTGTATAGGTAAGATCTTCCATCCCTTGTCTTTTGACAACAATAGTACCTTGTTCAACATTGCCTACTAATGGAATTGGATGAGAGTGGAGTGGGACTATTCCTCCTTCTGCTAACTTGACTCTTTGCAATCTTATTTCGGCTTTTCCTTTTGGATATTTAAGAGTATCCCCATCCATAGTCTGAGAACCAACAAAAACTTCTTGTATATCGACAGGTGATTCTGCAGCTAATGAAATGCTTGGGTTGATAAGAATCAATGCAAAAGCAAATGCTATTAATAAATTCTTTATCATGAAGTTAATTCCTAAAATTAAAAATTTAGACTAATAATATTTAATTTTTAAAAACTTGTCAGTAATAGATTTAACTTATTGAAGTTTTTTAGTTAGCTTATATTTTTTGAGCTTTTCGATTGGATGAATTCCTTTTTAGATTAATAAATCTAAGCTGATCTCTAAAATCCTTATCCCCCCAATAGTAATCTTCGTAAAATGTAAAAGCTGACATGGCGACACCAGCTGTAAGTAGAGCACCAATGATTAAAACAATATAGATCAGTGAATAAGGAGGAATCCAATTAGTTGTTCCAGAAATAATCACAAAAGGCATAGTCATGAGAAAGATTAGATTTGCATATACCTATTCTTGCTAAGAAAATCACTTTTACTACCTGAAATAAATACCCAATTTAGAAGAACTAAAAAAATATCAAAATTGATTTTAAGTATAGATTGCCAGCATCAATTTTTTAAAATTATATTATTTAAGAGAGTTTATTTCTACTTATAGAAGAAAATAACTGATTAATGAAAAGGTGAAGTGTTATTTGTAGGAGCTATAAATAAGATCTCAAATACTATTCCAGTTAGTGCAAAAGGTAATACCCAAATACCAATAAATCTATGATCAAAAAATCTTAAATTATCATTACCTTTAAAAACATGTTTCAGAGTGGTATATAACGTTTCGGGCTGTTTATAAGAAGGCGATATTTTTGAACTTGAGTAAGGTTTAACAAAAGAAGATGATTTTAAGAACTTTGAAATTTTTCTAATAAAAAAAATAGGCAAAACCCAAATAGCAAAATAGCGGCCACCCAGCCACTGTCTTGCATTAGGAATTGCATATTCTTTAATAGATTTATTCTCTGGCATGCCAGATTCTAAATCTTTATAGATATTTTCTAAAGTCTTTTCTTTTACTAATTTATCAATCATTTATTTTCAATTAGTCAAAATAAAAAGTTCAATATTTTAAAAATATTCCTAACTACCAAAATAACTAAAAAGTAATTAGGAATATTTTCTTGGCTAGGTTCTCAAAGACGGTTTTGATACCGATGTAGATTTGCCAAAAGCTACATTAACTTTATAAACAAAAATCGATTTTTTTTAAAGTAAATAATATACAAATACGTGAGTAATTTTTAATTATAAAAGTTGTTTTTAATACAGGATTAAACTTCTTTCTTAAAATAATTTGAAACCTCATTTTCTAAGATTGCAAAAAAGAAAATGAGGTCAAAGAGAGGTTCTCATTTAAACCGCTTATCAAAGCTAACGGCTAGTAGATTACTCTAATTTCTACTTTTATATTTATACATTGAGTTTATAATTTAGTGAAGATTTAATTTATACAACTAGGTGTCTAAAATTTTATTAAATTAGTTTTATTGAAAACTAATTAAAATATTTACAAGACTCATTGAAAGTTGAAAGAAAGCGTATAGAGAAACGGCAAAAAACAAAAATTGTTCTAATGGGATCATAGTAATTTATAAACTATTGAGTAATTAATTCTTTGTGAGGAAGATATTTTCTATAACAAAGTTTCTCTTATTTGGATCATCTTTTATATTCATTTTTTTTGAGTGATTATAAATAGATGATTTAAAAGCTCCCCATTTATTAAGCCAAAATAAAGTGTAAATAAAAGCAAGAATAAAAGGAAAACCGACAATAAAGAATCTTATATCCATATTAAAAATAATATTAATAACCCTTAAATTGCATTGCCATAATTCCTCCTAGAAAGAAAACAGTTGGAATTCCTAAAGCATTAACTGCTAATGTCCTTACAGTAAAAACAGGGTATCCCTCTTTAGGTCTCCCAGTATTAGGAACAATAGCCGAGTCTTCCCATACTTGATAATTTTTAAAAGGAGCGATTCCTCTTTTAGGTGTCCCTACAGGTGACAATCTAAAAACATCCCATTTTCCTAACCAAAATACTGTAAAGATCCAGGCAAAAATAATTGGAGTAATTACTAATACGACTCTAAAATCCATTTTTAAATAATTAATTTTGATATCTATTTTGACTTTAATTAATTAACTTAAGATTCAATATTTAACTTATATTTAAGTAAAAACAATTAAAAACATAGATGATGATCATTGATCACAATAGAAAATGATTTATTGTTTTAGTCAAAGTATATTTTTAATAATTCAATAAATTTATCTGGTGTAGATTTGAATTAATTTCAATAAATCTATGGATACATTTAGATTTCTACTTTTTGGTATTGCGGGAGTTAGTTTGATCTTTTGGGTTTCAGTCATAGCTTTATGGCATACATATATGTTCCCAACTTTTTTTAAAGAAGATAAAGATCTAGATTCTTTTATTGTTGACGATAAACCTAATACTTTGGAACCTATTCTTGGTGATTTAGTTAAAATTAATACTTTAAAAAGTAGAGAAAAATATTCAATGAAAAACTTTGTTATAGCTGATTTTTCCTCTTTTAAAAAGGATTTTAAATTAAATAAATTATATACAACTGTAATGATCGGAGTTTCTTTTGCAACTTTTATGTTTATTACTTACGGATTAAGTAGCTCTATTACAACAGTAAATTAAATGGAATCAATATATACTTTAGTCTTTTTAACTTGCATCATTCTTTTCATCTTTGATTCGTTCAAGGATTTAAATATTAAATAACAAATAAATTAATTTTTCTACTTTTTTTTGCCAGCGAATAAAATTCTTCTTCTTATATAAAAAAATAATATTGTAGTTATTATCATTACAGGCGGATGCAATGATATTGAATTTAAGTATTCAGAGAAACTAAAGTTTTCCAATAATTTTGTAAATAATTTCATAGAACTATATCTTAGTCATCAAATTTTTATTGCTTTAAATCAATCAATTCTAAGTATAAAATGCACGTTAAACTTGTCTTGAATAATATTTCTGAGGAAAATTTTGTAAAAATGTTGTCTACTTTGCAATAACAAACTTTGCAAAATCAGGTTCAATATATAGTTTATAAAATAGACTATATATTATTCAATTTATATCCTTTTATAGAATCTATATATTTATTTTTTAACTAGAACTTTTCTAGAAAAAGTAGTGAGTAAAGTTGAAAAAATTGCCATGCCTAAATGCCCACTTTTTATTAGTCGATATTTAGATTGACTATGTGCATAAGAGAAAGTATAAATATCAAAAAAGATGTAGTTTGCTTACTCTTAAATTGTTTTGTTTAAAATAAATTTATTAGTGTATGTAAACAGTAAGAAAATGAAATTGAAAAGAAATTCTGTTTTTAGAAAGTTTAAAATATCAATTATTTTCTTTTATTTTTTTCTTAATTTCAATTCTTTTTCTTATGCACATATGAAAGGTACATTTTCTTCTGAACAAAAAGCTGCAAAAAAATCATTAGAACTTGGTTGCATAGGGACACACAAAAATCAAGATAAATGGCTTCCATGTGAGAACGAAAAGCAATTACATAAGTACTTAAGAAAATAAATGCAAAGCTTGGAAATGGATAAAACTAAAATACATAGAAAAGTAGCAGCACTTTCTGCAATCCCTTTATTAGTTACTATTATTTCTGGTACTATCTATAGTTTTCTACAGCTATTTGGAGTAGATCCGTTTTGGTTGATCAAATGGCATACCGGTAATTTTGGGATTTTTAATTTGCAGCCATTTTATTCGATATTTATTGGTATTTCTTCGATAATCTCTGTGGTATCTGGAATTAATTTATTAAAGAATAATCCTAAGAAATAAAAAATATGGAAAAAAATTACTGATTTTCTGCCTATTTATACTTCCACTAATCCGAATTATTATTCTAATTATTTTTGGCTTAATTAAGACTGAAAGAGTTGGAAATAATTAGCTAAGAAATATTTTTATTGAAGAGAATTAATTGCTTGTTGAATAGCTATTAAGGCAATTTCAATTTCTTCTTCTTTATGCCTGAACCATCTTTGAGACCATATCCTATGGAATTTCCATCCAAGTTTTTCTAGATGCGATTGCCTAATCCGATCTCTATCTCTTGCAGTTTCAGAAGAATGATAAGATGCACCATCTACCTCTAAAGCCAATACATATCTTCCTTTTTCTTCAGGATGTTGAACTGCAAAATCCAACCTATAACCTGAAACTCCATATTGAGGAACTAAACCAACTCCTTTTTCTAGCAAAGAATCATAAATATCTTGTTCAAAGGGATTCATTGGAACTTGATTTATTGATAAATCCCCTAAATCTGATCCTTTACTTTTTACATATCTCAGGTATTGAATAAAAGCTTTTTTACTAACTTGTTGACCTAATTCATTATCATCATATTTATATGGATCTATTGTAGAAATAACTTCTACTCTCTTTCTGGCTCTCGTTATTGCTACATTTAATCTTCTAAGACCAAAAAATTTAGGATTATCATAATTTAAAGGACCAAAAAATTGTCTCAAGCTATTTTGATTTTGTGGACCATATCCAGTAGACAAGAAAATAACATCTCTCTCATCTCCTTGAATATTTTCTAAATGCCTAATAATAAATTTTTCTTCAGGTTTATCTTCTGGATAATCAGCTAAATCACTCTCTTCGCCTACTTGTTTAGTAAATTCATTTTTTAATCTTCTAGCATGTTCTATACCAAATGCTATGACAGCGACACTTTCTTCTGGCTTATTTTTTAAATTATTAATGACTAATTCGATAGTCTTTCTACATTCAGCCTCAGGAGAAACTCCACTAATTTCTTTAAATTCTCCTGTAACTAAATGGTATTTAAAAGGTGGGGTAGATGTAACTGATGGAGCAGTTATCAGTTTTTTGTTATAAAGTTCTGGGTGGCAATTAGAAAAAGATATTAGTCTTTCATCTTCAGAACGATAATGCCATAAGAGAGTTTTTGTTCCATAAACTGGAGGTAAAGCTTGTTTAACTGCTTCTAACAGTGACTCAGTTTCATCAGCGGCACTAAATTCTTCATCATTAAAATCATTGCCTAGATCACTATCACCACTAGAGGCAAAAAATGCTGTTGAGGTTGGTGATAATTGCTTAGAATCTCCAGCAACTATTGTCTGCTTACCTCTGAGTATTGAAGTTATTGCATCGTGAGGGACTATTTGACTGGCTTCATCGAAAATAACGACATCAAAGAAAGGTTCCTTAGATGGCATCACTTTAGATACCACCAAAGGACTCATTGCCCAACAAGGTTTCAGTTTTTTTGCAACATTAGAAACTTTTTCAAATAATTCCCTGGCAGGTTTAAATTTTCTTGACCTTGCTAATTCTTGTCTTAAAATTTGAGCTTCATTTGGAAAAGTATTGAAAGCCTTTAAAGCATTATTATTCAAAATTGTACTGATTCTTTCATACGAAGTCTCTATATGTTTTTGATCATTTTCTCTAAATTCTTCAACGATATCATCTAGATAATCTCTATCAAAAGAAGCAATTTCAGGATTATTAATTCTCATTAATTCTTCTACGGAATCACACCAAGCTAATGAAGCTCTTTGAAATATTTTTGAGTAATCTATATTGTTTTCAAAGTCAATTAATATTTCTTCAAATAGGCCATTTTCTGATAAACCTAAATTCAATAGGCTATTTAACAATTCATTGACTTTAATAATATTTGGAAGGATATCCCTATGTTTTAATAAAATTGAAATCGTTTTCTTCAATTTTTGAATATTAGATTTCTCATCTAATTCATCATCAAGAAATTGATTAAGTACATTCAAATTAGAAAATAAAGCATTTATTTCCTTAAAAATATCTGTTTCAAACTTAAGTATTTGTATTTTTTTACCATCAAGTATTTTCTTGCTTTTTAAAATATTTAAACCTTTTAAAATATTTTCATAGTTCTTAGCTTCGCCTTTATTTATAATTTTTTTAAATATGGATAAATAATTTTTGTATTCTTTATCTTTTAAATATGAATACCATCTGAAGATTATATTTTTATTAAAAATTAATTTTAGATAATCTAATTTTTCCTTATCAAGGACATATTCTTTACTTAAATCTAAAAGGTCATTTGCTAATACTTCGGCTATAGAACTTTCGAGTTGATATATCTTTTCTAATGAATCTTTATCATTAGCACGACAATTTTCCTGAAAAGATATCCAACCATCAACTTGTACAAGATGTTTTTTAATATTGTCTATCGAACTAATTATCGTTTGGACATGATTTGGTGTCTGAATTTTTGATTCAAGAAATGATTTTCTCATCGGAAATGCAAGACCTGCAAATATATTCATTGAATATCTTGAGAGTTCATATAATAAATCTTTTAAATTTTTTAATACCTTTGGATTTAGATTATCAATTTCATTTTCATCAATTTGATAAAAATGATTATTATCTTTCTTTGCTTCAATACATAAATTAAGAACATCCGTATAAGTTGTATTCCAAATATTATTTTCGTTTTTCATAACATCACTTCTTGAGACAAGAATATCTCTGGATCTTGTTAAATCATTATTTTGAAGAACATCTCTCTCTCTATATTCAGTTATAAATTCAAATTGCTGCCTAAATGATTCTGCAGGTTTTTTTATAAATGAGTCTATTGAATGCAGATCAAGGAAATAATCTTCTAATCCAACCTTGTTAATTCTTTTCTTTACAGCATCAATTGCAGGTCTTTTTTCTGCGACAAAAAGGACACTTTTACCTTGCGCTATAAAACTTGAAATTAAGTTTGTAATAGTTTGACTTTTCCCTGTCCCAGGAGGACCCTCTATAACAAGATTCTGTCCTTTTAGCGCTGCATTAATAGCAAATTGTTGACTAGAGTCTGCATCTAATACTAAAAATTCATTTTCTGGAGGAATATAGTCTGGCTCTGAAATGTCAATTTCTTTGACATCATCTCTTAAAAATCTTATTGATTTTTCGTCACCTGCTAAAGCGGTAATTAAAATATTATTCATTAACGCATCTCCAGCTGATAAAAGATCCTTCACCATAGGGAATTTTAAATATCGCAGATTTTTCATCGCATAACCATCTTCAATCCGAAATTCCAACACATCTGATATTTCTTCTAATAAATAAGCTCTCACCATTTTCTCTCCCTCGGCTTGAGCTAACTTTAATAAGTCTTCGTTAATTTCCTCGCCCATTTTCCTTTTAAGATAAAGAACTAATGCTGGATTAATTTCAGGCTCATTATTTTTAATAGAAAATGTGATGTTTTTTATTCTTCTTTCCTTTGGATTATTAATAGATAACTTGTAATAAAGTAATGGAGAATATGCATTATTTAAAAGATCAGATTCCCAAATAGCAAAACCTGATATCAAGCTGAAAACTTCTATTCCAAACTGATCAAAGTTTTCAATCGCTTCTTTTACTGAGCCCTGAATATTACCTTCTGCTTCAAGTTCTTCTAACTCCGATACACTTATAGAATTTCCATTTAAAAGAGATTGAACAATTTCCTCTGTTGGAATATAAGAAGAATTTTTAGTCTGTCTAAAACAAATCAAATCATTTCTTCCTGTTAAATCAACTAATTGTTCTGCCCAATAATCAAATCTCTTTAAAATATTTTTTTGAATTTCTGTTGTTTCATAGTCAGAGATTTCCTCTCCTGTATATTCATAGTCCTTAGAAGATTTAGAATTATCTAATTTATCTTGCAAATACTCTTTTACTGAATTAAAACCTTCTGGAATAAAAGATTCTTTTGAAAATATTTCTTCCTGTAATTCATTAATAATTACTTTATTATCTTCTTCTATATATTTCTTTTCGATTGATGAATAATTATTATTTAATTCAACTTCTTCTTTCTCTGGAAGAATATTTTCCAGATAATTATCTATTGAATTATTAGCTTCTTTTTTAATAGTACTATTATTAGAAATTTTATTTTCCTTCAAATTATTTTCTAAAATTAAAGTTATTTTTGTTTTTATATCTTCAAGCTTTCTTGCCGTATAAGGTCTTTTCCTACAAAATATTTCATATTGAATTTCTTTTAATTCTATAATATTATTTTCCTTTAAAAAACTTTCTCCTGCCTCTATTAATTCGACGGTTTTATATCTTAAATATTTTCTATTAGGAAAAGCCATTAATAGATATAGTTTCTTTTATTTTTGATATTCTTACTTAAATAAAAGAATAATACAAGAATAGAATAATTTAGATTCATATTTAAACAATTAAAAAGGTAATCTAATAGATCTTCTAGATTTTGTAATTTTAAATTTTATCTTCCCAAGCTTCTATTGAGCTTTTGAAATACTGCAATATTGGCTAATCTTTTTAGACTACTTAATTATTTTAAATTTAGGTTCATAAACAGCACCATTGCATACTGCTACACCAAGACTTTCTTTTGCTTCTTTAGTCCAACCTTTTAAATCGGTTTCGTTTTGATTAATCCACCTTACAGTTTTATCAAGGCAACGATTCCAGTAAGCAGCTTTTCTTGAAACTGGAATCAAAGAAACAGCTATCAGAACTATTGCTGCTGTAGAAGTAATTACGCAGTATTTAATAATATTGGGACTATTATGTAGTGACATAAAAAAAAGAGATTATTATCTTTATACTTTCAAATGCACTGTCAATCAATATAATTTTTGTTAAATGTGTTATTTGAATCTTTTATCCATTTAGGTTTTACTTAGTAAAGTGAAGTTTAATTTAATTATTTTGTTTTTATTTTTTTAGTAATTCTTAGGTAAATATAAGTTCCCAGACCAAGTAAGAACATATCTAAATAGATATGCCATTTAGGGAAAATTTGGTGTAATAATTCCATTAATAATTAAATACTAATTTACCTGTATTTATATTAACTTCAATTATTTTATTTGCCTAAGCCATGAATTGCACAAGGCATCCATAAATCACCCATTTTATGAACCCCTTTGCATCCAAGTTTTTTGGCTTCTTCAATAGCTTTGGCTTTTGTGGGATATGCATAAATATTTCTTGAATCTGAAGAGTTATTTTGTCTAGTACTTTGTTCCAAAGTTGGTCCAACAGGAGTCCAAACCTTTAGCCCCATAGTGGTTACTCCCGCTGAGAAAACACCCATTCCAACGATGGATGCATTTATTACCCCCATTGCAACTACACCAAGAGAAACTACTCCCATTGGAACAATTCCAATGGTGACAATGCCCATGGGAACTATTCCAATTGATATATATCCAAGAGGAGCTATCCCAATTGCAATCTTTTTTGGCTTGCTTCCGCAATGCGCAGGACCATCATTTATATTCTTATTCGTATCCTTTGAATCTTGCATTTAAGTTTTAATGGTTATGGTGTTTATGATTGTGATTCTTTTTTTGTTTTGCATTAGCGCTCTTATGCAATTGATGCGTAGCACATGGCATCCACTTATCTCCCATCTTATGAGCTCCAGTGCAATTGAAACTTTTGGCAGCTTTTTTAGCTTCTCTTTTGGTGTCAAATAGTGCAGGAGTTTTTGTTTCCTCAACTTTTGAAGTACAGCCAACTAGAAAAGTTATCAGCAAAAATTGTGAGAAGATAAAAGCTTTTTTAAAATTCATAAAAATTGATTTAAAAATAGTAATCAGAGTTATACTTTTAGATTAAAAGCTAAACTTTTTATTGAGTATTGAGATCAAACTAATTGTAATAAAATCAATTTTTTATTCTCAATAAATTTTCTGCAATAAAAGCAAATTATTATGAGTTTATATCAAATATTTAATAAATAATTAAGTAAATTAGATGTAGAATTTAAAGTGTATTTACTTAAAAATGTTTAGAAAACTACTTTTAACCACTTCTATTATATTCAGTTTATTGAGTGTTATATATCCTTCAAAAAAAGAAAATACACAATTATTTAGTTACTGTTACTCTCTAGAAAAAATACTAGTTCGTAATTCAATTGAACAAAGAAAAACCTTATCCTTAAGAATTAAATCTGTTTCAAAAGATGTTTCAAAATTAGGGATTAGAAAAACTAGAGGTGCCTTTATAAATAAGATGATTGATCAATATAAAAATTCTAAGAATAATTTCTTAATCAATATTGTCCCTAATCAATTTTATTGTTTTGGAGGATATTGGATGGAGAATGCAAAGCCAGGAATATTTGAAAAAATAATTTTTGAGAAAAGTAAAAAAAGAATTAATGAATTTAAAGATATCAAAGATGGCCTAGATAGCTTAATTAACAATATAGATTCAGAATATAAAAATTTAAAAAAGGAATTTAATAGTCTCTTTTAATTGAGAATTAAAACTTGATAGAAAGCAGGTACATTTATGATGGCATTTTTTTTAAAAAAATAGCAAGTTAATATAATTTGCGTAAAATACTTTTACCTAGATTGATAAGAATTAATGGACAATAATAAAAAATATCTTTTCTTGGTTGTTGTTGGAGGTAGAGCCCCTAAAGCAAATATAGAACTACATGATGTTCGATGGGTTATAGGTTCAACAATTGAGGAAACATTTGATGATTTGAGAAAGAGTTGGTTTGGATCTATTAAAGGTTTGCATATAGATAGTTATAAGAAAATTAGTTCGATTGATGGTTTTAAGATAAATTTAAAAAAAAATGACAAACAAAATAAGCATTTAAATAAAGAGAAATATCTCAGAAAAAAATTATGGTTCGTTAATATTGGAGGCTATGATCCAAGTTGTATGCAAGAGAAACATGAATTTGGTTTCGTAGTCGCCGAAACTTCAACAGAGGCAAAAAATAAAGCTAAATCAAAATGGCTAATTGGCTGTAAAAGAAAGCACAAAGATGATATTGCTTGCTTAAATATGATTAGTGATATAGATGATTGTGAAGTTATAAAAGACATAGGCAATTGGGAAATAGAATTAACTCTAGAAAATATTTTGATTGAAGAAACAACCTGTCCTGATTGGTTTGGGTATATGAGAATAGACAAAGATTATGAATAGACGAAAAGAAGAGAGGATTAAAAGTAACTACCCTTTTTTTGATTGATCACTTTCATGTAAGTAAAAACTATAGTCAAGCTATAAAAGCAATAAAATAAGTTTTGATTTTGAAAACTATTTATCACTATGGAAAATGATTAAAAAAACAAAATAGATCTTTGGTTAAATTATGCTTCCCTTTAAGAATCTTAACTAACATTTCGCATTATTTTTTCTATTTATTTTCTTTACTTCTAATCTATTCAAATTTAAGAAGATTGTTAATTTTCCAGACTTTTCAATTTTATTATGAATTTGATTTTTTACATAAATAAATTCCACCCCCTAGAGAAATTAAGACAGGTAACCATGCTGCAATTATTGGAGGCAATAAACCTTTGACTCCAAATGAACTAAATACAAATGACATTACATAATAAATTAATATTAGAATTACGCTTAATCCAAATCCTTGGCTCTTCGAAGATCTTAAATTAGATTTAGATCCCAAACTACTTCCTATTAAGCCAAAAACTAAGCATGCACAGGGCAGAGTAAATTTTTCTTGTATACGCACTTGAATTCTTCTTATCTCTTTTAGATTGCCGGTTTTTTTATATATTTGTTCAGCTTTTAAGGCTTGTTTCAATGACATTTCAGTGGCATCTCTGGGAATTCTTGCTAATTCTAAGGGGCCTTCTACAAATGGGTAGGTATACTCTTTAAATTGAATATTTGTAGTTTGTCCGCTTTTATCAATAGAAACAATACTTCCCTCAGAGAAGATCCAAGAGGAGTTATCCTTATCAAATCTTGCACTATTTGCTTTTAAAATTTGTTGTAAATCTTCTCTAGAAAAATCTAATAATGTAACGCCTTGCATTATGTTATTTTCATACCATGAGGCATAAAATATATGAGTTAGGTAGGTATTTGTTTTAGTTGGCTTATTTGATGAATTTATCCTCGAACCATATCTAGAAAACATAATATTATCTTTCCCTTTTTCTCCGCTAAAGGAACTTCCAATTCCAGCTCTTAACGTTGCTTCTGCTAACTTATTGCTTTTAGGGACTAAATTATCATTAAAATAAAAAGTTAATCCCGTCATAAATATGGAAAGAGCGATTGCTGGTGCAATGATTCTTGAGGTTTTTATCCCTAAAGATTTCAATGCTAATAATTCAGAGTTGCCTGACAGTTTTCCATAAGCTAATAGAGTAGAAAGTAAAACTGCCATGGGGAAAGATAAAACGAGAAAGCTTGGTAAACTAAAAAAAAGAACTTTCAACGCTAAGAATAGTGGCAATCCAAATTCCACTATTTTTCTTATTAGATCAAACATCACCCCAACGGATAATGAAATTACAGTAAAAGCGGAAATGGCAAATAGCATTGGAGGCGTTATTTGCCCTAACAACCATCTATCTAATAAAGGTATTGAATGCCAAGGAGCAATGATTTGATTAAAAGTTCTTTTTATTAGTGATTTATTTGGAAATTTCAAAAGTACTTTATTTAATTTTTACTAACTTTTTCTAGATTATAAAATATTAATGAATTAGAGACCAATATAAATTCTTACGTTATTAATCCAAATCTTTCCTTGATTTCATATTGAAATTTAAAACCATAATATTTCAAAAGACTTTAAGCAAAATAATATATTTGGGTGCTTTAAGAAATAAGAATGAAATGTAACTAGATTTTTTTTTTGATATATTTTCTGAGGTGAAATAATGATTCTTCTGAGAGCTATTTTAGGTTTTAAGACAATCTATGCGGAAGAAAAAGATTGCCTATTTCATGTGAAAATAATCATTACTTAAAATAGTAAAAAAGCTTGCTTGTATCCCTACTAGCAAACTCTCGTGACTTATTAGGTAAATTCATAACGAATGAGTTTATCCAGCCAAGCAATTCCTAAATGCTTTTAATTATTATAGTAAGTAAAAATACTTAGTGTGGGTATAAATACTTGCTTTGATCTTTAGGCCAGTTCTAATAGGAAATATTGCAAGGTTTATAATCTATTTTTCTAGGATTAGTTTATATTTGAAATTTATTTTTCTTTTAGCCATCAAAACGTTGAGAATACAAAGGGAGATATTTTGATGTGAATTATTAAATAGTTGGTAAGTAAATTCCAAATGAGTATTTTTAACGTTGTTTTTATCTCTGGGATGTTTTTGAATAAAAAGTAACCTAAACATTCAAAATGCAGAAAAAACTAGCCAATTTTTTTTATTGGATTTTATTGAGATCAGCTGAAAATTATTATGGAGAATCATTAAAAGAGGCTTCAGTCCCTTATACTCCTTAATTATTAATTAAGTAAATAAAATTACAGCCTTAGTGAGGAAGATATATTCAATATTGACAAAAATAAATATTTTTTAGCAATTTCTTCTCTCTTTTAGATTCTAAATCACAATATAATTTTATCATTAATGACAACAGAATAACCACTTGTAGGTTATACCAAGATCTATAAATAAATTATAATTCAATTGAGCTAGGTTAAATTTGAAAAAAAGAAGAACCAAATAAAGGCTATTGCATTAAGTCCGAAAATTCCTGCTAGAAATATATATGCAAATTTTCTTCCTATAAAGGCTGTTTCAGGTTCAAGCTTTACCCTCATGTTTTCCTGTAAATACATAAATCAATTTAGCACTTTCTTAAAAACTAATTTTAGTTTTTAAGAAAACTTTTTAATTAAAATAAATAAATCTAGTCGCAATAAACTAGACATTCTTTCTTAGATGGATTCTTTTTGCATACATCATCCCAATAACTTTCTAAAACAGATTTTGCTTCTAAATCATTTTTGAAGTTTTGCTTATTGTTATTTGGAATAATGAATTTATCATTTAAAGCCATTATTATATACCCTTAATTAATATTGTTGTTTATAACCTTTCTTGGTTTGTGTAAGTCTTGCTATAAGATATGTTATGAAGATTAGCCAGAATACTAATTCTAAACCGATGTTGGACATTTGATTTACCTCCAATCATTTCTCTTAGTCTAATACTTTTTTTTTGGGGGGGATAGAGTTTTTATACTGATTTATTAGCTTTTTACTTTAGGTTTATATGGATATATTATTGACCATAAAAAAAATTTATTTTACTAAACTAATTAAATAAAATACTCTAAGTAACCTAATTTAAGATTCAAAATTATTTGTAATCTCTTTAAAAAAAATTCCCTTATATTTTTTACTAAATAAATTAATATATTAATTTAAAAATAACTATAAATTTAATTCCAATAAAAAATAAATTATTTAGATAAATCCTGGTATTATTTGACCTGTTGTTACATATGCTCCAACAAGTGCAAGAAAACCCATCATGGCAAATCTACCATTTAGTTTTTCAGCTACAATTTTCTCTTTTTCAACTAATTTAGTTTTAGTGTTTTTCATTAGAACCAGCCAGGAATGATTTGACCAGTTGTTACATATGCACCAACGGCTGCTACGAAACCGAGCATTGCTGCCCAACCATTAAACTTTTCTGCTTCAGGAGTCATTTTTTTTAAATAAATTATGTAAATAAATATAACACATTTATATAAATACGTGAAGAAAATATCCGTTATAGGTACGACTTTGGATTTGTCTAGACATTTCTGATACATATGTGTATTCTTTATGCCTATCTTATGTCCCTGAAAGTTATTCTAAGATTTAAATTTCTTCTCAAATTAATTATGAAATTATATATTAGTTTAAGTTTTCAAAAATATATATTTTAAGGACAGTCTTCAAGTATAAAGACGTCTCTTGATTTATTAAGGTTTGGGCTTTTTGTGAAAAAGAATATTTTTTATTTTTAATAATTGCTATTAATGAAGTAATTAATTTTACAAGACTTATGTCCTTTCCTACTTATTACATGCATTTAGTTTTTTCAAGTATTCCTTCTTTATTTAGTTCTGATTGGATCCTGTATTTATTACCTGCTCTAACAGTGTCAATATTATTCTTTAGTTTGAAAATAATGTTTTATAAAGCTCCTAAATTAAGAAGAGCTAAGTAATAATCTAAGTATATGATTTAATTTTATTTTACTGCATCTTTTCAAGTGATTTTAGTTTGGATAATAGACTTTTTTTTCCTGCTACTAAGAGAAATAGAACTTATATAGGGGATGTTTTATCAAGAATTATTCAAAACAATGGATCTATTTTAGAAATTGGAAGTGGTAGTGGAGAACATGGAGTAAGTTTTCAAAAACGCTTCCCAAAAACAATATGGCAAACTAGTGATCGAGATTTACGCCATAGGCAAAGTATAAGTTCTTGGATTCTTCATGAAAAATTAAATATGAAAATGCCTCAACCTTTGGAACTAGATGTTGAGATTACCCCTTGGGAAATTTCACCAGAGCTAGTTTTATCTCTTCAAGTAATTGTTGCGATTAATTTGATTCATATATCATCTTGGAATTGTACGAGATCACTATTTAAAGAGTCTGGCAAATTGCTTAGTAATGGAAAATATTTGATGTTATATGGACCATTTAAAATTGGTAATGAACATATAAGTCAAAGTAACGATTTATTTGATAAATCATTAAAAATGCAAAACAATAAATGGGGAGTTAGAAATTTGGATAACGTTAATGAAGAAGCATATAATAATGGTTTAGTTCAAAAAGAGATAATTTTTATGCCAGCTAATAATCTTTCGATAATTTACGAAAAAGTATCTGTATAAAATTCTAAAGAATTTAATTTTTACTTAGAATTTTTACAAGTAAATTAGCTTGCTAACTTTTCACTAAATTCTTTGTATTTTTGATCTAAATCTGAAACTTTTTCTCCTAAACTTAATTGTCTTTTTAATAATTCAACTTTAGTAAGAGTTATCATCTCTGAATAGAATTTAATCGGTTGTTTTCCATGTAAATTGTCTCCACTCATAATTTATTAAATTTATTTGTTTATATGTTTTCTAAGATAAAAAGAAAATATGTGCTTGTTTTTTTATATTTTTTTCAGATTTACGCAAATTAAAGTGACATTAAAAGTTTTTAAACATTATGTTTTAAGATTATTCTTTATAAGAAGACTGCCATATATACTTTCCCTTATCGGTTTCTGATTTAACAGCAACGCAATTACAAGCCACATTCCAGAGAGCTTTATGTATAGGGTCTGGATTATAAAGATAAGCTTTTTTAAAGGCTTTTTGTATTAAAGAAGTAGCCTTTTTAGCATGATAATGGGGAATAGTTGGACATACATGATGCACTACATGACTGGAACCAATATTATGATGCAAAAAGTTAAGAATTTTGCCGTAAGGTCTATCAATAGATAGAAATGCTCCTCTCATAAATGAAAATTCTGAATTGGATAGATGAGGGACATCTGAATCTGTATGGTGGAGCCAGGTATATATTACTAACCAACAATTAACAATTAATAACGGGCCAAAATAGATACCCATTATTGGAAAAATTCCATAATTAGATACTAAAAAGATAAGCCCAAATATTGTTAAACTTACCCCAATATCTGATATCCAAACTTTCCTGGTCCAAATTGAAGGCCATAATGCATTGGAAAATGGTTTTATTGGCCAAAAATGATTAGAAGTTCCATATTTTATGCCTCCAGTGCTCCCAGTTAATAAATAAGCAGGCCAACCAAAAATTAGATGTAAAATAAGTTGAAGAAGTCCATAGTTTTTCTTACCTAGGTAACTAGAAAAGGCAAGTTCCTTTTCACCTCCAACTTTTTCGGTAATCCCATTCCCATAAACAACCAATGGAACATGTGTTTCTCCATTTGTCACATTATTGGTGAAACGATGATGAACAGCATGTGATCGTTGCCAAGAGAAATAAGGAACAAGGAGTAATGAATGGAGTATATAACCTATTGTGGTTTCTAAAATCTTGTTCTTTGAGAATGCCCCATGCCCACATTCATGGGCAATTACCCAGAATCCCATCGCAGTAGTTCCTGATATAAAGGCATAAAGAATCCAAATTGGAATCATTTTGGGAGTAAAAGGAATTGATAATCCTATGTATATGACTGCTGATTGAATTAAGATTGTTTGTAAAAGGTATCTTAAGGAAACCCTTGTTATAGACTTGAAATATTGATCAGGGATGATATTCTGAAATTCTTTTAAACTTGGAATATCACTTATCTTTATTTCAAGTGCTTTGCCTTTAAGGCCAGAGAAATTAATATTACTCAAATTTTTAGGTAAGTATTTAGTTAAATAAAAATCAATTTATATTTTCTATTATCTATCACAGCATCTCTTTATTAAAGCAATGTGTAGATTGAAACTTTTAAGAAAAAATAAATATTATAAATTTATAGACTGCGAACGTATCTCTTAGGTAATGCAGATTGTTTTCTTGGCTTAACCAAAATAGGCAGCACAATAACTCCTAATGTAAAAACACAAATGGGAGCAACAACCAAAAATATTGATTCTAAAGACATAAATTCATTTTTAAATTAACATATGCATAGCATTGATTTTTTTAAAAGTCATGCGTATTTATATCTAATAAGAATAATCTCGTTATAACTTTATTTATTATTAAGCAAAGAAGAAAAAAATATTAAAATAATCCAACTTCTTGAAATTCCATCTTATTTACTATCTACATAAGTACATCTATTTAAGGTATTTATTATGAATAAAGATAAAAAATGGATGTTAATGACCTACTATTGTCCAACTCATGGAGATCTAGGAAGAATCGAGCCATTTGAAATAGCAAGCGAGGAGATAAGTAAAAACCTTGTTAAAAACTTAAAACCTCAGAATCATCTTGATGAATCATAATAGTTTTGTCTTCAATAGGAAATATGTATTTTATATAGGTTTAAATACTAAAAACAAAATTAGTTTGAATATAAAAAATCTTATTGATTTTTTGGGAAATTCTTTTTCGAGGGAAAGGTAATTAAATTCAGTGATATCAGGAGAATAAAAATTGTATTAAAAGTTTTGCAAGAAAATTTTTTAATCCAAATTGTTTTAGATTAGAGACTAATTAAAGTAATATATAGCTGCTTAAATCTTCCGGTAAATAATTATTTTTAAGTCTAAAAAAAGTGACCAATTAGTTTTAATCTTGATCCGAATCACAAGTTAATTCGCATTGATTCAGTTCATCCCCAGAAATCTTATCTAAAATTCTTAACATATCAATCTCTGAAAGCTCCCCATTAGAGTTCCATTTCAAAGTTGTTTTTCTTTGTGCATAATTTTTTTTATTCATTTTGATTTCCTCCTTTTAGATGAATTTCTACGCAACGAGTAACACATTCTTGATGGCCATCTACAATACTGCATTCAGTAATACATTCAAAATATGAATTGATGGCATCCATTTCTGCGTTTTGATTAGAACAAATAACAGAATCCTTCATAAAACTAATACGTTAATTTGGAATAGATATATAGCACGGCATTATGATTTAAAATTTAATTTATTAAGTTAATTAGAAGAAAATAAGTATTATTTACTAGCTTGAGCTTTAACTTATTTAGGCTTAAACCTCAGTAATAGAAAAATTTTAAAAGACTTGTAAATGAGTAATAGTTTGTTTTAAGTATGCATTTTTACAATATAAATACTTCTTATTTTTTAATGCCTTATAAAAGTTCCTATTTAAAAATCAGCATAAAGACTGATTTACTTTTAACGAGTTTAGTTAGATGATAATAAAGTATACTTTTTAGATTTTCAAATGAAATCATTAATGAATTGGCTTTCTAAAATGTTAGAGAGTATGGCAAATGCTTTTATTCATCCTATAAGGAATGACTTACCTCCATCTATTGGAACTCATGCTTATAGTAGTATTCCTTTAAAAAGAAAATTAAGAAGAAGGTTTAATTAATTTTTATTTTATTGGAATTAATTTTTCATTCTTGCTATCCCAAATTATATATTTGAAACAGTTTGGAAAATCAGTTAAATTTAGAACTTTTGATTGATGAAGTAAATTAATATTTGCTTCATGGCATGCTCTTAGATTGTAATTTGGTATTCTTTCTGAGAGATGGTGAATGCTATGGAATGATATATCAGCTAAAAACCAATTTAGCCAATTTGGGATATTTAAATTACTACTACCATGAATAGCACCATTAACGATATCCCAATTTTCTGTATTACTTGCATATGACTGTTCATAGTTATGCTGAACGAAAAAAACACATATTAAAATCGCAGCAGAAAAGGTAGATATGATTGAATAGAAAGTTAAGAAGAAAACTGCACCTAACCATTTGCACATAAATATCCATAAAGGTATAACAATTATGTTGTTTGCTATTAAGTCAAATAATTCCCAAAAATTATCTCCATAATCTGAGAAAGGGGGTTTAACCCTTGATTTGATATTTAAAAGTTTAGAAAATTTTCTTTTTTTAATTTTGATAAAAGTTTCTTTCAAAATAGATTTAGTCAGATTAAAAATAATAAGAATCAAACCTAATCTAGGTTTTAAAATTAAATAGAAAAAACCTCCTGGGAAAAGCATTACCCAATTTCTACTTAGCTTATAAAATAGTTGTTCTCTTTTTGAAAGACAATTATAATCCTCCAGACTTAAAACATCTATTGGACCTTTATAAATTTCCCAATTGCCATTATTTCTATGATGAAATGCATGATCATTAGACCATGGTTTTTGTGGAATACCATTCAATACACCAAGAAAAAATCCAAAGAAATTGTTTAATCTACGTTCTTGAAATAAAGAATTATGCCCGCAATCATGCATTAAAGAGAATGTTCTTGAGGATAAAAGGGTTAGAAGAAAAACAATGGGAATTAATAAGAAAACTTTTGTCAGTGATAAAAAAGTAGAGTTTATTAATTGGTAAACAATTAACCAGAGACTAATTATTGGAATAATCGTAATAATAATCTGATATGAAGCTCTGAAATTATTTCTTTTTAAGAATGGTTTAATTAAAAATTCATTTCTTTTTATTTGGGACATATTTTGATTGTTTAATAATTTCTCTGTAGATTAATAAGTTGAAAAAGTAGTGCTTAATTCATAAATAATTAATTTATTAGTGATTCTTATTTGAATCAATTTTTTAATAAAATCAAAACATAATAAATTTTTTTTTTAATTATATTGGATTCTAATTAATTGAAAAACATTTTATCATTTTAATAGTACTAAATTTCTTCCTCCCTTCTTTTTTTTTTCTAAAGCGGCTAATAGGTACTTTTTGAAAATATTATTTTTAATAAAATCTAATTTATGCATTTTTAATAATTGATTTAAGATGCTAAGGAAAATAACAAGTTTTTAAAATCAAGTTTGATTTTATTGGTATTTAAATTTTTGATACTGGGAAGATTAGTTTTCAATCTAGATTATAATTTTATTTCATTTTTGATTTTAATAAAAACTAAAGAATAAACTCTTTAGACATTGTCCTTAATTGATCAAGATTTAATTGCTTTAAATAATTTTTAAATTCAATATGCTCCCTTCTTGATTCAGAATTTTTACTTTCGTAAATCAGGCTATTAGAAATTAATTCAACTAGATGTTCTTTATCCATGACTCCTTATAGACCAGAATTCCTATTTAAAACATTCAGATCTTGAATTCGAAACCTTATATTTGCTTTTTATTAAGGCTTTTTTATTGTCTTGAATTTCTTTTTTACATAAAATTAAGTTATTTTTAATAGCTATAAAAACGATATAGCTAAATTAATAACAAAATTGCATTACTAAAAAGGGGAGATAATTTAATAGAATGGCAGTGAAAATAGATTTTCAAAAAATTATTATTCCTTCTATTAATTTTTCTCTGAAGTGAATAAGTAAACTTTTTTTGCTGAAATTCTATTTTAAAATTTTAGTTTTTCTCATAATCATTAGAATAATTTAGTATATTTTTAATTAAAATAATTAAAAAAAGACAAATATAAGTAATTTTACAGCTGTCAAAAAATCAAAAAATAACAATCATTATATTAGTAAAAATATTTTTATGAAGAAAATAATAAATAAAGCAAATATTGAGAATGAACTATGGTTTAGTTGGTTGACGAGAAAACTGAATTCTTATGAAGCTTTTAAGGATTTTGATTCTGGGAAGAGTCCCGAAGATGTTGCTGAGAGTTTTATATCCGTTAATAGAAATGCAATTTCAAATGTTTTGGATAAATTTGATGAAGAAGATAAATATACCCTTGATCAGTTTCAGAAATTAACTGAATGCGAATGGCATGTTTTTCGAATTCTAAAGATTCAGTTAGAGTCAAGAAATAAGGTCAGATTTGTAGATTTTAAAAAAGAAAATAAATAATTTTACTGAAATATATATGCTAAATTTATTAGCCTTTTTAAAATAAAGTATTAAAGCAATTAATTGTTTTTTGAATATACAAAATATATTCAATTTTATTATTTTTGTATTAAAACAAAATATTATTTCTAAAATAAGATGAAGAATTTAATAGCTTCATTGACCTTTTTAAGGGTTAAAAAGATAAAAAACCCTTACATAAAATAATCTTAGACTAATTTAAACTTAGTTCATTATCAAAGAGATTAAGAGTCTGTTGGCGAATTTATAAATTTCTATATAAATTTAGTTTTGCCGCGACCAGTTTCTCCAAATCCAAGCCAGATAAACCACAATATCCAGCCAAAAATTGGTACTAAATTTATAAAAATCCATTTCCAATCTTTTCCAAAATCTTTAATTCTTCTTATATCCATAGCTAATTGAGGAAGAATGCATATAATCCCATAGACATTGAAGCCAAAAGTTCTTAAGAATATTGGGATAGTTAAGAAAGAAATAAGTAGGTTAGCTAATTGAACCCACCACCAATCTGATCGTTTTGTAGCGCTTTTGAAGTCGGTAGCGTTTAACCAAAACTCTTTATATGCATTAAAAATAGTCTTGAGCATAAATCATTAAGGCATGAAATCAACTTATATAAAACAAATTCTATCTCAAACTTTTAATTATAACTTTTACTAACTAGATAGGATCAAATAAGTTTATATCATTTTTATCTATTTTTGAGGATTCGTTATTACTTGGTAATGAGCAAAAACCATCTTTGCAAATAATTTTTTCTTTGTCAATTTTTATAGTTTTAGAATTATCCTTTTCAGTAAAAATATTGGAAGATTCAGCTTGCATTTATATAAAAGATTTAGGGACAATATTAAATTAATAACTTAAATTCTCAATACAAGCAACAAAATTAATATTATTTATTTCTTACTTTTTTAATTTGTTAAGGCTATCAATAATAGTGACATAATATAAATGAATAAAAATATAAAGAATAGAAGTGAGAAGCATTCCTATTTGCTTCTTAATATTTTGACCTAAATTAGCCATTGTATTAAGAATTTTATAAAAAATTACTATAAAAATACTATTAATTTTTATCTTCTCTTATTTCACTAAGAGCCTGCCTGCCTTCTTTTAAAGTTCTTAAAACCAGCCAAGAGAGAAATGAGGTTATAAAAAAAGATAAAAGAACTAATGAAATTAAATTAGTTTCCAAGTAACTTTAAAATCTACTATTATTTTAGCCTTTACTTATTATAGTTGTTTTTATTTGATCTATAGTTAATTTTTTGAACTAGAGTAAGCCGGTATTAACATTCCTCCATCTTGATCATCATTGTCATCATCAAAACCTCCACCCAGTAAAAGTTCAAAAATCACTAAAATTGCTATAGGGTAAAAGCACCATAATATAGCCGTTAATGAACTAGTTGATGTTGATGAATAGAAATCTCCCATAGAATGGAGTTTAAACAAAATAAACATGATCCGTGGATTGTTTGATTAATTGTGCCTTTTAGGAGTTGTTAAAAAAATTCCTTATTAAATCTTTTTGCAGTCATAGCCTTCATTATTAAGGATATTAATCTAACATTATTTTTCTTCGGATTTATATATAAATTTTTTTATATTTTCTCTTTATTCTGTAAATAATTCGACAAATACAAAATGAATTATCTAATTGTGATTTTTGATACTTAATAATAATTGTGAAATCTGTTTTCAGAACCTAGTATTTATCTTGATTTTATAAACTCTATGTTTTCATTTTCTTTTGATCCTTTAGCTGCAATTTTTGGTATATCTGGAATTGTAGGTTTCTATTTCTATGTTTCTGCTGCAAAGGGAACTTCAAGCATGAATACTGGACCTAAAAGTTAAGACTTAAATCTTAGTATTAGGTTAAGAAATTATTTATTCCATTGCCTAGAAATAAATTGGAGAAAATTTTCTAAGTCCTCTTCGGGACAATCAGTTTGTTTTCTTAAATCGCTACAAATTTCCTTAATTTTTTCATAAGCTTCTTTTACGACTTCGTTTTTTTCGATAACTTCGAAATATTCTTGATCAGTGAAAGGCATAATATCAATCTATAATATTTAGATAATCTTTAAATAATTTTATGTTATCTTTTATTGTACTTTTGAAAGAGTTCTAATTATATTTTTAACATTTAATTACCTAATCTATAATGTTTTTTTATTTTTTTAGTTATTTGCCATTCACAAGAAATTCCCTTTGGAAATTCAACTAAATCTCCTGACTTGATAATGTAACTATTTCCTTCTTTAGTCTTTATACTTGCTTCTCCTTCGATTATTAGGCAAATTTCTTTCTCATTGTAATGCCATGAGAATTTACTTAGTTCACCTTCCCAAATAGGCCAATTTTTAATTCCATATTGTATGATGACGCTTGCGCTACAAGGGGATTTGATAAGAACTTCCACTAACAAAACAAGTTATTTATAAAACAATATATGTATAATTTGTGATTTATCAATTAAAAATTAAATTTTAAGACTGTAAATTAATTTACAGTCATTTATTTATTTTCAATTATTATTAAAAAAATTTTTTAATTTATGGATGAGCTCTCTGCATTATCAATCTCCTTATCTATAGCCTCACTAGGGATATTTTTCTTATTTTTCTCTTCAAATGATGATGATGATCAAGATGGTGGTGAATTAATAAAAATAGGGCAAAAAATAAATTAATTTAATTAAATAATGTTTTTAATAAAGTTTGATAACCTAAAAATCCTGTATAGATACAGCTAAAGAAGATTATATATAATTCAAAAATTCCAAGTTTTTTTTTCTTTAAAATTTTCATCATCTAAATATTTCTAAAATAATTTTATTTGTTGTGTTTTCTATTAACATGAGTATTTATTACATCTAATTTAAAATAAGAAAATAATTAAAGATAAACCTAAAAATAATATGCCAGTAAAAATATTATTTCCTTAAGTTAATAGAAATGTATTTAATCAATCATTTAGTAATGACATTAATTAATTAAAAATCTAATATAAGTTAAAAGGATTAGATTATGAAAATAAAAAATACCTATATAGCTTCTTTAGGTTCTGAGAATTTTGATGAGCTGGGTTTTAAATCTGAAGAGGATTTAAATATAGAAATATCAAAACTCATTCAAGTAAGATCTGAACCATCAAATAATTATGAAGTTAATACTATTAAATAGATTTTAATTCTTTCTAATTTCCTTAAACTTATTTTTTTCTCTTTGGGTATAAACTTTCTAATTTTTTTCTTCTCTCAACTTTTGCATTAATTCGCACCTCTTTTTCTTTCTTTTTTATTTCATCATTTATTTTATTCTGCCTATAACCAAACCAAAGAAGAATCCATACAAATGTAGTTAAGAGTAAAAGTAATGCATATTGGCCAGTCATGGGAAAGCTAGCCTCAGAATATTTAACGTAGGAAAATATTAAAATCATCTAATTAAAATAATCGATAAAAAGAACTAATGGGTATTTATTCTCCAAGAAAAAATTAAACTCTAATTAATTAGAATATATCTTTTAGAAAGATTTTTTATATTTATTTTATAAATAATTACTCCGACAATTCTTTCTTAAAATCAGCTTGCTATTATCAAATTAAGACATATGCATACAGAAATTTTTTGGATCCTTTTGATTTAGCTGTAATAGGCGGAGGAGCAGCAGGTTTTATGACGGCAATTACGGCCGCTGAAAATGGAGTTAAGCGAATAATAATTCTTGAAGGCACCTCTAAAATTATGGAAAAAGTAAGAATAAGTGGAGGTGGCCGATGTAATGTTACTAATGCAACATGGATACCTAATGAATTAGCTGAAAATTATCCTAGAGGGGGGATTAGGCTTCTGGAGTCATTTAATCGTTTTGCAGCTGGAGATGTATTTGATTGGTTTGAAAAACGAGGATTAAAATTAAAAATTGAAGAAGATCAAAGAGTATTTCCAGTTTCAAATTTATCTTCAGATGTAATAAATTGTTTAACAAAAGCAGCCATTAAAAGAAATGTGGAAATATTAACTAGATTTTTTGTTAAGGAAATATTAATAACTGGTGATAATCTATTCAATATATTTAGTCGTCACAAGGAAAACATAATTTCGAGAAATATTATTCTCTCTACTGGTGGCAATCCAAGTGGATATAAATTGGCTCAAAATCTTGGCCATAGCATAGTAAAACCTGTGCCATCACTTTTTACTTTTTCTACAAAAGAACCAAAGTTGAATGAATGCAGTGGTGTATCTATTAAGAATATAGATATAGCAATTAAACTAAATAATAAGACTTATCAAAATAGAGGCGATTTATTAATAACTCATTGGGGTTTTAGTGGTCCTGCTGTATTAAAACTCTCATCAATTGCTGCAAGAGAAATGTTTGAGCAGAAATATAATTTTGAGTTAATAATTAAATGGTCAAATTTAGAATACAAAGAGTTAAAAGAAAAAATGAATTTTATAAAAGTAAATAAAGGAAAATTGAATTTAATTAATATCAGACCACTCCCATTCTTAACGAAAAGATTATGGATATTTTTATTAAATAAACTCGATATTAATAAAGATAAGAAGTGGTCAGATTTGCTTGCTGATGAAAGAGAAAGGATTATAGATTGTCTTTTAAAAGATAAATATATTATTTCTGGTAAAGGTCCATTTGGCGAGGAATTTGTTACTTCTGGAGGAGTGAAAATTAATGAAGTTAGTTTTAAAAGTATGGAGAGTTTAATATGCCCTGGATTATTTTTTTCTGGTGAGGTTTTAGATGTTGATGGTATTACAGGAGGATTTAATTTTCAACATTGTTGGACAAGCGGATGGCTTGCTGGAAAGGCGATCGCACAGTTGCAAGATAAAGAAAAAAATCATTAATTATATTATTTTTATTAATTTTCAGCAGGAAAAGTGTTGCTAGGAAAATTTGATTCTAAAATTTTAAGGATTGGAGATCCTAATGAAGAAAATTATATCTAAAAGTTCAGAAGAAGAAGAGAGGTTAAAAGCCTTAGCAGAATACAGAATATTGGGAACTAACCCAGAAGCATGTTATGACGACATTATAAAAATTGCCTCTTCAATTTGTAATGTTCCTATTTCTTTAATGACTTTGGTAGATAAAGATAGGCAATGGTTTAAAGCTAAAGTTGGACTTCAAATATCTGAAACCAGAAGAGATTGGTCCTTCTGTACCCATGCAATAAAAGAAAATTCGCCATTGATTATTAATGATGCATTACAAGATCAGAGATTTATAAACAATCCATTGGTTACGGGAGATCCGAATATTCGTTTTTATGCTGGTTTTCCACTTAGAAATAGTGACGGTAATAAGCTAGGAACTCTATGTGTTATTGACAGAAAACCAGGGAATCTAACTAGTAAGCAATTTAATATTATGGAAATATTATCTAGGCAAATAGTATCTTTTCTAGAACTAAGAAAGAAATCACTAAATTTATTAGATGCATTGACTAATATACATAAACAGGAAGGGATTTTATCGGTTTGTTCGTATTGCAAAGAAGTAAAAAATAAAGAAGGAGATTGGATGCATTTAGAAAAATATCTTTCAAAAATTAGTGACATAAGATTTAGCCATGGAGTTTGCGATAATTGCATGGAAAAGCATTTCCCAGATGTTATAGAGGTATGGAATAAAAAAGATTTTTTTGAAGAAGGTCAAAAACGTTTTTTCGAATCCTAGGATTAATTCCTGATTTTTAACTTATATATTCTATTTCTAAACAATTCCTTTTTTAGGTGGTTAGTATTGTATAAATTTAGACTCAAAAATGTTAATAGGAACTTTATTGACAGGTGAAATTGCTAAAAGTGCACTAGTAGCATATATACATTATTTAGGGATAATATTGTGTTTTGGCTCACTTTTATTTGAAAGATTAACTCTTAAAGTTGATCTTAATAGAAATGAGACAATTTCAATGATTATTGCAGATGTGGTTTACGGTTTGGCAGGAGTAGCAATATTGGTTACTGGTATTTTACGTGTTAAATATTTTGGACAAGGAGGAGATTTTTATACTGCTAATCCTGTTTTTTGGATTAAGGTGTCTCTTTACGTATTAGTTGGCTTACTTTCTTTATACCCAACAACAACCTACATTTTATGGGCAATACCACTAAGCAAAAATAAATTACCAGAAATTTCTGAAAATCTTGTTAAGAGGTTTAGATTTATAATTACAACAGAATTAGTTGGCTTTGCGACAATACCTCTTTTTGCAACTCTTATGGCTAGAGGGGTTGGTCTGGGTTGAAAAATTTGTCATTAGAAAGAAATTGCATTATAAGTAAAAATAAAAAATATAGATGGAGTTTAAGTTATAAAATCTCTAACTCTAAAAAAGAAATAATTTTTATTGGTTTAAATCCTTCACTATCGGATTCTTTTTACCTTGATAATACAACCAAGAAAATAATCAAAATTTGCAGAAATTACAATTATGGCAAACTAAAACTTCTCAATCTTTTTGCTTTAATCTCTAGTAATCCCCAAAAACTATTTACTCATCAAAAACCCATTGGCTACCTAAATAATAAGTTTATTTATAATAATCTAAAACATTGGTCAGAAAATAAAAATTGTCATTTATGGTTGGGTTGGGGCAATAAAGGCACATTTCTTAATAGAAATAAAAGAGTTTCAAAAATGATCATGAAATTTTATTCAATAAAAAAAGATCATTTTGAGAAACCTCTTGGACCACTTTTTATTAAAAAAACAATGAAACATAATCCAATTCATCCTTTATATTGTTCTGATAAATCTATACTAAAATCGGAATAACAATTTGAATTCAATTTTGTTTAATTAGCAAACCTGAGCTATTTAATGAAATATATGTTACTTTTAATTATTAATTTAAAACAATATGAAACTCTCAAAGCAATTAAATAAATTAAAAAACTTAAATGTTGAGGCCGAAAAATGTTCTACAAGAGAAGAAGCAAAGAAAATAATTACTAAAGCTAATAAAGCGCAAAGTAAGATAAATCAATAAATAAATAATTATATTTAATCACCTTTTATAGCTAATAATCTTTCTTGTAGAAAATTTCTCTCTTAAAATTTTTGATAATAGCCTAAAAATATTTTATGACCTTTAAAGTTATTAAAATGAGAAGATCTAGTGAAAGGTTTATATCAAGTAGAGAATGGCTTAAGTCAATACATACATTTTCTTTTGCGGAACATAGAGATCCATCTTGGGACAATTTCGGAAAAATTAGAGTCATAAATGAAGATATTATTTCTCCTAATTCTGGTTTTGGCAGCCATTCTCATTCCAATATGGAGATAATTACTTTTGTCACAAAAGGTACAATAACTCATAGAGATTCATTAAATAACTTAGGAAAAATTCGTGAAAATGAAGTTCAAGTGATGTCTGCTGGTACTGGAATCACACATAGTGAGCAAAATGAAGAAAATAAAGTCTGTAAGTTGTTTCAGATTTGGATATTCCCGAATCTAAAGAATCTCAAACCAGATTATAAGCAAAGGTCAATTGAAAAAACTTTTGGGGAACATCTTATTATTTCGTCAGAGCCTAAGAGAAATAAACTTTTTATTAATCAAGATATTGCTATATGGCGATGTAGATATAAGCCTCTCAAAGAAAAACATTTGCCCTCAGAAATAAAAAAATTTAATTGGATACAAATAATTGATGGTAATTTACTTGTAAGGTCTAAATATAATTCTTTAGATGTTGGTCTATCTTCGGGGGATGGTTTGGGGTTTGAGGCCTCTAATGCCAAAGATTTTTCTATAGAAACTGAAGAAGAAGTAGATTTTCTTTTGTTTTCGATGGCGTCTTTATAGCTTTTTATTCTTCAGAGTCTTTGTTAAATGCATTGAGTGCCTGTAATGCCATATTAAGATGAACTTCCATAGCTCCCAGAGCAATTAATGAATTTGAAGATTTATCATTTAATAAATTCTTGTTTCTTTTTGATATTGTTTTGATTACATCCTTGGTTATGTTCTCCCAATTACTAATTAAATCATTAAATTCTCTTTTTTCTGTATCATCAATATTTCCTAGTTCATCAGAAAAAGAAACATCTTTTTGTGCGTTAAGCATCAAATAGCTTAATTTTTTATGGCTTATTGATTGAGGTAAATTGTTAGATTCACTCATTTTTAATACCAGATTTATAATTAAAATCTAACTAATTAACTGTATATTTGCTAGTGATCTATTGGTTGTGATGACCGACCAGATTATTAATTCTAAGTATATTAATACTTAACTTTATAATTTAATTAAAAGTTTCTTTAATTAATCTCTTAAAAACATCACCTCTTTCTTCATAATTGCTAAATTGATCAAAACTTGAGCATGCTGGTGAGAATAATAATGTATTAACTTTATTCTTTTTTAAATAAGGGAAAATAAAGTTTATTAATTCTGTAAGATCTGGAAATTCAAAAATATCTTTTGTAAATCCACCATCAATTAGCCCTTTTTTTAGAATTTTTGAGCTCTCTCCAAAAAGAAAAACAGTTTTGGCTTTTGTATTTAAAACTTTTATCCATTCACTATATTGATGGCCTTTGAGTCTCCCTCCAGAAATTATTATTAGTTCACCATTAATTGACTTTATTCCAGCAATAGAAGAATCAAAGTTTGTAGATTTACTGTCGTTAATTATTTCCAGATCATTTTGTTTATAAATTGTTTCTAATCTATGAGGGAGTTGTTTATAACTAGATAAGGAATCCTTAATATTTTTTGCAGATAAACCAATTTTTCTTGCTGCAGCAATAGCTAATAAGAGATTTTGAAAATTATGATTCCCTTTTAAAATAAAATTATCAAGCTTAAAAAGTCTTTCATTTCTCTCTAGGATATATTCTTGATCATCTATACAATAATCACATTTTTCTATAGCTGATTTATTTAAAAAAGTTGTGACCCAAATTCCATCTGAGAGAGATTGATAGTTTCTTCTTAAGTTTTCATCGTCATAATTATAAATTCTAAATTCTGAATTTTTTAGCAAACTTTTTTTTATTTTAAAATAATTTTCAAGGGTTTTATGTCTCTCAAGATGATCCTCTGTGAAGGTAGTCCAAATTCCAATTTTAGGTTTCACTTCGGGAGCTATTTCTATTTGATAACTGCTTAATTCAGCTACAACCCAGTCAATTTTCTCATGTTTTTTAGCATGAGCATATTTACATAATGGAGTGCCAATATTACCAGCAAATGGAGCAAATAAATTATTTTTGCATAGTATATGGCTTAGTAAGTGAGTAACAGTAGTTTTCCCATTAGTGCCTGTAATTCCGATCCAATTTGTATCATATAAACTTGCCCATGCAATATTTACTTCTCCGATTACTTTGACTCCATTTTGTTTTAGTTTAAGTATCGTTTGATGATCACTAGGTATTGATGGACTTACAACAACAGATTCAATTTCTTTTAACCATGGATTAATTTCTTCAAATATAAATTCTTTATTGATAGAAACAAATATATCCAGTTTTTCGAGCTCTTTTTTTCTTTCTAAGATTTCTTTACTATCATTACTTTCCCAAACAATTACTCTCTTATTTATGCTTCTTAAAAACTTAGCAGCCCAAAATCCAGATTTTCCTAATCCAATAACAAAATTGGTTTTTTTGGGTTTACTTAAATACTTATTATCTTTCATTAAATTTTAAATTAGATTAATAATAATGTCTTTAGGGATTTATTCAATCATGAACGAATAATTTATCCTAGGATGTTTTTCTTAATCAAAGACATTAAAGGAAAGATAATGCTAAATATTGATTCTCTTGGTTTTTTAAAAAATGAGAGAGAAAGGCTCCAGGTGATTTATTAGAAAATTTCTTAACTCCATCAAAGGTTTAGAGCGATTTTCAATGAAATCTTGATGGTTTTATTCAACTATCAAAAAGTTTGATGAAAAACTTATGTCGCTTTAACATAATTTATGAAACTCGCAGAGAGCAAGTTTTATATTTTGAATTACTTTCTTAAATTAGTAAAAATGAAAAGCTTATAAGAAATTACTAATTATTTCAAGACTCTTCTCCCATAAATTTTTTCTTTCTTTTTTATTCATAGCGAAAGGAGAAGTAGGAGATAGTTTTGGATGACCTCTGAAATTAAATTTAGGGCCATAATGATCCCCTCCCCTTGCCTCTGGGGAAGTAGCCGCAAAAAGTTGTGGTAAAGCCCCCATCTCAGCAGATTGAAAGATAGGACTAAACAAACCCATGGAGAAAGTTTCGATTGGGCTGGGTTTCGGTTTTTGAGAAGAAAAAAGATTTGTTTTTGCGATACCTGGGTGAGCAGCTAAAGACAATAGATTTTTCTCTTTTAATTTTTCATTTAGTTCCATTGCAAACATTACATTTGCTAATTTGCTGTTGGAGTAAGACTCCCATTTGTTGTAATAGCTTTCTGCCTTGAGATTCCCCCAGCCAACTTTGCCAAAAAATTGTGCACCAGAAGTAACTGTTACAATTCTGGATTTTTCTTTTTTTTCAATTAAAGGAAGTAGCTTCAATGTCAAAAGCATATGAGCTAAATGATTGACTGCAAACTGTATCTCATATCCTTGAGCACTTAATGTTCTTGGAGGGTGCATTATGCCTGCATTATTAATTAACAAATCGAGATTTTCAAAACTATCAAAGATTTTAGGCTCAACTGCAACTACATTATTTAAATCTGACAAATCTAATTCTAGTGGAGTAAATATTCCATCAGGATTAAAAGCTCTAAGTTTTTTTATAGTTTGATTAGACTTCTCAAGCGTTCTACATGCAACGATAACATCAGCATTTTTCTCGGCAAAAGCTTTTGCTGTGTAGTATCCGAGGCCACTATTTGCTCCAGTTATAAGTGCTGTTTTGCCCCTTAGATTAGGTATATCAGATGTTGTCCAATTAGACGTTTTAAGTCTAGAAATTGTGGCAGTCATTTAGTAATCCTGCAAATTGCTTTGAAATTTAATCAAAACGTAATTACTAATTCACTGTAAATACTTGAAGGCATTATCGTGAGCTAATTTTTTATCTTAGGTAAATCCTGAACCAGCAAAAGTAATTCTTAGGCCGATAAGTATAAATACTTAAATAAGCATTAGTTTTATCGTTAACTGTAGCAAACTGAACCCATCTATTAGAAGGAGATTCACCTTCTTTTCTGATGGAAGATTTTAAATCTTGCCTCCAACTTGGCAAGTTATTTTCAAGCATTAAATTTAGGTAAAATAAGACCAGTTTTTTTCTTGTAATCTTTAAATGCTGCGTATTTTGTGAGTGAATTGTCTTTTTTTATCATTCTGGGTAGAAAGACTCCAAAGAAAAATATTGCAAGAATTGCAAATGGTATAAAACTCATAGAAAGGATGGCGAATGATAGATAAATTAGGATTTCACCGAGATAATTTGTGTTCCTTACATTTTTGAAAAATCCTTCTTTAATTAAATCTTTTTTAAATTTCAGAGAAAAATATTTTTGCGTATCACTGGCAAAGTGTAAAAAAACACCAATTATATTTATGGATATAGATGCAGCTATTATGAAATCTGGAACAGATTTCTGAGATGAGATTAGTATATATGGAGCTATCCAGTAACTTCCAAGGAAAATAAAACCAGTAACTGAAGTTAAAAAATTGATGTTTTCTTTAAAATAAGGATCAGGAAATATTTTCTCTTTTAGTAACCAAAGTAATCCATAAGTACCATGCAAAGCTAAGTAAACTAAAGGAGCGATCGTAAAATTATTATAAAAAAACATGAGCCCTAAAACGACAAAAGCGGTCATGCCCTTATGGAGGTTAATTAATTGGTTAAGTTTCATTGCTAGCTAATCTAAAAAATTAAATTATTTTATGTGGTTATTGATTTAGTTATCTAAATTTTAATGGGCGATACTGGATTCGAACCAGTGACCACTACCGTGTCGAGGTAGTGCTCTACCACTGAGCTAATCGCCCTTTTAAAGAGTTTTATTTATAACTCCTTATATGAAAATAGCAGGTTATGTTTCATTTTCTAAGTAATTTAACTTTCCATCTTTCTCTTTTGGTGATTTCTAAATCTAGAATTTCGACAAAGCCTTTGTTTTCTAGTTGAAGTTTATCACCTATTTTTAAAGTAATTGTTGGTTTATTTACTTTAGTACCATTTAATCTAAGAGCCCCAGTTTCTAACCTTTCTAGTATTTTTTTTCTGGAAATTCTAAATCCTGCAGAAGCTATAGCATCTAATCTTTTTGAAGCCTCTACAGTATTAATGATTTTTTTTGATCTGCCAACAGGTATTTTTAATTCATTTAAGCTAACTATATTTATTTTTACTTTTACGTCTCTTAAATAAAAAAACTTTTCATTTAGATTTTCAATATCTAAATTATCAATAATCCCTTGAGCGCCTCTATCACCAATAGTCCAGATATCTCCAATCTTTTCTTCAATTACTCCATTTTGAATGAGCATAGATCTAAAGTCATCTTGTGTAGCATTATCGAATAAAAAATTACCACTAATTTTAATTCCTTTTGCGGGAAAACTTTTTATTAGCTCTTCTTCTTCCGGACGATTGTCTTCTCTATAGCATGCAATTTTAGATCTTTGTGCAGATTTATATCCTCCATATAAAAAGAATCTAAAATCATTTAAATTTTGAAATTCTTTTAGAATCTCTTCGCATACATATGTGGAATTAAATCCAGTCCAATAAGTTTCCCAATGTTTCAAAGCTAAATTAGAAATATATATTAATTCCCTAAGTTCTTTTTCGTTATTAGAATTATTTAATAATTTTTTTAGCTCAACCATTTAGTTTTCTAAAAAAATAATATCTTGCGGACCTGATTGTTTTATTAAAGTCCAAGGTAATTCACATCCAATTTGATTCTCAAGAAGAACAAGCCATTTTCCTTCTTTGTTAAAATTAAAAACTGATCTTAATTCTTTATTCCTATTAAGGTTGATACTTGCAGCAGAAAAAATACTCCCTAAATATCCTGAACCCATTCCTAAAAGACCTCCTATTAAAGATTCTCCTATATTATTTAATCCAATGAAGCTGAAAGTAGATAAATTAGTCATTTGAGAAAAGGCTATGCCTGCTATAAAACCAAAAGGCATAAGCCATCTAGCCATGTATGCTTGCCTTATTTTTCTATCAAGCTTTGGATTGAGTATCCTTATATTTTCGATTTTGTCTGATCTAAAGTATTTATTTGAGGTTGAATTTAGTAATTCGTGTTGATCAGGAGTGATTTTTTCTTCAACTGGTGATACCAATATTGCCTCAGAGAGCAATACTGACTTTTCTTTGAAAACATTAAATAAATCAATACATTTATCAAGGTTTTCAAATATCAGAATACTTTTAGTCAAATTTCATTCCTCAAATGTTTGTGTGTTATTCAAATTAATAAAATAAGATACATATACTATAGATTAAGTTAAAGTAAAAGATTAAAGAATAACTCTTAAATGACAAAAGTTCTAATTACAGATCCAATAGATCAAAAAGGAATTGATATTCTTTCACAAGTAGCCCAAGTTGATCAGAGAATAGGAATTTCAAACTCTGAATTAGCATCAATTATCAATGAATATGATGCTTTAATGATACGCTCTGGTACTCAAGTAACAGAGGCAGTTATTCACTCTTCAAAGAAACTTAGAATAATTGGTAGAGCTGGTGTTGGAGTTGATAATGTAGATGTTAAAGCCGCAACCCAAAAAGGGGTACTTGTAGTCAATTCTCCTGGAGGTAATACTATAGCTGCTGCTGAACATACTATAGCTATGATGTTGGCATTATCTAGACATATCCCAATTGCAAACAGCAGTACTTTTTTGGGTAAATGGGAAAGAAAGCAATTTGTTGGTAATGAGCTTTTTAAGAAAAAATTAGGTGTTGTAGGTTTAGGAAAAATAGGAGCACATGTAGCTAAAGTAGCTAATGCACTTGGAATGGATGTTTATGGATACGATCCATTTGTCTCAAATGAAAGAGCACAACAATTACAAGTAAAACTTTCTGAATTAGATCTTTTATTCAAAGAATCTGACTATGTAACCTTACATTTACCTCGCACATCTGAGACAGAAAATTTAGTTGATATGAAGGTATTAAAAAGTATGAAAAAAAGCGCAAAACTCATTAATTGTGCTCGAGGAGGAATAATTGATGAAGAAGCTTTAGCAGAAGCGTTGAATCAATCATTGATAGGAGGAGCAGCAATAGATGTTTTCTCAGAAGAACCACTATGCTCTAGTTCGCCACTACTTAAAGTAGATAAAAATCTTATTCTTACACCTCACTTGGGAGCATCTACAACAGAAGCTCAAGAAAATGTAGCAATTGATGTTGCTGAACAAATAAGAGATGTTTTGCTTGGCCTATCTGCTAGAACTGCTGTGAATATTCCTGGTTTAAATCCTGAAATTATGGATAGCTTGAAACCTCATTTACAGTTGGCCGAAACAATGGGCCTTTTGATAAGCCAGCTTTCTGGGGGGCAGATTCAAAAATTAGAGGTAAAGCTTCAAGGTGAATTTGTTCAACATCCCTCCCAACCATTAATAATAGCTAGTCTAAAAGGTCTACTAAGTAAGGCCCTGGGAGATAGGATAAATTATGTAAATGCTTCTTTAGAGGCAGATTCAAGAGGTATTTTGGTTCTGGAGAGTAAAGATGAGGCAAGGCCAGAATTTGCAAGCGGATCCCTTCAGTTAACTTCTTATGGCGATAATGGTGAACATAGTGTGGCAGGAAGCATTTTTGCAGATGGGGAATTAAGAATTATTAGTATTGATCAATATCCAGTTAATGTCTCGCCGAGTAGATATATGTTAGTTACTAGGCATAGAGATATGCCAGGAATTATAGGCAAGTTGGGATCTTTATTGGGTAGCTATAATGTAAATATTGCTTCTATGCAAGTTGGGCGTAAAATTGTTAGAGGAGAAGCGGTTATGGTGCTTAGCATTGATGATCCAATACCTAATGATTTGCTTGAGACTATTATTGAAGTTGAGGGGATCACTAGTGCTAATCCAGTAACTTTATAAATAATTTCTATTCAATTTAATGGCAATTAATGGCAAAAAAAGATTGGTATAAACTAAGCTTTGAAATAGGCAGTAATTCAGAAGAAATTCTCATTTGGAAATTAAATGATTTAGGGATTTTTAGTTATTCATTTGAATATTTATTGAAAACTTTAGATAGAAAAAAAGTAAATATTTGGCTCCCAATTGCAGACTGGGATGAGATTGCAAGAAATAATCTTGAATTTATAATTAGCGAGCTTTTAAATATAAATGACTTTGCTAAAAAAATTTTTGATTGGAGTGTTATTAAAGAAGAAAACTGGTTAACAAGTTGGAAGAAATATTGGGCGCCAGAAGAAGTAGGAAAGAATTTACTTATATTGCCTTGCTGGATAAATTTGGATGAAAAATTTAAAAATAAGAAAATTATAAAAATAGATCCTGGAGCAGCATTTGGTACTGGAAGCCATCCCTCTACATATCTTTGTCTAGAAAAAATGGAACATATTTCTTTATCAGGTAAAAGGGTATTAGATATTGGAAGTGGAAGTGGTATTTTGAGTGTTACTGCGAGATCACTGGGAGCTAAAGAAATTTGTGCTATTGATAATGATTATCTTGCAATAAATTCTACTAGATCTAATTTCCAACTAAATTTTGGTAATTTAGACAACATTAATACATATTTAGGATCATTTAATGAAGTGAAAAGTGAATATTTACTGAATGGATTCGATGTTATTTTATGTAATATCCTTGCTGAAGTAATAAAAGACATAATCCCTGATATGAGTATGTGTTTAAAAAATACTGGGACAGTTATCCTGAGCGGAATTTTAAATTCACAAAAAGATGAAATTATAAAAATATTGAGTCTCAATCAATTTAAATTAATTGATGTATCCTCTAGAAAAGATTGGGTGAGCATTGCGGCAAAAAAGCTAACAACCTAATTTTATGTATAAGTTTTTCTTATTAATTCCCTTTAATACATTCTATTGTGTCATTTTTTACTTCAAAATCTCACATATCGGCCTAATCAATGTTAAAAATGTATTTGATAGGTATTAACAACCAACAATTTTTTTTTTAAATGGCTTCTTACAAAGTTACACTCATCAGCGAAGGTGAAGGACTCAACTCAACCATTGAAGTACCTGATGATCAATATATTCTAGACGCTGCAGAAGAACAGGGCATTGATCTTCCCTATTCTTGTAGAGCTGGAGCTTGTTCAACATGTGCTGGTAAGGTCACATCAGGAAGTGTAGATCAGTCTGACCAAAGCTTCTTGGATGATGATCAACTAGAAGCTGGGTTTGTCCTTACATGCGTGGCTTATCCAACATCAGATGTAACAATTACAACTCATGCTGAGGAAGAATTGTATTAATTATAAAAAATTAACTTTATTAAGTTGATAAATTAAATTTTTTCTGCCACTCTCTAATGAGGTGGTTTTTTTTTGAGAAAAATGAATAAATTTGAATTCTTTAAAACAGGAACGATTAAATCAAGTTATGGAGGTCAGTATAGTTATAAAGTTATAGGCCCATGTTGTAGGCTTTATGATAGAGAAGAGTTGCCTTGGCCCTGTTCTAGGTTAGCTTGGCGCAGCAAAGAGCCAAGTTGGAGAAGAATAGGCTCTAGATTTGTAGCAGATATGGCTTCAAGAAAATGTCCTTCATACTCGGTTCAGATTTTGGAGCCTGGTTCAAAATCTGTTGAAACAGTTATTACCCTCTTCTCAATCAAATTTTCTTCTGAAATACAAGAATGGTGGTACAGCAAAAAACCAGGCTCAAAAGAACCTGGTAACATTTACCCTAATTAAGTAAATTAATTTTAAATTAAGCTTTTGGGGTTGCAGGTATATAACCTTTTAAACCATCGCATTCAAGACTATCAAGTGTATTTACCCCTGTTTTTGGATTAGTACCTGTTGCTCTTGAACATAATGATTTTCTCTGGGCTAGATCAAGATTTGAATCAGTAAAATCTGTTCCGTCTATGTTGGCTCCATCAAAAAAGCTTTTCAATAGATCGGCATTTGTAAGAATTGCATTTGAAAGGTCAGCGTTATCAAAACGAGTGGCATATGCAATTAGGCCATCCATATTGGCTCCTTGGAAACTTGCATTTTCTGCAGTTGTTACACTCATATATGCACCTTGAAGATTAGTCTCCCCTAAGTCTTGACCAGATAAATCATATTTTACATATTCAGTATTTTGAAGATCTTGTCCATGAAGATTACCTTTCAATACATCTACTGACGAAGGATCACTAGGATATAGTGCATTTGCAGAGATTGGATTTAAGATTAAACCAACAATCAATGGAAGTAAAATCATAAGTCTTTTTAGAGACTTGTTTAGGAACGAAAAAAAAGTAACCATTTCGATCGACATCAAATAGAAAAACCTAAGACTATTATTTCATGGGTTGGTCATTTACAACCCTACTTCTCACGAACTGTTGCAGTTTATTTAATTTCTGAAGTTAAAAAGTCCTTAGCGAGGTAAGTATTGGGAAAAATTTTCTGAGCCTCTTTAAGCAAATCCCTTGGTGTGATTGAACTTCGGTTAGTATATCTTGGACTTAAATGTGTAATGATCAATTTTTTTGCATTAGATAATAATGCTGTTTGTGCTGCCATGATTGTTGTGGAATGTAATTTTTCATAAGCCATTTTCTCGTCTTCTTTAGAAAATGTAGATTCATGAACCAGTAAATCAGCGTTTTTTGATAAAGATACCGCTGATTCGCTAAAGACCGTATCTGTGCAATAAACAAAACTTTCACCCTTTCTAGGCGGTCCACAAAATTCTTTCCCATTAAAAGATCTCCCATTTTCTAGCTTCACTGTTTTACCTTGTTGAAGTTCTGCATAGATTGGCCCAGGAGGTATATTCATATACTCTGCTTTTTTGATATCAAATATGCCTGGTTTATCTTTCTCGTTTACTCGATAACCATACGCAGGCAATCTATGTTTAAGACATGCGCAATTAACTTTTAATTTATCGTTTTCAAATAAAAATTTATTTTGTGAGGCATAATCTTCAACTTCTACAAAGTGCAATGGAAAAGACAACTTGCAATAACTGCTATTAAGAGCAGAAGTGATGAAACCTCTTAGATCTTTAGGTCCGTAAATTTCAATTCCATTACTGTTGCCTGATAGTCCTAGGGTTGCCAAGAGACCAGGTAAACCATAAATATGATCACCATGCATATGTGTAATAAATATCTTCTTGATTTGAGAGGATTTAATATTACTTTTCATTATTTGATGTTGCGTTCCCTCTCCACAGTCAAATAGCCATACTTCAGAAGATTGAGATAATTTAAGAGCTAAGGAAGAGACATTTCTTGTTAAAGTTGGCACTCCAGAACTTGTTCCTAAGAAGGTGATGTTCACTTATTATGATATTTTTGTTTTGATACCTAGATTAAATCTAGACTTTTAGTCAAACTAAGGCAAATTTAAAACTTGTTTTTAAACAAAGTGATATTTAAATCTGTAAAAACTTCACTTAAATTTTATGTAGCAGGTATTGTATTTTTATGTATTTTTTACAATCATTCTGTTTATGCCTCCAAAGAGCCAATAATAAGGGTCCTAATAGCAAAAAATAATAAGGTAAGAATTAGATCAGATAGATTTATACCTTTAATTATAAAGGGAAAAAGTTTTCCCAATAAAAAAATAAGAGGCTTAACTTTAAAAAATCAAAAAAATAGAAAAATTTTATTCTTTGATCAAAATAAACAAAAAATATATGATTTAAAAAATAAACAAAAATTGCAAGTTAAATCTTCTGATGGGAGAGGTATTTGGGTCGGTCAGAAAAGATATTCAGGTACAATTAATCTATACATACTAGATGCTGAAATATTAATAGTTAACGTTCTTGGGATTGAAAGATACCTTAGTAGTGTGGTTGGTTCAGAGATGCCAACTAAATGGCCTATTGAAGCATTGAAAGCGCAGGCTATTGCTTCTCGGACATATGCTTTAAAGCAAAAAGGAAATCTTTTTTATGACATTGATTCGACGGAGAGAAGTCAAGTTTACAATGGTTTGGAATCAAGGACTTCTAAAACCATCAGAGCAGTACGAAGTACAAGATCTTTAGTCTTGATATATAAGAATAAATTGATTAATGCTGTATTTCATAGTAGTTCAGGAGGTATGACAGAAAATAGTCAAGATGTATGGAAGAATAAATATCAATATTTATCTAGTGTAAAAGACTTTGATAAACAAAATCCAAAACTGCGATGGCAGAAGAGATTTTCCGATGAAGAATTAAAAAATTTGTTCCCTAAGATTGGAGGAATAAAAAATATAGAGATTACAAATATAACTGATACAGGTAGAGTAAAAAATGTAAGACTTTATGGCGAATATCGTTCTGAACAAATGTCTGGGGTAGATTTAAGAAGAAGAATGAATCTTAAGAGTACTTTTGTGAGGTTTAAATTTATTGAAGACCAAAAGAATAAGATTTTTCCTATTGAAAAGAGTCTCATAGTTATAGGTCAGGGATCTGGTCATGGAGTAGGTATGAGTCAATGGGGTGCAAAATATATGGCTTCTAAAGGACTTAAAGCAGAACAAATTTTAAAACATTTCTATAAGGAAGTAGATGTTAAACCTTTCAAAGAAGATTTCTTATAAACAATTATTTTGCATTAAGAACTAATTTAGGATTTAAATTAGTTTGCTCTTCATTAATAAAGCCTATACCAAGAAGATTCTTTTTAAGATCGATAATTTTAATAGGTTTTTTGTAATCAAAAGAGCAGGTTTTAGTAAAGTTATTCGAATCAAACTTGATTACTCTTCCTGTTTGCCAAAAATTGATTTCTTCTTTATTAATTAAAACTAATGTTGAGATATGATCAAGTGCAGAAATTGTTGGCATAATTAAATTGCTGGTGTTGTATTGGTTTTTCTTTATATCAGATATTTTTATAGAATCGTGCTCATGGAATCCACAAGCAGAAATTCTTTTTAGTTTAAAAAGACAACCCTCGGAATTTAAAATTGTACCCAAATCTCTGGCGATCGATCTTATATATGTTCCTGCTGAACATTTAATTTTTAATTCTATTATTCCATTTGCTTGATTCCATTTCATTAGTAAGAGTTCCTCTATTTTTACTTCTCTAGGAGATAATTCAAAATCTTCATTCTGCAAAGCCTTTTTATAGGCCCTTTCACCATTAATATGAACGCTAGAGACCTTTGGAGGGATTTGTTTGATTATTCCTCGAAAATTATTTAAATATTTATCTAAACTTTCGCTACTAATTTTTGGCCAATCCTTCTTATTAATTATTCTCCCTTGAATATCATCAGTATTTGTTCTTAATCCTAATTTTATTTGTCCTATATATGTTTTCCATTGAGGTAAATATTGAATAAATCTTGTCGCACTTCCTATCGCAATTGGTAATGTCCCTGTTACCTCGGGATCAAGAGTGCCGGTGTGACCAACTTTCTTTTTGTTTATTAACTTCCTTATTTGTTTAACACAATCATGAGAGGTACATCCTCTCTCTTTATTAATTACTAAGAACCCATCCTTAATTTCCATTTTTAATATTAAGAATACTTTGATGATGATTTCTTACTATCTTATTATTTTTATATTGGAAATTAAAAATTAGGCAATTGAAAAACGATGATTTCATATTAAAAGAATTCCTTAATGATGCTTTTAATTTGAAATCTCATTTAATAGAATTCCTTTCTATTGAAGAATCTGATTTAGAGGACTTCCTGGAAAACGCAAAGATCAACTTGGCAAGTTTGCATCCTGGAGATGCTTTGGGTGAAGTATCAGATTTTTATGAAGACATTGTAGGAGATAAGCATCTGGCTGATTTAGCTGCTTGGCATATTTCCAGTAAAGATTATATTGCTGATACATTAAGGCTTCAACAGAGATTTTCAAGAGAGTTAGTTTTAGATTTTGGTGGTGGGATAGGGACGCATGCCTTAGCCAATGCCATGTCTTCAAAGGTAGAGCATGTTTTTTTCGTAGATATTAATCAAACAAATCGAATCTTTGTTGAATATAGGGCTAAGAAATTAGGATTGGAAAATAAAATCACCTTTTGCAAGACAATTCAAGAAACAGAAATATCTAAATTCGATTCAATAGTTTGTCTAGATGTATTGGAACATCTTCCTGATCCTGCTTCTCAACTTGATATTTTTAATAAAATTATGGATTCTAAGTCTATTGCACTATTTAATTGGTATTTCTATAAGGGAGAAAACAATGAATATCCATTTCATATTGACGATAATGAAATTATCGAAGGGTTTTTTAAAAAACTTCAATTAAATTTTATAGAAGTTTTTCATCCCATTCTTATAACTACAAGAGCTTATAAGAAATCTTAAAGAATTATATTAACTCTTTTTCTATTTCTTAAATTTCTTTTGATGCTTTCATAACTCACGGTACCCTCTTTCAATGCGAAAAGAGTATCATCCTTACCTTTCCCTACGTTGATTCCAGGTAAGAAAGAAGTACCTCTTTGACGGATTAAAATTGATCCGGCAGTAACTTTTTCTCCTCCATATGCTTTTACACCAAGTCTTTTGGAGTTTGAATCTCTTCCATTTCTAGTGGAACCTGTACCTTTTTTATGTGCCATTAGTTTTTTTAATTTGAAGTTGTTGGTTTAGCGTCTTTTTTGACAGCTACCTTTTTTGAAGTTGTTGGTTTAGCGTCTTTTTTGACAGCTACCTTTTTTGAAGTTGTTGGTTTAGTGTCCTTTTTGACAGCTTCTTTTTTTGAAGAAACTTTAGGAGAACTTTTGCCTATAGAAATTGATTTTACCATAACCCTTGTAAGTTCTTGTCTATGGCCTATTTTCCTTCTTGTCTTTTTCTTAGGACGCATCTTATAGACAATGATTTTCTTATCTCTTAAATGTGAGACTACCTCTAATTGAATTCTTGCATCTTTAATATATGGTTTCCCTATAGAAATCGAGTCTTTATCCTTTATTAGTAAAACTTTTTCAAGTGTTATTTTGTCTTTTTCTTTGGCATTTAATCTGTCAATATCATAATATTTGTCAACTTCAAACCAAAACTGTTGGCCAGAAGTCTCTGCTATTGCATAAAATTCATTATTTGCTGATGATTTGTTGGAGGAGTTTTTAGAAGTAGTCATATCTAGAAGACGCTATTAGGTTCAAAAATAATTTTGATTTAACCTAATAAGCAATCATAAAGGTTTGTTTATTTTCTTATTTTGTAGTGTAATAAGTCAAGATATATTTTAAATCTTTTATATCAATTTGAGGAATTAGAAAAATGTCATTAAGAAAGACTTATATTTTAAAACTCTATGTCGCAGGGAATACTCCTAATTCAGTGAGGGCATTAAATACTCTTAAAGAAATTTTAGAAAATGAATTTAAAGGAGTTTATGCCTTAAAAGTTATTGATGTGCTTAAAGAACCACAACTTGCAGAAGAGGATAAGATTTTGGCTACCCCAACCCTCGCCAAAATATTACCACCACCTGTAAGAAAAATTATTGGTGATTTGTCGGATAGAGAGAAAGTTTTAATTGGTTTAGATTTGCTTTTTGATGAATTAAATGAAAGTGAATATAGTTTAGAGAAAAAATAATTAAAAAGTTTTATACTTAAGAATGAAAAATGTAATTTAAATCTTATTAATAATATTTTTTTGTACAAAAAACCATGAAAGATAAAAATTTTAGCAAATCAAATAAAATGCAGGTACAAAAATTGCCTACTGGCATAGAAGGCTTTGATGATGTTTGTAGAGGAGGGTTACCTGTATCTCGAAGTACTCTTGTTAGTGGTACATCTGGAACTGGTAAAACTGTCTTTTCGATTCAATATTTATACTATGGAATTTGTAATTTTGATGAACCTGGGATTTTTATTACATTTGAAGAATCGCCTTTAGATATCATAAGAAATGCTGCTAGTTTCGGCTGGGATTTGCAAGAATTAATTGATCAAAATAAGCTTTTTATTTTGGATGCTTCACCTGATCCCGATGGTCAAGATGTCGCAGGTAACTTTGACTTGTCTGCTTTGATTGAGAGGATAAGTTATGCTATAAGAAAATACAAAGCTAAAAGGGTTGCTATAGATTCAATAACGGCGGTTTTTCAGCAATATGATGCGATTTATGTTGTTAGAAGAGAAATTTTCAGACTTATAGCGAGATTAAAGGAAATAGGAGTTACTACTGTTATGACAACAGAAAGGGTAGATGATTATGGACCTATTGCCAGATATGGAGTGGAGGAATTCGTATCTGATAATGTTGTCTTGTTAAGAAATGTTCTGGAGTCAGAAAAGAGAAGAAGAACATTAGAAGTCTTAAAGTTAAGAGGCACTGTGCATATGAAGGGGGAATTCCCATTCACCATGGGAAAAGATGGTATTAGTGTTTTTGCCCTTGGAGCGATGCGATTAACCCAGAGATCTTCAAATATTAGGATAAGCTCTGGAGTTAAAGATCTTGATGATATGTGCGGCGGAGGGTATTTTCAAGATTCTATTATCTTGGCGACAGGAGCAACTGGTACTGGGAAGACAATGCTTGTATCGAAATTCATAGAAGATGCTTATAACAATAATGAAAGAGCAATATTGTTCGCATATGAAGAATCTAGAGCTCAGTTGCTGAGGAATGCAACAAGTTGGGGCATAGATTTTGAAAAGATGGAAAGTGATGGGTTATTAAAAATTATTTGCGCATATCCTGAATCAACTGGTTTAGAAGATCATTTGCAAATCATAAAAACCCAAATTAATCAATTTAAACCAAAGAGAATGGCGATTGATTCTCTTTCAGCATTGGCTAGAGGCGTTAGTTTAAATGCATTTAGGCAGTTTGTAATTGGTGTTACTGGATATTCAAAACAAGAAGAAATAGCTGGCTTCTTTACAAATACTGCAGAAGAATTTATGGGAAGTCACTCTATTACTGATTCTCATATCTCAACAATTACTGATACTATATTGTTGCTTCAATATGTCGAAATTAAAGGGGAGATGGCCAGAGCTTTAAATGTCTTTAAAATGAGAGGTTCATGGCATGACAAAAGGATTAGAGAATTTATAATTACAAATCGAGGCCCTGAGATCAAGGATTCCTTCTCTAATTTTGAACAAATATTCAGTGGGGCGCCTCATCGAGTTGTACCTGATCAAAATATTCCAAATGTTTTTAAAGGAGTTGATAATACATTAGATAAGTAAAATTTGATAATTTTAAAAGCTTTCAGAATTATTGTTCATAGTTTGTGTAATTAATTCTTCTTGGTCCGATTGTTCAAGTGGTAAATCGAACCAGAAGGTTGTTCCTACCCCCAATTCACTAGCCATACGAATTTCTCCACCATGTTTCTGAATGATTCCTTTAACAATGGATAAACCTAAACCTGTACCTTGTTCAGTATGAACTGCGTTTTCTACTCTGTAAAATCGATCAAATATCTTATCTTGTTCAGATTGAGATATGCCAGAACCTGTATCAGCAATTTCAATTCTTACTTTTGGTAATGGTGAAATTAACTCACATTGTGGTCCATCATCTTTATTATCGCTTATTGGTGACACAGGGCAGTAATCAGGCCAAGTATAAGCTCTTATCATGAGAGTGCTTTTTTTGGGACTAAATTTCAAACCATTACCAAGTAAATTATCAAAAACTTGTAGAAGCAAGTCAAAATTTCCCAGAATTGATGGAATGTTTTCTTCTATATCATGAGCTAATGAAACATTTTTCTCAGTCGCATTAAGTCTATAATTTCTAAGAGTTTGTTCTATTGCAGGTTTGATGTCCATTGACTCTAATTGAATTATCTTCCCTGACTCTAATCTTGATAAATCGAGTACATCATTCACCAGTCTTGTTAGTCTATCGGTCTCTGAATTTGCAATACCCAAGAATTCAAGTTGCTCCTCGTTAGAGAGTTGATCTTTTAAATCATATAAAGTCTCTACGTAACTTTTTATATTAAATAGTGGTGTTCTTAACTCATGCGAAACGTTACTTATAAATCTATTTTGTGCTGCATTAAGTTCTACTTCTCTCGTTAAATCTTGAATTGTTACTGCAATCCCTTTTAATTCGACTTTATTTGTATCTAAAACAGATTGTAAAACAATTCTTAAAGTTCTAGCTGGTTCTCCTAAACTAATTCTTAAGTCATCATTCTCCTTTTCTCTGTTTAGAATAGACTCTATATTTGGATGTAGGTCATTAGATAAGATTTCAGGAATCTCATTTAAAATATATTTTCCTTCTAAGAATCTTCCTTCCCAGCGAAATAATCTTTTTGCTGTTGGATTGGTAAGAACAATCTTACCCTTAGAATCTAATAATATTGCTCCATCAGCCATAGTCGCTATTAGAGATTGTTGTTTTATTTGAGCTGCTTTTAGTTCTTCAATATTTGCCTCGTCATAATTTTCTAATTGAGAGGCCATTCTGTTAAATCCATTTAGAAGTTCCCCTAGATCTCCAGTCATAGGTAAAGCAATCCTCGATTTAAAGTTGCCTTTAGAAATTTCCCTAACACCTTTGACTAATTCTCGAACAGGTCTAGTAATTGTAAGTGCATTAAATACTGCTCCAAGTATTACCAAAACCCAAATAGAAATGAATACTGCTATTGTTACTTCTCTAGTTAGTGCTGAACTTGCTAAAGCTTTTTTATTAGGAGTAACTCCTAAAGCTAAAGTTCCGAGATATCTGCCTTTCCATAGCATAGGAACAAAGACATCTGTTACTTGACCTTGTGGCGTTGCATGCTGCCTTACTAGAGGGAATTGTGGCCTTTTTTTTAGCTCCGAGGGTAGTCTCAATTTTCGTGTTAATTGGAACTGACTATCCGACGTTGTTGGCGTAGCGCTTATTGGTATGCCAAGTTGGACAATATCATCAGCATCAGTGAAAAATATATAACGTAAATTTCTACTGGATCTCCAAAACTTCTCTGCAACATTAGAGATTTCGTTCTTTTGATTATTAGCAACTAATTCCGTAACATTCCCTGATAGTAATAGCCCTAGATCTCTTGCATATCTGGTGTCATTCATACCTGCATCTCTTTGAATGCTATTAAGCGCAAAAAATGTTATCCCTGTCATTAGAAGGCTTACTACAAGAGTAGCTATCGCTAACAATTTTGTTCTTAAGCTAAACCCGCTCCACCAAATTAATAATTTATTAATCCAATAATTAGTTTTCATATTATTTTCAGTAAGACTAAAATCTGAATTATCGCTATCATTATTATCAAGCATGAGACTAATTCTCCCTTGAGAATTTTGTTCTCACCTGATGACCTATATCATTTCTGAAATAAATACCTTCAAAATTTATTTGTTTTATATTTCTGTAAGCCTTCTCAAAAACTTTATCAAAATCCTTATCTTGACAAACAATACTTAAAACTCTGCCTCCATCCGTTAGAACATCACCATTTTCACTTAAACGAGTTCCTGAATCAAAAATTTGACAATTTTCATAATCAATTGTTCCTATATTAATAGGGTAGCCGGTCTTATATTCGAGAGGATAACCTTTCGACGTTGCTATTACACAGCCACTAACTTTTTTAGAAGCATTAATTGCTTCATTACCAATTAATTTTCCCATAGCACATTTTTGCAGAAGAATTACAAAATCCTTATCCATTAAAGGCATAATTGTTTGGCATTCTGGATCGCCAAACCTACAGTTATACTCTATAACCTTCGGACCTGATTTAGTGAGCATTAGTCCAAAATAAAGAACACCTCGATATTCAATATTGTTTTTTTGTAACTCCTTGATTGTCGGTTTTATGATTTGTTTGATAATTCTTTCAAGGTAGTCTTTGTTTAGGAGTGGTGTAGGAGCGTAGGCTCCCATTCCACCTGTATTTGGACCTTGGTCTTTCTCGTTAAGACGTTTATGATCTTGTGCTGATGGAAGTAAAATATATTTTTCTCCATCACAAAGAGCAAACACTGATACTTCCGGCCCTTCAATTCTTTCTTCAAGAACAATCACTTTCCCAGCATTACCAAACTTCCCATTAAATATTGCTTCTGCTGCTTCTAGACATTCATCTGTTGTCTGAGGAATAAAAACACCTTTGCCTGCAGCTAATCCATCAGCTTTTACAACTAATGGCCTTTTAGATTTATTAATAACCTCAGTCGCTTCTTCTAGTGAATTTATTTTCCAGAATTTAGCCGTAGGAATTTTAGCTCTTTGCATGAATTCCTTTGCCCAAGACTTGCTATATTCCAATTTTGCTCCATCTTTACCTGGCCCAAATACCTTGAAGCCATTCTCTCGAAGAGTATCACCTAAGCCTTTTGCTAATGGGATTTCTGGCCCTATTACGACTAAATCAATATCTAAGAAATTTAGCCTTTTGATTAATTCTTCATTATTGTTTATATCTAACAGGATTCTTTCACATTTGTTTATTTTTTGTGATCCAGCATTCCCAGGGATTACAAAAATCTTTTTGATTAGTTCATTTTTTTGAATAGCCCAAGCTAAAGAATTTTCTCTCCCTCCATTACCAATTATTAAAACATTTTCTAATTTAATAAAACTTTTGGGATGCTTTGAATTAATACTCATAAATCTGTTTTCTATAGGTCCTAGGTTTCGATGAATAATCAGTTAAAATGTAAACAATCTAATCTTTCTAAACAATTAGATCTCTAGTAAATATGTTAATTAAAAATTTTAAATTTAGTAATCAAAGAGGTGCTATTGATGAATAATAGATTGGAAATGATTTATGAAGGAAAGGCTAAAAAAGTATTTGCTCATAATGAATCAGATAAAGTAATAATTGAATTTAAAGATGATGCTACAGCTTTTAATGCACTTAAAAAAGCTAAATTCAAAGGTAAAGGGAAACTAAATTGCCTCATAAGTTCAAAGATTTTTGATCTTCTTATAAAAAATAATATCCCTACTCATTATCTTGAAATTAAAAATGAGAATTCAATGATTGCACAGAAAATAAATGTTATTCCTTTAGAGGTGGTTCTAAGAAATACTGCTTTTGGTTCTTTATGTAAACAGACAACAATAAAACCTGGAACTGTATTAGAAAAGCCCTTAATTGATTTTTATCTTAAAAATGATTTACTTAATGATCCACTTTTAACAAGAGATAGAATTAAATTACTTGATATAATAGATATTAAAGATTTAGATTTTATAATTGATTTGACTTTAAAAATAAATACAATTCTTAAAAATTTCTTTAATAAGATACAACTTGATCTTGTAGATTTCAAGCTTGAATTTGGTTACAATTCAAAAAACGAAATCATTTTATGTGATGAAATAAGCCCAGATAATTGTAGATTATGGGATCTTAATCAGAAAAATGATATAATGGTCAGTCTAGATAAAGATAGGTTTAGAAATGATTTAGGTGGTTTAATTGAAGCGTATAGTGAAATTAATAGAAGAATCGATAATTTCATTTAACTCAATTTAATCCAAAAATTTTTACATTTTATCTTCAATTATAATTCTATGCAAAAAGATCTTCTGAAATATAGAAAGGTTATTACAAGTATCGCTTGTTTCAACTTAATATTGATATCAAACAATTCAGAACTCGCTGCTAAGTATTTGTCTGATAAAGCAGGAGAAACAATAAAACCTCAAATTATTGATAAAGATGAAAATGATTTATTTTTAACATTTGATCTTCAACCAAAGAATAATGTCTTGATTGCAGATAATGGTGAAAAGCTTAATGAAGAAAGTGTTCTTATTTCAGAAATAATTATTAAAGGGTGGGAAAAACATCCTGAGGGTAAAAAATTAGAGTTAGCTGCATATGATTCTATGAGTATAAAACCTGGAAGTGTTATTAATAATCAAATTCTAAAAAATGATCTAAATTCAATTTATGCTAGTGGATGGTTTTCAGGCGTTCAAATAAAGTCTAAAGATGGACCATTAGGAGTGAGGCTAATAGTAAAAGTAGTGCCGAATCCGATTTTAAAGGAAGTTGTACTGAATCCAAGAGAATCTGTAATCCCTAAAAAATATGTAGAAGACATTTTTAATAATTTTTATGGAACCACTCTTAATTTAAATGAACTTCAAAATAAGATAAACATGATAAAGAATTGGTATGAAGATAACGGTTATTCTTTATCAAGAATTACCGGTCCTGAAAGAATTTCTGAGGATGGAATTGTAACTCTAAATGTATCGGAAGGAATAGTTTCTGATATTAAGTTACGTTTTTTAGGGTCAGATGGAGAAGTATTGATTGATGGTAAACCCAGAAAAGGGAAAACCAAAGATTGGGTAATAAAGAGAGAATTAAAAACAACTCCTGGTTCAATCTTCAATAGAAAAACATTAGAGGCGGATATAAAAAGGCTTTATGCGACTTCTTTGTTTGATGATGTCAAAGTATCACTTGGCCCCGATAACTTAAATACTGGTCAAGTAATAATTATTTTAGATTTGAGTGAACAACGTACAGGATCACTAACAGGAGGTATTGGCTATAGTAATAGTTCAGGAATCTTTGCTTCAATTGGTTTACAGGAAAATAATGCTTTAGGTAGAGCATGGTCAACTAATCTAAACCTTAATTTTGGAGATTATTCAACAACTTATAATTTCGCATTATCTGACCCATGGATTAAAGGGGACAAGTATAGGACCTCGTTTAGAACTAATATTTTTCTAAGCAGAGATTATCCCCAAGAATTTAGGAGTGAAAAGAATGGAAGAATATATGCAGTTGATGATAAAACTACTTCTAGTTCAGATGCATTTTCATCTATAGTTCTCGAAAAAACTGGCGGAGGATTTTCTTTCTCACGACCTCTTAACGGTGGTGATCCTTTTAAAGTTGCAAAATGGAGAGTCCTTGGGGGAATGAACTTTCAACAAGTGAAAATGATTGATGGTAGTGATAATAAAAAACCTTATGGAGATACAACCCCAACAACGGGAAATATAAATGAAATTATTTGTATTGGATATTCTCCTAAAGATGGATCATGCCCTGCGGAAAATACTTTAGTTAGTTTTATTTTCAGTACATCTAGAAATAATTTGAATAATTCTGTAAGCCCAACTTCTGGTAATAAATTCACCCTAGGAAGTGAACAGTTTATTTCAATGGGAAATAATTCGCCAACTTTTAACAGAATGAGAGCTGCATATTCATTTTTTATTCCTACAAAATTGATTAATCTAACAAAAGAATGTAGGTCTAAAGATGCAACTAATGAAGAATGTTCTCAGACTTTTGGTGTTCAATTTAAAGCTGGAACTATTCTTGGTGAATTACCTCCTTATGAGTCATTTTGTATGGGAGGATCGTCATCTGTAAGAGGTTGGGGAGCATGTGATCTTTCTGTAAGCAAAAGTTTTATTGAGGCAACTGCAGAATATAGATTCCCTCTTTGGAGAATGCTATCAGCTTCTTTATTCGCAGATGTAGGAACTGATATGGGTTCTCAGAATGATGTTCCTGGGAAACCCGGTAAATTATTAAATAAAGCAGGTTCAGGTTTTTCTTTGGGAGGAGGAATTGGGGTAAAGACTCCAATTGGACCATTAAGGTTGGATATAGCTAGCAAAGACTTAAGTGGTGATATGAGATATACACTAGGAGTAGGATGGAAATTTTAAATGTTTTCTTGGCCTACTAATTATGATGCTTGTTATACTATTTCTGGTTTTATCTCCAGAGAAGGTATAGGTCTACATAGTGGAGAAAAAACAAAAGTTAAAATTTCTCCTTATGAAAAGGAAGGATATTATATATCTTTTTCTGATAAGCCTTGCGAGATCTTTAAGCTAACTCAGGATTTAATTGGAAGTACAATGCTTTGTACTGCAGTGAAATTAGGTGGACGAAACTTGTATACTATTGAGCATTTATTATCCGCATTGGCTGGCTGTGGATTGAATTATATACATATTGAAGTCGATGGGAGAGAAATACCACTCCTTGATGGATCAGCTATTCAGTGGGTAAAAGCATTTGAAAAAGTTGGTATTAAAAAAGTACCTATACCAGATAACTTTTTTCAAGAGATTAAAACACCAATTATATTAAATAAAGGGGGTTCAGTTATTGCTTTAACTCCTTCTGAGAAAACTACAATTATATCTACTATAAGTTTTCCGTATAAAGCAATTGGTAACCAAACTTTCGTAATCGATTTAAATCCAAAATGCTTTGTTGAAAAGATTGCTCCTGCAAGAACATTTGGTTTTAAGGATCAATTTCAAGAATTAAGTGAACTAGGATTAATAAAAGGTGGTAGTTTGGATAATGCACTTGTTTGTGATGGAGATAAATGGGTTAATCCACCATTAAGATTTGATAATGAACCAATAAGACATAAAATTTTAGATCTAATTGGGGACTTGGCTTTGGTAGGGTTACCTAAGGCTCAAATTTTAGTTTATAAGGGATCACATTCTTTAAACTCTTTATTGGCCTCAACACTAAAAAATTAATTTTATCTTTATTAAGTTGTGGACAAGAAATTATCTAGTGAAAATGATCAACTCTTTTCAGAGGACATACTAGGTTTATTACCTCATAGATATCCTTTCGCTCTAGTAGACAGAGTAATAGAGAATGTACCAGGGCAAAAAGCTGTTGCAATTAAAAATGTAACTATAAATGAGCCTCAATTTCAAGGACATTTCCCAGATAGACCTTTAATGCCAGGAGTACTTATCGTAGAATCAATGGCACAAGTGGGTGGGATAATAGTAACGCAAATGCCTGATCTTCCTAAAGGACTTTTTGTTTTTGCAGGCATTGATAAGGTCAAATTTAGAAAACCCGTAATCCCTGGTGATCAACTGGTAATTACATGTGAATTGTTAAGTATTAAAAGACAAAGATTTGGGAAGGTAAAAGGGGAAGCCAATGTAGATGGGAAGTTGGTTTGTTCAGGCGAATTAATGTTTTCATTAGTTGATTAGTAATATGGAGATTAAAAATACTGACCTAAAGTCAAGATTTAATGGCGTCAAAGTGCACCCAAACGCTTTTGTAGATTCAAGTGCTGAATTACATGATGGAGTCACTATTGCTCAAGGAGCTATTGTTGGCCCAAATGTAATTATTGGGCAAGGTACAGCAGTAGGACCCAATGTTGTAATTGAAGGAAAAACTAAAATAGGTAAAAATAATAGAATTTTCCCAAATGTATTTATTGGACTTGAGCCCCAAGATTTAAAATATCAAGGAGCTCCTACTGAAGTAATAATTGGCGATAACAATACTTTTAGAGAGTGTGTAACTATTAATAAAGCAACTAACGAAGGAGAAAAAACAATAATTGGCAACAATAATTTATTAATGGCTTATGCACATATAGGACATAATTGTGAACTCGGGAATGGAATCGTTTTATCAAATAGTGTCCAAATTGCTGGTCATGTAATAGTAGAAGATAAAGCTATTATTGGTGGTTGCTTAGGTATTCATCAATTTGTGCATATAGGATTTTTAGCAATGGTTGGAGGCATGACAAGAGTAGATAGGGATGTACCTCCCTTTTGCTTGGCAGAAGGCCATCCAGGAAAATTAAGAGGATTGAATAGGGTAGGAATAAAAAGGAGCGGCTTGCTAAACAATAAAGACTTTGACTTAAAGTTATTGCAAAGGACTTGGAACTTACTCTTTAAATCTGATGATGTAATTTCTCATTCATTGGAAATAGCAATGCAAGATAGATTAGATCCTTTTTCTTCAAAACTTTGCAATTTTGTAAAACATTCTATAGCTAAGGGAAGAAGAGGCCCAATGCCTACTATAAATTTATGAATAAAAAGATATACATCAGTACTGGAGAAGTTTCTGGAGATTTACATGGTGGTTTATTATCCAAAGCATTATTTGCTGAAGCAAAAAAACATTCAATAGATTTGGAAATTACAGGTCTAGGAGGAGAAAGAATGCATAAAGCGGGAGTAAAAATTCTAAAAGATACTACTTCTATTAGTGCAATAGGTATTTGGGAAGTCTTGCCTCATATTTTTCCTATGATAAAAATCCAAAAAAAATTTTTACAATCCCTAGAGAGAAACCGACCAAATTGTCTTATACTAATAGACTATATGGGTCCTAATATAAAGATTGGGAGAAAGTTAAAAAGAATAAATCCTAAAATTCCAATTTACTACTACATCGCTCCTCAAGAGTGGGCATGGCGAGTTGGGAATAATACTACGATAGATTTAGTAAGGTTTTCTGATAAAATTTTTGCAATTTTCAAACAAGAGGCAAGCTTTTATAAAAGAAAAGGTGGGAATGTTTTATGGATTGGACATCCAATGATAGATTTGACAAAAAAACTTCCCTCTAAGAGAGATGCCAGGTCAATTTTAAAACTTCGTGCAAATCAAAACATTTTACTAATAATGCCTGCCTCAAGACCTCAGGAATTAAGATATATATTACCTACTTTCTTAAAGGCGGCTAAAAAATTACAACAAAAATATCCCAGTCTAGTTGTTTATATACCATCTTGTAGGAAGGCTTTTGATGAGAAATTTAGAAAGGCATTGAAAAAACATCAAGTTTATGGAAAAGTTATTTCTAAATCAAATAATTCAGAATTAAAGCCTTATATTTATTCATTAACTTCGATGGCTTTATGTAAATCAGGAACTGTTAATATGGAATTGGCCTTATATGGAATACCTCAGATTGTTGGATATAAAGTAAGTAGAGTAACTGCTTTTATCGCTAGAAGAATTCTCAAATTTAAAGTAAGATTTATTTCTCCAGTAAATTTACTAGTTAAGCAATTTGTTATCCCTGAATTCGTGCAGCAAAACTTTGTAGAAAAGAAAATCTTTTCTAAAGCTTGCAGAATTCTTGAAGGAAAATCCGCAAAAATAAAAATAAAGAAAGGTTATGCTTTATTAAAAAAAGAATTGGGTGAAGAAGGTGTAGTCGAAAGAGCTGCTAAAGAAATTATTAATTCCATAATTTGAACTTTATAATTAAATGATGAAATATCTTTTTTCTTTAATTATTGTTCTCTCAATTTTAATTAACCCTGTAAACACTCTTGCGGAAGAAGTCATTCTTGCAGGGGGATGTTTTTGGTGTTTAGAACATGATCTAGAGTCCTTAGAGGGGATTAATTCAGTAAAAAGTGGATACTCGGGTGGAAATTTACAAAACCCTACTTACGATAATCATTTTGGTCATCAAGAAGTCGTTTTGGTTGATTATGATTCCAAAGCAGTAAGTTTACCTGAAATACTAAGACTCTACTTGAGAAATGTTGACCCTCTTGACGGTGAAGGCCAATTCTGCGATAGGGGAGATTCTTACAGGCCCGTAATTTTTTTTAATGATTCACACGAGAAGAATGAAGCAAAAAATGCCTTAGTTAATGCCTCTAGGGAATTGGGTGTTTCGCTAGAAAAAATTTATGTTGAACTTAAATCAAAGAATAAATTCTGGTTAGCTGAAGATTATCATCAGAATTTTGCTGATAGAAATGAATTAAAATATAAGTTCTATAGATTTTCTTGTGGTAGAGATCAGAGATTGGATAAGTTATGGGGAGATAAAGCTAGATCGTTAGATCTTTGGTCTGAATAATACTAATTTTTAATCTAATTTGTTTTTAATCCATTGTACTAGAGTTTTAACTCCAAAACCCGTAGCTCCTGATGGATTAATACCTTTATTTTTATCAGTCCAACACGTACCTGCTATATCTATATGAGCCCATTTGATCTCTTTATCAAAAAATTCCTCTAAAAACAAGGCAGCAGTTATAGAACCACCAGCTCTTGGGCCTGTATTTTTCATATCAGCTATATGGGACTTTAAACCTTCTTTATAGGATTTCTTTAAAGGCATTTGCCATAATTCTTCTCCTACTTCGGCTGATGCGTTTTTTAATTCTTTTGCTAGATCGTTATTGTTGCTCCAAAAACCAGCTACATCATTCCCTAAAGCAATAACAATCGCACCTGTTAACGTTGCAAGATCAATTATTGAATCTGGTTTTAAATTTGATGCGTAAGTTAACGCATCAGCCAATGTAAGCCTACCCTCTGCATCAGTGTTGTTTATTTCAATTGTCTTCCCGTTTGATGCTTTAACTACATCTCCTGGATGAACTGCAGATCCATTTATCATGTTTTCGCAGGCTGCAACAATAAAATGAATTTCTAGTCCCTTTGGTTTTATAGCTCCAAGTGCTTTTGCTGCTCCTAACACTGCAGCGCTCCCGCCCATATCATATTTCATCATTTCAATTTGAGATGCTCCTACTTTAAGGTTGTATCCTCCAGAATCAAAGGTTAAACCCTTACCAACAAGTGCAATCTTTTCTTTAATTGGCCCATCTGACTTTAAAGTAAGGTGTATAAATTTAGGCTCTAGATCAGAACCTTTTGCTACAGCTAGATATGCACCCATTCCTAAATTTTCACATTCTTTCGCATCTAAAATTTTTATTTCTAAATCATGATCTTTTGCTATTTGAGAGGCTGTTATAGACATCTCTTGGGGCGTAAGGCTATTTGGAGGTGCAGCTACAAGTCTTCTAGCTAGTTCTACACCTTCACATATTTTTTCTGTTTCTTCGAAGCAAATATTCTCATATTTATTTAAATTCAAAAATTCTATTTCTTTAAGAACCTTCTTTTCATCTTTTTTCTTATTGAATCTATTGTCCTTATAAGCTGATAATCTTGCTGACTCTGCTAAGTGATGTATTTCTACTTGTGAATTAATTAATTTCCAAGGCAGCAAGATGCTCGTTTTCTCATTTTTATCAACAATCTTTCTAATTTGATCTCCTAAAGAGTTTTTGATATCACTTTTATTAAGCTCTTTTGATTTGCCAAGACCAATTATTATTAAAGTTTCTAATTTTTGATCTAAAAATTCAAAATTTAAAATTTCCCCTTTTTCTCCTTTAAATTTTTTTGCCTTAACTTTTTTTAGTAATAATTTTGGGTTAACAACAAATTTTATTTTTTCTAATTGGCTTTCGATTTCCTCTTTTACAACTCCAAATATTAAAGAAGAACCTTGCCATTCATCTAGATCTTTTTGGAAAGTGGAAAATTGCATTTTTAAAATAGATTTAATTAACTGTTAGTTGTTTGTGAAAGTAGTTGACCACCTATCTCGCGTTTCTTTATTAAATGGTGGTAACCATAAATATATTAGTTGCTGTTCTAGTTTACGTCTTAATTTTACTTCTTTAGGCACATCTAAGAAGAAACGTATATCTTGATGACTTGAGAGATTACTTTGCGCTAGTGCTTCTTTATAGTTCGTTAGGTAATTTTTACAGTCATGCTCTCCCTTCCATCTTTTATTTGCAGAATTTGTTTCTCCTATATAAAGGATGATTTTAGAACTTATCATAGTGTCGATTACAAAATACATTGCTGGACCATTATGTATATGTTGATTAGATCTCCAAAAGTTTAGTGATAGAGGCTGTAAGGAAAACGGATCAATTTTTTTTTCATTGAAACTTTTTACAGGAAGAATTGTTTGTTGAAAAGTTTTATTGTGACTATCTCCTGGAATTGTGATTTGGTGGTTGTGTATTTTATTTCTCCATTCAATTAATGTTTCACCCTTGAGCTTTAAATTATTTGTTTGTTGAAAATTAATTGATGTATTTGTATTTGAACCAAATAATTCAAATTGTCTATTTTGGTTTGAAATATTATTTATGTTGAAATTTTCCAAAATTAAAAATCATGTCTACTAAATTTAATTCTGAATTAAAATAAATCAGATAATTATTTATAAACTAAAATTTTATTAATGTTCTAATTAATTTAAAAGATTCTTGTTATCTTGGAGTAGAACTAAATTTGCGAAGATAAAAAATAAAAAATGGGTTTTTTTGAATCTGACATTGTACAAGAAGAAGCTAAAAAGCTTTTTACAGATTATCAAGAACTTATGAAGCTTGGTTCTGATTATGGAAAATTTGATAGAGAAGGTAAAATAATGTTTATAAAAAAAATGGAATCTCTTATGGATCGTTATAAAGTTTTTATGAAGAGATTTGAATTATCTGAAGATTTTCAAGCAAAAATGACAGTAGAGCAATTAAAGACACAGTTAAGCCAATTTGGGATTACTCCTGATCAAATGTTCGATCAGATGAATAAAACCTTGATAAGAATGAAGGATGAACTTGATAAAACGTCTTAAATTTAACAGTTAAAAAATTAATGGACGAAAAATTAATGTTGCCAAAATGGCTCTCAAGAGGAATTGAAGAATACTTTCCAATGACGAGCAAAGATCAAACTTTTGCCGAAAGAATTTATGATGCGGAAAAAAACAATAGAAAGTTAAGGGTTAAACTTGGAATCGATCCAACTGGAACCGATATTCACTTAGGGCACAGTATATTGTTTAAAAAACTAAGGGCTTTTCAAGATAATGGACATATTGCGGTTTTAATTATTGGTGATTTTACTGCTCAAATAGGAGATCCAACTGGGAAAAATAAAACAAGAGTGCAGTTATCGGAAAAACAAGTTAACGACAATGCAAAAACATATCTAACCCAATTAGGAATGGGTAAGCCACCTAATGAATCTATTTTAGATTTTGATTCGAAAGATAGAATAGAAATTAGATATAACAGTGAATGGTTAAAAGGATTAAATCTTAATTCGATAATTGAATTAATGGGGAGCGCAACAGTTAGTCAAATGCTAGCTAAGGAGGAATTCAATAAAAGATATAATTCTCAAATCCCAATTTCTTTGCATGAATTTTTATATCCACTATTGCAAGGTTATGATTCGGTAGCAGTTCAATCAGATATTGAGCTTGGGGGTACAGATCAGAAATTTAATATTGCAATTGGTAGAGATCTTCAAAGGCATTTTAAACAAGACCCTCAATATGGAATATTGCTTCCAATATTGACAGGTTTAGATGGAATTAAGAAGATGAGTAAATCTGAATTTAATACTGTAGGCTTGACCGAAGATTCTCTTTCAATGTATTCAAAATTAGAAAAAGTTCCTGACACTGTCATCCCCTCTTATTTTGAGTTGCTTACAGAATTAGATTTAAGTGTTCTTAAGGAAGAAAATCCTCGTGAGTTACAAAGAAGAATGGCGTTAGAAGTTACTACTTTATTCCACGGTTTTGAAGAAGCATTGAAAGCGCAATCAAACTGCGAAAAATTATTCCTTGGACAAAAAGAAGAAGTTGGAGAAATTCCAGAGATTTCATTAAATGAAATAGTTTTTCCAGTTAAATTTTTTTATTTGCTAAGTGCTTTAAAATTATTTAAATCTAGTAGTGAATCTAAGAGATCCATTAAAGGTGGAGGAGTAAAAATTGATAGTGAAAAAATACTAAATCCAGATATGACATTTGATACGAAAGAGGATTTAGTAGGTAAGATTTTACAAATTGGTAAAAAAACAATAAAAAGGTTTGAGAACTGAAACCAATGAAAAGATCTAATCCAGAAGATAAAATCATACTGGCAATTGATGGTTTAGATATAAATCAAGCAACATCACTCCTAGAAAAGTGCCCCAAAATTAAGTGGGTAAAAGTTGGTTTAGAGCTTTTTATTAGAGAAGGACCAGGAGTTATTGAGGTATTGAAAGGGTTAAATAAGAATATATTTTTAGACTTAAAGTTTCATGATATTCCAAATACTATGAGCGCAGCATGTTACCAAGTTTCAAAATTAGGGGTTGATATAATTTCTGTTCATGCTTCAGCAGGTTTTAAAGCTCTTAAGCAGTCAAAAAAGGCATCTTTAGAAGGAGCAAAAGCATTTAAAAAAAAACCTCCTTTTATTGTTGGCATATCAGTATTAACTAGTTTTTCTCTTGAAGATTTTCAAACTGATCTTGATAGGAAAAATTCAATTGAGCAAAACGTATTAAGACTTGCAAAGTTGTCTCATGATGCTGGATTAGATGGATGTGTTTGTTCTCCTTGGGAAGCAAAAATGTTGAGGTCCATTTACAAAAATAATTTTGAACTAATTACACCTGGTATTAGAACAAAGATTGAAAATAAAGATGATCAAAATAGAATTATGACTCCTAATCAAGCAATAAATAATGGAGCTTCCAAGTTGGTTATTGGACGATCAATCTCACAAGCTATAGATCCTAATAAGACTTTCTTAGATATATGTAAATCTATTTATTTTGATTGATTTTTGATTCTTCTCCTTTAATCAATCTATGTATGTTTGTTCTATGTTTCCAAATAACTAACAATGACACAATCAAGCTAATAATAAAATAAGGATGAATAAAATTACCTATATTAAAAAACATAAAAATGGGTAATAAGAGTGCAGCGGAAATACTAGATAAAGATACAAATTTAGATTTTGCTAAAACGATTAAAAAGATTCCTAGAGACGCTAATCCAACTTTCCAAGAAAGAGCTAAAAACATACCTAAACCAGTAGCTACGGCCTTGCCACCTTTCCCTTTCAGCCATATGGGCCATATATGACCTGAGATAGCGGATATGCCCGCTAATACTTCAATTAAGCCTTGATCTGCATAATATTGAGCTATTTTTACTGAAATTAAACCTTTGCCTACGTCAATAATAAAAACAAAAAGGGCAGGCCATTTGCCCACGTTTCTTAAAACATTTGTTGCACCTGTTGATCCCGAACCTATAAGCCTTAAATCTATATTTTTTAGGTATTTCCCAATTAAAAACCCTGTAGGGATAGATCCTAACAAATAACTTATTAAAATTATTGAAATATTCATTAGATTAGTTTAGCTCAAGATCATCGTAAATTTCAGCATCTGTGCCGGCGAAGGCAAGCCATAATGGGAATTGGAGGATTGGAATTTCAACTGATGTTTCCGATGCGTCAATAATAATAAAGGGTAATTCATTATTAGCCTCTAATCTATCAGCTCTTTCAATAACACCTTCTGGCCTTTCAAAGAGAACAATTCCACTATTAGGTCCAAAGTCATCTCTTGTGAGACCAAGCGAGTCTTGTAGAATTCTTCTCCATTCTCCTAATCTCTCAGGCTCGGAAGCTAATATAAGCGTCTGAAACTGGTCTCCATATAATTCACCAAGAATAGATATTAAACCTGCAGATAATAAAGCATTTTTCTGCCTTGAACCTTTACTTTCTATAGAACCTCTGCCGCCCATATTAAAGAACCAATCATCCATAATTTCAATATCTGACGAATCAAGACTGCGTCTTAATTTCCAAGGCTCGGCATAAAAATCAGGTTGTTCTGTAAAGGTTGAAAAACAGTCTCTTATAATTCGTTCATCTGGTTTAAATGTTTCAGAGAGTGCAGGAATATTCACTACTTCATTTTTGCTAGGAGCTTGCTTTTTTTTATCAAGTGGAGATGGCTTTACAATTATTGGTTGAGAGATTAATTCAAGTTTTTCTACATTTTGTGAAAGATTCTGCAAAGCACCAGTTAAATACTCTTGGAAACCTTTAACTCTTTTGGCGATATTATCTGACTGTCCTTTGAAGTTAGATTCAATATCTTTATTAAGTTCAATTTTTTTTGCTTCTAAGTCTTTTATTTCTTTAACTAAGTAGTCTTTTTTTATAATAAGATCCTTGAAAATTTCATTAGAAATTTCATCAACTGAGATATCTTTTTGTTTGTTTGTTGAAAAAACTTTTTTATTTTGCGGGGTGTTTTTTCTAATAATTTCTGTAGTTTTCCCTTCTTTGATTGCTTTATCTGATATTGGTTCCTTCTCCGGATTATTATTTGGAATTTCTGTAGTTTTCCCTTCTTTGATTGATTTATCTGATATTGGTTCCTTCTCCGGATTATTATTTGGAATTTCTGTAGTTTTCCCTTCTTTGATTGATTTATCTGATATTGGTTCCTTTTCAGGATTATTATTTGGAATTTCTGTAGTTTTCCCTTCTTTGATTGCTTTATCTGATATTGGTTCCTTTTCAGGATTATTATTTGTAATTTTTGTATTGGCCATTTAATTAATTGAAGTAGTTAAGCAAACATTGAATATTAGGAACTTTTAATCTCTAGCGATTCAACTTTTTTAAAAAGCTCATTTTTTAATTGCTCTGGATTAAATAGTATAGGTAATAAATGAGGACTAGACTTTTCTCTAAAATAAAAAATAACAGGGATTATAGGAAAAAATAATTTCCACGAAATCCAGTTTTTAAAAGGGAAAGTCCTTATCTCTTTACCTAGTTGTAAAACGACAAAGGCCTCATTTGTTATTTTTATTCTTAAGGTAAATGTTTGTAGCAATAAAAAAAAGCTAAATGAGCCTGAAACTATTGTTGGCCAATATCCAATATTAAGAAATAAAAGCATAAAACTTAAAATAATTAGAATTATTGGCAATTGAAATGCAGGCGATATTGTTATTGGTTCTTGTTTTGTTGATTTAGTGTTCATAATAGATTTATCCAAATAAGATTTGTGTTAGAACTACATCCATTAAAGATACAGTAACAAGAGTCATTACAACCGCACCTGTAGTACTTGTGCCCACTTCTTTTGGCCCCCCTTTTGTAGATAATCCATATCCACAGGCAATAATTGAAATAAGCAATCCGAATACTACAGCTTTAATTAACATAGAAGTTAAGTCTGTACTTGTTAAGCTGATATTACCTGATCTTACAGATGTCCAAAAAATTACTGGAGGAACGTTGTAAAAAATTGTGCTCCAAATTTGTCCACTCCATAAAGCTACAGATAAAAATAAAAGGCACTGTATGGGAGACATTATTACCATTGATAGTATCCTTGGAACTACTAAATATTGGATAGGTTCAGTTCTTAACATAGTTATAGCCTCAATTTGCTCTGTGACTTTCATAGTGCCGAGTTGAGCCGCATAAGCGGTGGCAACTTTCCCCGTCATTAAAGTAGCAGTGAGAAGAGGAGCCATTTCTCTTGCCATTCCTACTGCTAGTAACCCGCCTATTTCACTTGAAAGCCCCATGCTGGTAAGTTGTGATGCCACTTGAATATTAAAAACTGTGCCAGCAGCAATTCCTGTTATCAATACAATCAATAAACTTCCAGGACCTGCCTCCATAAGTTGCTCAAATAGATCATTTTTGGAAATTTTACCTTTAAAGATAAAATTGATTGCTTGCCCACCAATTATTAGGCTGCTTAGAAGTCTTTGAAAAAACTGTGGATAGTACATATTTCTATATTAGTTTGTGATTAATTTTTGATCCCATTTTCTCATTATTAAAATACCAATTACTACCAATACAGAAGGTATAAAACCTATGCATAACCTAATAGTTAATTGAGCTGAAGTGCATTGTTCAATAATATTAAGATTGTTTTGGTCAACAAAGCATGATTGATAACCAGAAATATATAACAAGAAACCCAATATTTGAACACTTAGTGCGATGCCAATTTTCTGAATAAGTACCATCCATGCAGTGTAAATTCCCGCTGGTTTCTCTGGATCTTGATCTATTGCATCAGGAAGAAGTGACCAAGGGATAAGAAAAGCCGTTGAAGCACCAATACCAATAAGACAAATTATGAAAATTAAAAATATGAATAAAATGAGGTTACTAGTATTTAGAAATATCGCATTATCAACTCCTGAACCTATAGCTAAAGGAGGTAAAAACAAAGCTGCTGTACATGAAATTATCCACATAATCGCTCCATAGTTTAAAGCTGTGATTCTATTCAATTTATTTGATACTCTTGTCCATATTTGTAACCCTATGAGAGCGCTAATTTGGAAAGGGATTGGAATCCATGTCGCAATATCTTTCGGTACATTAAGTACATCTTCTACATAAATTAGGGCTACGGTTTGCATTAGTTGCAAGGCACACCATAGTAAAATATAAAGTGAAATAACTTTAAGAAATTTCTTATTTCTGAAGATTCTTTTGAATTGAAGTGTTATAGCTTCTACTTTCCCAGATGGCCTTCTGGCTTTTTTAGCATATGGAGCTAGTCCCCAACATGATATTAAAGTAGTTATTACGGCAATAAACCCACTAATTTTGCCCATTAGAAAATAATCATTATTTGCGGATCCTTCAGAACCTAAAACAAATCCAGCAATTATTAAACCAGTTAATCCTGCTATTATTGAACCAGTAAATCTTGAAGCATTTAATCTTGTTCTAACTGAAGTTTTCTCAGAAATTTCAGTCGATAGAGCTGAAAAAGGAAGATTAATACTTGTATAAGCGGTCATTACTATGATGGAAATTATTGCATAGTAAATAGTCTTTTGTATTACTGAACCTGTTGGAGTCCACCATATTGCCGCTAAAGAAAAACCAAGAGGTACAGATGCCGTGACCATCCAAGGGATTCTCGGCCCCCACCTTGATTGAGTTCGATCACTTAACCATCCTATTAATGGATCATTTATCGCATCCCATATTTTTATTAACATTAATATTGAGCCTGCAATTATTACGGGTAAACCTGCTGAAATAAAGAACTTAAATAGAAAAAAACCAAATTGAGTTGCTACTAATCCAGTCCCTGCATCTCCTAAACCGTAAGAGATCATTAGTCTTGTAGTTGATCTAGTTATATTTGCTGAGTGTGAATTTTCCAATCTTTTTACTTTGTTGTTTGTTTGATAATGTATTATTGCAATGGTAATTCTATTACTTATTGCGGGCGTGGTTTAGTGGTAAAACCTCAGCCTTCCAAGCTGAAGATGCGGGTTCGATTCCCGCCGCCCGCTTTTAGAATATATTATTTTTTGTTCCAAATACTTCATCTGAAATAATTAATATAGAGCTTCTACTCTTAATATTGATTGATTCTTTGATTATAGGGAAAGGCTCTATAATCTCAGGAAGATTTGTATCAACTACTTTTAGCCAATTACCTTTAGATTTAGGCAGGCAAAAATCGATATTTTTTGAATAAGCATTTAAACCTGCCCATAAAAGAGGATTTGCTTCCCCTTTGTTTATGCTAAATGCAACAGTATGGGACCAGCTACTCCAATCAGGATTGTCTAACTTTGCACCATGCCAATAATATTCTGGAATATTTTCTATGTTCTGTTCACTTATCAAGAACTCAGGGTTTAGAAGCTTTATAAGTTTTTTTCTTAGTTTTATTAAAAATTTAAAATAATTGAACAACTCCAAATCCTGTTGACTATTATCCCAATTCATCCATCCCAATGGATTATTTTGGCACCAAGAATTATTGTTCCCTCCTTGAGATCTCCCGATTTCATCTCCCATCAATAACATAGGCACTCCTCTTGAGATAAGTAAACTCAGAAGAAGATTTTTCTGCTGTCTTTTCCTTAGATCTCTAATTGATATTTCTGTGGTGGGACCTTCTACTCCATGATTCCATGAATTGTTATGGTTATCTCCATCTCTATTTGTTTCTTTATTTGCAAAATTATGTTTTCTGTTGAATGTTACTAAATCCTTAAGGGTGAATCCATCGTGAGAAGTTATAAAGTTTATAGATTTTGGTAAGGTATTATTTCCTTTGTAAAGAGATGGACTGCCTTTGATTTTATCACTCATCTTCCAGGCAGTATCTTTATCTCCTTTCCAAAATCTTCTTAAGTCATCTCTGAAATGACCATTCCATGTAAGAGTTTTCTTAGAAGGGAAATCACTTAATTTATATAAACCACCACAATCCCATGGTTCACTAATTAATTTAATGTCTGCAAGATCAGGTTCGCATTCAATATCTTCGAAAAAGGGTGAGTTTTCAAGTGGTATCAGATTTTCCCCTCTAGTCAAGGCAATACCTAAATCAAATCTAAAACCATCTATACCAAATTCATTTGCCCAACATTTTAATGATTCAATGATTAATTTTCTGACTAATCCTCTATTGGCTGCGATGGTATTTCCACATCCAGAAACATCTTGATAATTTTTATCTTTACCGATGAAATAGTAAAGATGTTCATCAATTCCTTTCCAAGAAATTGTTGGCCCTTCAGAATCTCCCTCAGAAGTATGGTTATATACGACATCTAAAATAACTTCAATATCTGCTTTATGGCATTCTTCTACTAATTTTCTAAATTCTTCTCGATTGTCTTCAGCAGATACATTAGATAAATATTCAAAGTGTGGAGTAAACCAATTAATAGGACTATAACCCCAGAAGTTATCTAACCCATTAGGAGCATCAGTGGGATCAAAGCAAAATATTGGAAGTAATTCAATAGTTGTAATGCCAAGTTCCTTGAGATATGGAATTTTTTTTAGGAATTTCTTAAAACAACTACCCGTTTCATTGGAGGATATAGTGAAAGCTTTTATATGTAGTTCATAAATAATTGTTTCTTCCCAAGAATAATTTGGCCTAGGGTAATCTTGAAAATTAAACAATTTTCTATTACAGACAACACTTTTCAGACAAGAATCGCTATTGTCATGTTTTCTAAGTGCATTTTCTCTTTTGTATGTACTCCATCCAGTAATACCCCTTGAGCAAGGATCAATTAAGACTTTCTTTTCATAATTATTATTTATCCCATTGTTTTTCTGTTTTATTCTAAAAGCATATATACAACCTTCCGTTATATTACCTATTTCAGCATGCCAGTAATTACCGGTTTTATGACTATGATCTAATTTAAATATTTTTTTTGGTAAAACTGCGTCTTCTTTCTCGAACAATAAAATTTCTATATATTCTGCATTTGTTGCTATTAAAGAGAAATTAACGCCTTTTGACGTGATTGAACTCCCTAAAGGTAGAGGTTTACCCTTATTTATATAATTCACTGTTTTTTATGTTTTTTAATATAGGGATGAGAAGATTCAAAGAAATTAATCCAATATTGGAATCATAATTGTAAAATTTTAAAAAAAAATCAAATTTAATGTTTCTCTAATCAATATTTTTTTAAGTTTAAGGAATCTTATTTCTATAACTCAATGAGTTGTGATTATCTATTTGCTTAATAGAAAATATCTTTTGTAGAATCTTCCTAAACTATTGAAAAAAAATTATTTTTCTTGAATTCAAAATATAAATTTTGCGTTTTCATGTGCTGAGAAGAAAATATATCGGAAAATTAATAAAAAATAATAAATAGTCTAAATGCTTAAATTTATAGAATTTCAATATTTCTTTAATAAGACAAGAAGTTATTTACCTTTTAGAGGAAACTAGTTACTGCAAGGCTTTTAGCTGCTTTGTTCTACGGTACTTTTTAGGAATTATTTAAAAACTTGAGAACTAAGGTCAAAATTCTAAAGCTAAAAATGCCCCCAAATTTTGTATAAAGCTTTGCGCCAGCGTTATTTTCGGTTGCCGTATTTGTATTTGCTCCATATGATGTGCAAGATTGAGGTTTTTAGGCTTGATGTAAAAACTCTTGTCTTTTAATTCTCTGTTTTACAAAAAATTCAATGAACAAAGCTGATTTAGTAAATCTTGTTGCTGCTCGTACTGAGCTCACAAAAACAGATGTCTCTTTAGTTGTTGATGCAGCTATTGAAACTATTGTTGATTCAGTAGTGGAAGGCAAAAAAGTCTCCATACTGGGATTTGGTTCTTTCGAGCCAAGAGATCGTTCTGCTAGGCAGGGATTAAACCCTAAGACTGGCGAAAAAATTGCAATTCCTGCAAAAAGAGTACCTACTTTCTCAGCAGGGAAGCTTTTTAAAGATAGAGTTCAAGGCTGATATTTAATTAAACCTTGATTCTTTTTGGATTATTAGGTGCTCTAAAAGAGCACCTTTTTTATTAATTAAAGAAACACTTTTAAGAGGGTATTGAAAATTTCTATTCTTTAAAAATAATGAAATTCATAATTCTTTTATGCCTTAATTTTGTCCTAATACCTAATCCTGTTATCTCTGAGATAATACAAACCAAGACAGAGCTTTTAAAAAAATCAAATAAATGCCTTAGAGAGCCCAAAAAAAAAGATTGTAAAAAACTCATTATGCATATCGAGAAAATGCAGATAGTAGAGTTTGAAAGAAATAGATTCAAATGTCAGTCAAGTATTTTGGGTTTACAGACAGAACTTATTCAAGGTTACTTTTTTAACAAGGGCCCCAAAAGACTTAATGGTATTTCCCTTCCATATGTGATTAAAAATTGTTAATTATTCAGATAAATTTTTGAGTTAGAATATTATTAATTTAAAAATTAATTTCTAATGGTAAAAGGTTTTTCTGATGGTGAAGTTAAAAATGATGGACCTAACAAGGATTTGGAAAAAGAGAAAAGAGGTATAGCTTCTATTCTTAAGGAAAAAAAAATCACTTATACATTACCTGGTAAAAAACAAATAAATATAATTGGATCAATAGTACTAGGCCTTAATATAGGTTTAATACTTTTAGTGATTTTGTATCTAAATAATCAACAATTCCGCGATTTTGTTTTCAATATTGGGCGTTAGTTTTATTTTTAGTTAGAAAATTTTTTGAAGTGATATATTTAAATTTTGTCGGTAATTTTTATGAAGATAGTTAACTTATTTTTTCAAGTCCTTATTTCGATAATACTTGTTGGATTTTTAATATACTTCTTAACAGGTTATGATTCAGCTTTCGAGGCAGATCAGTTATGTCATTCATTGATCAATACCTATGGCCCCGAATCTGAAAATTATGCTTGCGATCATGATACTGAAACACATCAGTGGATACTATACGATGATCTAGACAAAACAAAACCAGCTAAAATAATCAGAAAATTTAGGTATAAGTTTTTATAGTGTAATTTTCTTATAAAGAAAGTTGGCCCCTAATATTGTTATTACTGCTGTAATGGTAAAGGTAAGATATTGATATATGCTCCCCTCCTGGTAGATATGGTTTTTATAGAGAGGATAGTCTATGAAAGAGCCTAATGTTCCCCAAATTATAACCCAAACTGAAATGTAGAGGATGATTTTTAATGGTTTAGATTTGTTTTCTTCCATTTTTAATTTATGCCAAATATTGAAGAAGTTACAGGTTTCCCTTTAAGAACTAATTCGGTTAATAAGAGCATTAAAAACCCTATCATGGCGGCTCTGCCATTAACAAGCTCTGCACTGCTATTAAATCCAAAAACATTTTTTACTTCATCTCCTTTATTATCAACCCATTTTGAATATTTATTATCAGCAGCTTTATTGTCTAAATCTTCATTTGGATTTTCAAAAAAAGAATTGTCTGAATTTTCGTTTGAATTTCCTATTGGGTGATTTTCTTCTTTCATTAAAATATTTTTATTAATAATAGTAAGTTAATAGCTATTTTATTCGGCAATTAAATTTTAACTTATGAAGAAAATTAAAACAAAACATATTATCCATAAAAACTGTAACCTTAGAATTAATCCACAAATAAGATTAATCTTTTCTTTAGTACAAATATCTCCATTTGGATTGATTATTGGTTTTTCAATAATTTTATTTTTGTATTTACTTTTACCTCCTAATTTTATACCTGAAGTATATGCAAATATAGCCTCTGACATCCCAGAATTAGGAGAATTATACTTTTTACCATCTAGGTAACTTTTTTTTATGAGAGATGTATATTCATTAATTCTATAGCTAACTAAGGGTAATGTTATTAAAACTAATCTAGAAGGGATGAAAGTAAAATTATCTTCAATTTTTGCACTAAAAAAACCTAAATATTTAAAGTAATCATATTTATAACCTATCATTGAATCTAGGGTACTTATAGCTTTATAAGAAAACCCAAGCGACAATGGACCTGGTAAAAAAATTGAAAACTTAATTAAAACGAATCCGAAAAATATCCAAAACATTGGTCCAAATATGCCATCAACTGAATTTTCAGTAAGACTTTCAGTGCTGGATCTCAAAAGATGTTCATTCGAAGATGAACTCACATCCCTGCTTACAATTTCTTGAACTTTAGCTTTTACTATCTTTTCGTTTTGATCATTAATTTCTTGATTCTCTAGAAGGTTTGCAATCTCTCGAACACTTGAAATAAGACATTTGGAGGCTATGCAACTTGATAGTCCTAAAAATATTAATATTCCACTAAGGATATTATTCTTTGACTGAAAATAGATTAATTCTATTAATTTTCCGCAACTATAACTAATCGCAATAGTTGATAGAGCAATAAATAATCCACCCCAAAATAATATTTTTTTATTTTCTCCAAAATTATTAATGAAGAAGTTAGTAATTTTTTTTACATAAATGCCAATTATTTGTACAGGATGGATTATAAACTTCGGATCGCCGATTAATAAATCAAAACCAATCGCGCCAATTAATATTAAAAACAGATTTATTTCAGCCAACTGAACATAGCACGGAGACCTTTACCTACTTTCTCTATTTCATGTTTAGAATTTTCTTCTCTTAATTTTGTCATTAAAGGCTTGTTTCTTTCACATTCTTCCACAAAATTCTTAGCGAAGGTGCCATCTTGGATGTCTTTTAAAATTTTCTGCATTTCCTTCTTTGTATCACTATTTATAAGTCTTTTACCACTTACATAATCCCCATATTCTGCAGTATTTGAGATTGAATCTCTCATCTGAGATAATCCTCCTTTAACCATTAAATCAACAATTAGCTTGACTTCATGTAGGCACTCGAAATAAGCAAGCTCAGGTTGGTAACCTGCTTCAACAAGAGTTTCAAAGCCAGATTTGACCAGCTCCGAGAGACCTCCGCATAAGACGGCTTGTTCTCCAAATAAATCAGTTTCAGTTTCTTCTTTAAAATTAGTTTCAAGAATGCCAGCTCTTGTTCCTCCTATACCTTTTGCGTAGGCCATTGCTAATGACCTCGCATTGCCAGAATAATCCTGTTCTACTGCAAATAAAGCTGGAACCCCTTGACCATTTTGATATTCCCAACGCACTGTGTGTCCAGGGCCTTTGGGAGCAATCATGACGACATCGACAAATTCAGGCGGTTTGATTAGGCCAAATCTTATATTAAAGCCATGTGCAAAACTTAATATCTTACCTTCTTTTAAATTGGGCTCTATTTCTTGACTATAAACTTCTTTTTGGAACTCATCAGGGAGCAGAATCATAATCCAATCTGCTTTTTCACATGCCTCAGATACATTAAAGACTTGTAATCCATCATTAATGGCTTTGCTTTCAGATTTACTACCTTTATATAATCCAACAATTACATCCATTCCACTATCTTTAAGATTTAAAGCATGTGCGTGGCCTTGAGAACCATATCCTATTATTGCGATCGTTTTATTATTTAAGAGACTTAGATCAGCATCTGTGTCATAAAAGAGTTGTGTCATTAGTTGTAGTTTCTATACTTTATGAATAATTCATATTTTAGACATTAAAAGTGTAAATAAAATAAAAAAATACTTTATTTAAAAATTAATATTTAAATAATTTCACTGATTTGCTTCGCTTGGATGCGTAATTACTCTGTCAATTAACCCATAGTTTTTTGCTTCTTCAGCACTAAGAAAATAATCTCTGTCAGTATCCTTTTCTATTTTTTCAAATGATTGTCCAGTCATGTCTGCCATAGACATGTTTAACATGTCTTTAATTCTTAAAATTTCCTTGGCTTCTATTTCTATGTCACTCGCTTGACGTTGTGAAGTACCTCCAAGAGGTTGATGTATCATTATTCTGCTGTGAGGTAAAGCTACTCTTTTACCTTTAGTGCCAGCAGCTAGTAGAAAGGCGCCCATTGAGGCTGCAAGGCCGACACAAATAGTTACCACATCACTTTTGACGTATTTAATAGTGTCGTATATTGCTAAGCCAGCTGTAACTGAGCCTCCTGGACTATTTATATATAAGTATATTGGTTTTGTGTTGTCATCAGAATCAAGATAAAGCATTTGAGCAACAAGGCTATTAGCAATTCCATCATTAACTTCTTGTCCAAGAAATAAAATTCTTTCAACACCTAATCTTGTATATATGTCTACCCACCTTTCATATTGACTTCCTGGAAGTCTGTAAGGCACGCTTGGAGTTCCTATTGGCATAATTTTAAAAAGAAATTAGTTGGTAGTAATAGTTAAATTTTATTTGGTAAATCTTTTTTACTTGTTAGTATTCTATCAATAACCCCATAATTTAAAGCCTCTTGAGGGTTTAGATAACTCATTCTGTCTGAATCTTTTGATAGCTCTTCAATCGTTTTACCTGTATTACGAGATAAGATCTCAAGCATTGATTTCTTATTTTTTAAAACCTCCTCGGCTCTTATCTGAATATCTGTAGCTTGTCCCCTTGCCCCACTGATAGGTTGATGTAACACAATAGATGCATGAGGGAGAGCGGCTCTTTGACCTTTTGTTCCTGATGAAAGAATAACGGCAGCAGTACCCATTGCTTGTCCAATACATATTGTATGAACTGGTGGTTTTATGTAGCTTATGGTGTCGCAAATAGCAAATGCCTCTGTTTCAAATCCAACTGCGTCGCCAGTATACCAACTTGTTCCAGTTGAATTTATATAAAAGAATATAGGTTTATCCGGATCCTCAAATTCTAGATACAGAAGCTGAGCAATAATAAGCTCAGTAACATCCATTCCTAGTTGTCTTTTGGCGTCATCATCTGAAAACAAAGGCAGACCGAGATATACTATCCTCTCTTTTAGTAATAGAGAGGGTAAATCTGGAGGTGGAGTCCTCATAACGGTATTCTCGCCGTAATAAGGAGCAGATACAGTCATATGTACCACTAAATTAATATTGATTTGATTCTAGCTAGATTTAGCCCTCTGTTGCAGGAGATTTAAAAGATTTGTTTGACTCAGGATTATTTATTAGTTTTCCAAATGCCATTCTTCCAGTAGGAGTTTGTAAAGCGCCTGTGATTACAATATCTAATCTGCTTCCAACAAATTCTTTCGCTTCATCAATAACTACCATTGTTCCGTCATCTAAATATCCAATTCCTTGCATTTTTTCCTTTCCCTCTCTTACAACTTTTATATTAAGTGATTCTCCTGGCTGCACCTCTGGCCTCAATGCGATAACTAAATCGCTTAAATTCATAACTTTTAATTCTTTTACTTCCGCAATTTGAGAGAGATTATAATCTGCTGTTATCAGGGTGCCTGCCATATCCTCAGTAATTTTTAAGAGTTTTTCATCTACTCCATTACCTTCATATTTTGTTGGGTTTATTACAAGTCTTCTTCCATATAAATCTCTTAGTTCTTTTAATAATTTGAGACCTCTTCTTCCTTTAGATCTTTTTTCATTACTGCTCGAATCTGCTAAGGTTTGTAATTCATTAATTACACTTTGTGCAACAATGAGTTGCCCTTCTAATAAACCACAATTTAATAGACCATTTATTCGGCCATCTATAATTACACTGGTATCAAGGATTTTTGGGCTTGCAGCTGGAAGAATCCCTTCGGTTACCAAATATGCATCTGTATTATTAGGGTTGAATAGTCTCAATAATGTTCTGCCATGAGTATCAGCCAACTTATATCCAAGGACACCAAAGAAAATATTGCTCAATATAGCGGCTAAGGGCTTCCCAAAAAATACTTCTCTCGGAAAAGGAATTAACAATATCGGAGCAAGAAGTAAATTCGCTACAAGTAATCCTAAAATCAATCCAACAGATCTACTAATGAGTAAATCTGTTGGCATTGTTCGTATTTGATCTAGAAATGTCTTTCTAAGTTGTAAGAATACAAAGCCAGCTGCTAGTCCTAAAAAAAAACCTATTATTGCTAATACGATTCTAAAACCCTCTACATTAGAAACCTCTTTGAGTATATCTACAGGTAATAGATCAACCCCAAGCCATCCTGAAGCAGCTCCAGATAATATAAATAGAATTAATACTAAAATATCTGTCATATATCTAATCTACAAGGATTTATTAATTGAGTAAATAAAGATTTTATTTTTTACTATCCTCAATATAATTTTTTAGCTAAAAAATATAATTAATTTATGAATAAGTTTCCAAGAAGTGCTTATATACATATCCCTTTTTGCCATAGAAGGTGCTTTTATTGTGATTTTGCAGTAATACCTTTAGGTAATAAAATCGAAAGTTCTCAAGGGTACGGAAGTAAAACCATAAAAGAATATTTACACTTTTTGTATAAAGAAATATTGTCAATTAAACATAAATCCCCTCTCTCAACAATTTATATTGGTGGTGGGACACCTTCAATTTTATGTCCTCAGCAAATTAAAGATTTAATAATCCTTTTTAAAGAGAATTATGGCTTGGATTATGGTGCAGAAATTACTATGGAGGTTGATCCAGCGAGTTTTAATCAAGATGATCTTTACGGATTCATAAATGCTGGAATAAATAGATTTAGCCTTGGAGCACAAAGTTTTAATAATCAGATACTTCAAAATGCGGGAAGAAGACATTTAAGAGAAGATGTTGAAAAATGTTGTTCATGGTTAAAGAAAACATACGATTCTGGCCTTATAAAGAGTTGGAGTTTAGATTTAATTCAAAATTTACCACTTAGTGGTTTTAGAGAATGGCAAGAAGACTTGAAAAAAACAGTAAATTTTTCTCCTCCGCATATATCGATTTATGATTTAAATATAGAAAATGGAACTGTTTTTAAAAAATTAATTGCTTTAGGTAAATTACAATTACCTAGTGATGATGATGCTTTTAGGAATAGTGAATCCACAAATTTTATTTTAAAAGGATCAGGATATTCTAGATATGAAATTTCAAATTATTGTCTTCCTGGACATCAATCTAGGCATAACAGGGTCTATTGGACTGGGTTAGGATGGTGGAGCTTTGGGCAAGGTTCAACTAGTTCTCCTTGGGGGGAAAAGTTTACTAGACCAAGAATTAGTAAGGAATACAAAAAATGGGTAATTAATCAATGTGAAAATAGCTTAGATTCTTCACTCGTTAATAAAGGTTTTCTTTATAGGGAACTAGATGAGAAAATTATGTTGGGTATGAGACTTAGAGAAGGTGTAGATATTTATAAACTATTTGAAGAACAAAAATGGGAGAAAAAAGAATTTGAAATTAATTTAAGGAGTTTACTAAAAGAATGGGAGATGTATTTAGAAAGTGGTCTATTAGTTAGAAATGGTAATAGGTTCCTGTTAAGTGATCCAAAAGGTATGGAATTAAGTAATCAAATTCTTATTTCGATGTTTAAGTGGTGGGATAAAATTAACTAAGTCTCTCTGAGGCTACCCACTTTTTTAATTTTTCTCTTAGGAACTTTTTCCCTTCAATAATTGGCGGGCAAAATGGAGGTTGATCATTATTAAGACCTAATAAATCTGCAGTAACTCTTATTTGACCATCACAATAATTTCCCGCACCAATTCCTATTGTTGGAATGGCTAAGTCGTTTTGTATCTCTTTTGCAAGCATCTCAGGGATGTGTTCTAAAACTATAGAAAAACATCCTAATTGTTCAAGAATAGAAGCTTCTCTCTTGATTTTCTCCTGACTCTCTAAAGTTTTTCCTTGTTTTTTTAACCCAAGATTTAGATAGCTTTGTGGTGTAAGACCTAGATGCCCCATTACAGGTATGCCCATTCTTATAATTCTAGAAATAACATTTTGTATCTCAGGTTCGGCCCCTTCAATCTTCACAGCTTTTGCGTAAGTGTTTTTAATTATTTTCCCTGCATATTCTACGGCTTTTTCTTCTCCGCATTGATAAGTAAGAAATGGCATATCGCATACTAATAAGGGCTGTTTTTCAATCTCTTTGGTAAACCCTCTCGAAACTGCATTAGTATGATAAATCATATTATCTAATGTTATTGGCAACGTGGATTTGTACCCTAAACAAACCATTGCTAAAGAATCTCCTACTAAAACAAGATCTGCTTCAGATTGCTCTGCTAAAGAAGCTGAAATAGAGTCCCATGCAGTTAATGCAATAATTTTTTGATAATTTTGTTTATACTTAATTAGTTCTGAAGGCAACATAATAAACTATGTATCTTTTTTTTAAAAGAATTGCTAGGATGCTTATGACTCGGCCTTTCGCGGTTTTAACGCCTAAATCTGGTCAGGACCGGAAGGTAGCAGCCACAAGGGATGCTTGAGGCAGGCGAGATAACCGAGTCACTTTATTTTACCTAATTAATCTATATCTTTTTTATTCTGCCTGAATCTCAAAAACTCTGGAATGCTTGCTCCAGTATCTTTGTTTTCGGAATTATTATAAAGTGGTTCATTTGATAATCTATTTTTTAGCCTTTGTTGCTTTAAAGGTTGATCTGTTTCAAATCCAGTAGCTATTACAGTAACTTGTATTTCTCCCTCCATTGCTTCATCAACAACAGCTCCAACTATGATATTTGCCTCTTGATCAACAACATCATAAATAATTTCGGATGCTGAGGTCATATCTTCCAATGTCATATCTTTACCACCAGTAATGTTAATAATGCAACCTTTGGCGCCATCAATTCTTGCGGCCTCTAGTAAAGGACTATTTATTGCTGCTTGTGCAGCTTCCAACGCTCTGGATCTGCCAGAACCGATACCTATACCAAGAAGCGCTGTGCCCGCCTCTGTCATGACTGACCTTACGTCTGCAAAATCAACATTAACTAATCCTGGACATGTAATTATGTCACTTATGCCTTTGACTCCCATCCTTAAAACATCATCAGCATTTCTAAATGCTTCTTGAAGAGGGGCACCTGCTATAACGTCTTTTAATCGATCATTTGGGATAACTATTAGAGTGTCAACATTTTCGGCTAATCTCGAAATCCCTTCTTCTGCCTGACGCATTCTTCTTTTCCCTTCAAAAGAAAATGGTTTAGTAACTATTCCTACGGTTAAGGCCCCACTCTGTTTGGCCACCTCAGCGACTACAGGAGCCGCCCCTGTTCCAGTACCTCCACCCATGCCCGCAGCTATAAAAACTAGATCTGATCCTTCTAATGTTTGTTGTAGCTCTTCTCTAGATTCTTCAGCAGCTTTTTGCCCAATACTTGGATTACCTCCGGCCCCAAGCCCTCTTGTTAAATTTTGTCCTAGTTGAACTCTTCGCTCAGCAGAAGATTGCAATAGTGCTTGAGCATCAGTATTAAGGACCCTGAATGATACACCTCCCACATCACTATCAATCATCCTATTGACTGCGTTACTTCCACCACCGCCAACACCAATTACTTCTATTTTGGCGTT
>QCIF01000003.1 GCA_003216835.1 Prochlorococcus sp. AG-402-K10 | reverse complement strand
TAAATGTTTGGGATACTGTGAATGGATAAATTCCAGCAGTGAATGGAAGAGTAATGGAGAAAAAACCTTTGATGATTTTCTTTCTAGGTTTAACTCTAATCAGAGAAAAAATATAAAAAAAGAGAGAAAATCAATTACCAAACAAGATATTAAAGTAGAAATTTTTGAGGAAGACAATATTAACCAAGAAATCCTCCAAAAGATGCATAATTTTTATGAGCAGCATTGTTTAAGGTGGGGAGTATGGGGAAGTAAATATCTAACATCTACATTTTTCGAAAAAATTTTAGATAATAAAAAAAATCTTTTGCTTTTTAGCGCAGCAAAAACCTACTCTGAAGATATTTTTGCGATGTCAATGTGCGTTAAAAATAAAAACAACTTATGGGGTAGATATTGGGGGAGTCAAGAAGAAATCTCTAATTTACATTTTGAATTATGCTACTACCAGCCAATTGAATGGGCAATAAAAAATAGTATCCATTTTTTTGATCCTGGAGCAGGCGGTAAACATAAAAGAAGAAGGGGATTTTTTGCAAAAAGCACCATAAGCTTACATAAGTGGTTTGACAAAAATATGGAAAATATAATTAATCCTTGGCTAAATGAAGTAAATAGACAAACCAAAATGGAAATTGATTTTGAAAATGATACTATACCCTTTAAATAAAAAAATTATTTGGCTTTACCAAAGATTATTTTAATAATATAGTTTTTTATTACCTGCCCAAGATGTATTCTATTAAAAGTTTCGAGGAAAAAATAAAGATTGATAATGATCTATCGAACAGATACATAGACTTAGACCCAAACGGTTATTTTATTATAAAAGTAGATTTACAAAAAAATAAAATAATTTTAGAGCACTTTTTAAATAATATTAATGATGAGGGATATGCCATTGACCCAGAAACAAATGAGCCAATTAAATGCGACTCTCAAGATCAAAGAGTTAGTAATGAAGTTTTTGAAGGTATTAGTGCCAAACAACTTGGAATATTGATAACTGAAGAAAGAAATGACTTAATAACTAGATTTGATCATGCCCTATATCTAGGCAGGGAATTACAAAAAGCAGAAGAATGTTTATACAAAAAATTACCCTATATTCAAGATTAAGAAATTAAACGAAAAAATCTAATTTTTCGATGTGATGTTAAATTAATTAAAAATAAAGAAATTAATGAACATCATTTTCTATTTTGCATTTATTGGTTTTGGTTTTGGAGCCGCTTTCGCATTAGATAGGATCTTAAGGGCAGTTAAATTAATTTAAAAAACTACACAATTTTAATAGTCTCTCCATACAAATCATATTCATCAGCAAAACAAATATTTGCTTGAACAAATTTACCAATATAATTTTTCAAATCATTATTATCTTTAACAGATAAAATCACATTTCCGTCAATTTCAGGCGCAAAATGGTAAGAACGACCAATTAATTCATTTTTATCAGATATTTTTTCTACCAAAACCTTCATTTTTGAACCAACATATGACTGGTTTTTAGTTCTAGAGATATTTTGTTGCACTGAAATAATGTTATCTTTTCTTGCCTCTGCGACCTCTGGGGATACTCTATTTGGCAAAACAAAAGCTGAAGTTCCTTCCTCAGGAGAGAAAGTAAATACTCCGACATGATCAAACTTGTGCCTATCCAAAAATTTAAGAAGGTGTTCAAAATGTTCTTTTTTTTCTCCTGGGAAGCCAACAATGAGACTTGTTCTTAATACAGCAGATGGAATTTCTTCTCTAATTTTGCTCAAAATTGATTCATTCAAAGAAGCCTGCCAAGGTCTATTCATACTCTTCAACACATCTGGATGACTATGCTGAAGTGGTAAATCAAAATAAGGTACTATATTCTTTGAATACTTGAAAGTCCTAATAACTTCATCAGTTAAACCAGTTGGATAAGCATAATGTATCCTGATCCAAGGAATTGGAACTTTTGAAAGCTCATTCAAAAGTTTGGCTAATGAAGGTTTTCCATAAATATCTTGTCCATAATTAGTTGTTATTTGACTAATTAGTATTATTTCTTGAATACCCTGCTTTGCAAGACTTTTAGCTTCTGAAATTATAGATTCTATTTTTCTACTTCTTTGAGGACCTCTCAACTTGGGAATGATACAAAAAGCACAATTATAATCACAGCCTTCAGCAATACGAAGATAAGCAACAAATTTCTTCTTATCAACAAAACGAGGCATTACCTCATCTGCAATGAATTCAGGTGTTTTTGAGACTTCATTAACGATCTCCCCTTTTTCTACTCTGTTCAAAACCTTTGCTATCTTTTGATAATCTCCTGTTCCAACTAAACCTTTTATTTCGGGTATTTCTTTTAGAAGTTCGTCTTTAAAATGTTGAGCCATACAGCCTGCAACAATTACTTCCTTTCCTTGATTTGTATATTCTAGAATTTTCCTAATTGATTCCTCTCTAGCTGTTTCAATAAAACTGCAAGTATTTACTACAACAACATTGGCATCAGCTATATTACTGTCAACTTCATAACCCTCTTTATCTAATAAGCCTTGCATATGTTCAGTATCAACAAGGTTTTTCTCACAACCAACATGACTAAATGCAACCTTAGAAAGTTTTTTATCTTTAACATTGAGATTATTTTGTTTCACAAATTTTAAAAAATTAAAAATCAAAAAATTTAAAAAGCATTTTCGTATAGAACTCACATGCCAAGATAATATTAGAATAGATTATGTAAATAACAAATTTTCAGTTCTATATGGCGCTTAAGACTTTAAAAAGTAGAAATAATAAAGATTTGAAATGGCCAAAAATTATAATCGCAATTCTTAGCACTATAGGCTTAGTTGACACAGGTTCAATTACGTTAAAAAACTGGGGATTATTTAATTCTCTTTCATGCCCAGGGATACAAAATGGTTGTGAAACAGTTTTAAATAGTCCTTGGGGTACTTTATTTAAAAATAATCAAATTAATATACCTCTTTCATTAGCAGGAGTTATAACGTATTTATCAATATTAGTGATAACAATAATCCTTTCACTTAATTTAATTTCTCCAAAAGAAAAGCTAAATAAGTTTTTTTGGTGGTTAATATTTCTAATTTCTTGTGCCTCCTCTGCATTTAGCTTTTTGTTAATCAATATAATGTTTTTTAAGATTCAAGCATATTGTTTTTTTTGTATACTTTCAGCAATTTTATCGTTTTCTATCTTTATAATTTCTATGATTGGAGCAAAGTTTGAAAGTAGAGAACCTATGATTTTTCGAGGTTTCATAGTAGCCCTAAGTGTCCTCCTCGGAGGACTAATTTGGTCAACTAACGTTGACCCTTCTAATGCAATTGATGTTCCAAGCCCCACTGAAAATGTATCACCTATAATTACCACTTCAAGCTCTCCCCAGAATGTAAAATTTGCAAAATTTTTGAGAGAAAACAATATTGTTATGTATAGTGCGTATTGGTGCCCGCATTGCCACGATCAGAAACAATTATTTGGGAAAGAAGCAGTTAAAGAGTTAAAAATAGTTGAATGTGCGAAAGATGGGAAAGACAATAATTATAAGCTATGTCAAACAAAAGGTATTGAAGGATTTCCCTCCTGGGAAATTAACGGCGAGATTTATAGCGGTACTCGCGACCTAAATGATTTAGCAATAATGACTGGTTATAAAGGAAATACTAATTTTTGATAAATCTTTTATGAATTTTTTGATCTAACTGTTGTCTAGTATGGCATTCCCAATTTTTATCTTTATATGGAAAATCATCTCTGTAATGACCTCCCCTACTCTCTTTTCTAAAAAGACAAGCTTTTAATAAAGTTAAGGTCGTTATTTGTCTATTCTGCAAATCAAGCAAAAGATTAATCTCTCTCCTATTGGGTTCATTAAGTTTAATTTTTTGATCAACTTCAATTTGATGAAGACTATTTAGTAAAGGATTTTTATGCAATTGATCCATATCGGCTTGAATATGATTGAGAAATTCAATCATATTATTTCTATTTCGAGATACGCCTAGATTGATCCAGCATGCTTGTCTTAATTCATCAATCTTTCCTGCAATTATAGGAATATGATCTTCTGAAGGTACTTGAATATCAAACTCTTTCTTTGATCTTTCTAATTTTTTTAAATTGAAAGGATTATTTAAAACAATTGAGGACATTTTTCTTGCAAATACAAGACATTCCATTAATGAATTGCTTGCTAATCTATTGGCACCATGAACTCCAGTAGAAGCAACTTCTCCTACAGCATATAATCCTTTTCGATTGGACGATGCATTTAAATCGGTTCTAACTCCTCCCATCCAATAATGAGCTGCAGGTGCAACTGGAATAACCTCGTTGAGAGGATTGACACCATAATCTTGACATCTACTTAAAATGGTGGGAAATCTTTCTACAATTTTTTCCGGGTCAATATATCTAAGATCTAAACCAACATGATCAACATTGTTTTCATGCATATTTTTTATTATTGCTCTACTAACTTGGTCCCTAGTAGCTAAATCCTTACTTTGAAGAAATTTAACCGGACTTTCACCATTTTTATCAACTAGTACCGCTCCTTCTCCTCTAAGAGCCTCAGAAATCAAAAAACAAGGAGCCCCATAAAATTTTAAAGCTGTAGGATGAAATTGAATAAACTCTAGATCTTCAATAGCAGCACCTGCTTTCCAAGCGAGAGCAATCCCTTCTCCAGATGATTGTGCAGGATTTGTAGTATTCGTAAATAAATGACCACCACCACCTGTAGCTAAAACAACTGCCCTAGAAGTAATCCAATATAAATTCGATCCATCAAGTACCTGAACTCCTTTACATTCTTCATTTTCAATAAGTAATTCAGTTACTCTTACACCTCTACAGTGAAGAATATTCTCCTTGTTTTCAACATGATCTTCTAGCACTTCTACTAATGCTCTACCAGTTCTATCTTTAACATGCAGGACTCTTCTGCGAGAATGAGCTGCTTCAAGAGTAGTAGCTAATTGGTCACAATTTTGATCAAAAATCATCCCTAAATTCTGTAACCTATCAACACAACCAGGAGCTTCTCGTACAAGCATTTCTACAGCTTTGAGATCACATAACCCATCACCAGCGTTTAAGGTATCTTCAGCATGTAGATCAAATGAATCATCTGGTCTTACAACAGATGCTATCCCTCCTTGCGCCCATCTACTAGAAGATGCCTTACTAGTGTTCCTATTTAAAAGAAGCACTTTTAAATTCGACGGTAATTCAAGACAAGTCATGAGCCCTGCTGCTCCAGCACCTATGACAATCACATCCCATTTATTAATTGAAATCGTTTCTTGCGAAAATGGAGGCCTTAACATTAAACCAATCCACTCAAAGTTGGTTGAATAATTGCTAAAAAAACAAAAATACCATCAACAATTAATGTCGTTTGAATTACATAACTTGAAACCAAGAGTGCTTTACCATTTGTAGAATTAATAATCGCAGAATTAAGAATTTCTTTTGAAATAAACCAAAGTATTAGCGCAACAAAAATAATAATAGATAATGATTTAATTTGTATAAGATTTTCAGATGTTTTTTGAAGTATTAGTGGAGCAGTTTCGGAATCTGCTGTAATAACTTCCTTCCATTGATCCATTATTCCAATCAAAAATATTGTAATATCAGTAACTGCAGTTCCAAACAAAGAAGCAATATAAAAACTGGATCCGATTTTCCATTTAGTACCAAGGCCAATTAAAGCTAAAGGTAATACTACTGCTTCAACAGGAATGTGAAGAATAGGATATGGACTTAACCATCCCCAAAACAAACAACCTCCAAGCCAACTTCCTGCTACTCCAAGTAATAATGAACCGACAATAAACCATTGATTAGATTGTTTCCTAGACAAAATAAATGCTGAAAGAAGAATTACAAAAGTAAAACAAAGAGCACTAACTGGTTGAAGTCTTACCCAAGGTGCTTGAACAAAAATAGGTAAAATTACAAAAAAAGAAGACCAAAGTCTTAACGTAAATGGATTAGATAAAAAGGTATTTTGATAAAAATCAAATTCACTATGAAATTCATTTTTAAAATTATCTTTCAAATCTAGATTTTTTGTAATTAATTCTTTCAATGAATCAAATTTTTAAAGGATATTTTAATTGATTTAAATCGTTTTTTAAAAAACTGCTAATTAAACATTTTAGTAAATTAGAGACCTTTGATTGAATAATTGTCTTTTGTATTTTAAAAGTATTTAATACAATTTCAGTCATATATGAGTTTAGAATATATATAAAGTTAAATGAATGTATTTTAATTGTGTGGCAAGAAATTAATTTTAAAGAAGATTCTAACGATCTGTTAGTACCCAATATTACTTATAAAATAAACCCTGCAGAAATTGAAAGTATTGATTATAACTCTATTGCTCAGGAAATTGGCTTTGAATCAGGGGATTCTATTATTAGTATTAACGGGAAGAAGCCAAGGGATTTAATTGATTATCAGATCCTTATTAGTGAAGAAATTTTAAAGATTTCCGTTTTAGATAAAAATAAAAAAATTCATGACATCAGTATTGAGAAAGACCAGGATGCCAGTTTAGGCATTAATTTTAAAGATGCTGTATTTGATTCCATCAAACAGTGCAATAATAAATGTCCATTTTGCTTTATAGATCAACAGCCAAGTGGGAAAAGAAAAAGCCTTTACATAAAAGATGATGATTATAGACTGAGTTTTTTGTATGGCTCTTATCTAACCCTTACAAATTTAAAAAAAGAAGATTGGGAAAGAATATCTGCTCAGAAACTATCACCACTTTTTATTTCCGTTCATGCAACTGATCCTAAGACTCGAGAAAAACTATTAAAAAATAAAAAAGCTGGTGAAATTCTGGATCAAATTGCCTGGTTTGAACAAAACTCTATACAAATACATGCTCAAATTGTTGTATGTCCAGGTATAAACGATGGAGACATTCTAAGAAAATCAATTTTTGAACTTTCGAAGTTCCACAATAATGTATCCAAAACAGTTCTATCTGTTGCCATAGTTCCTGTTGGACTGACAAAATTTAGACCTGATGATGATGGTTTAAAACCTATAAGCAAAGAATACGCAATCAAAACCATTCAACAAGTAGAAATGTTCCAATCCTCTTTACAAAATACTCATGGGACACGCTTTTGTTGGTTAGCAGACGAATGGTATTTGATAGCTGGTATGAATTTACCTAGTTATAAAACTTACGAGAATCTCCCTCAAGAATCTAATGGAGTAGGTTCAATTAGAAGCTTTCTTCAAATATTAACTACAAAAACTAAAAACCTCCCCAAAAAAGTAAATAAGCAAAAAAAGGTTTGTTGGATTGTTGGCAAATTAGTTTATGAAGCTCTTATTCCGACAGTTAAAACATTAAACAATATTAACGGACTTACTATTATGTTATATGGTTTACCAAGCGTTTATTGGGGACAAGAGCAAGTAGTTACAGGACTCTTAACTGGAGAAGATTTAATTCATGGTCTAAAAAATAAGGATTTAGGTGAAGGTATTTACATACCTTCAATAATGTTAAAACTCAATACTGATTTATTTTTAGATGACAAAAATATAAGTCAAGTTGAAAATGAATTGAACACCAAAATTCACGTTCTTGATGATACAAATGATATTATTAATAGTCTAATTGGAATATCACATAGTAAGAAGACTATAAATTATGCTTAAGAAAATTATAAATCCAATCTTATTTTTAAATCTCGCTCTATTTATTATTTCTCAGGAAGCTACTTTGAGCTCTACAAATAATAATATTAAATGGTCAAAAATTGATGAAGTCTTAGAAGAAAAAGAAGATCAAATTTATATCGATTATAAAGACATAGAGACCATCATCGGGCAAAATGAAGAACTTAAATCATTCAAAGAATTAGTTAAATCGTCAAGTTTTAATCTTTCAAGCAAAATATCTCAAAAAAATCCCAAATTAGATATTCAAGCCAGTGGATTTCCAAAATACGTTGCTGGGAAAAATTACAATAGCAATTCACAGACTACAAAAACTTCACAATTTTCTGCTAATCCTTCTCTTAATATTAGATGGGATTTAATTGATCCTCTTAGAGGTTCTGAAATAAAAATAGCCAGAGAGAACTATAAAATTGCAAAAAATAATTTTGAAATCAAAAGAAAAGATCTAATTCAAGAAGCAAAGGCGATATATCACAAATACCAAAAATCCTATAAAGATATTGAAAATAAGAAATACGCCCTTGAGTTGTCAATTACAAGTTTAGATAATGCCCAATCAAAGTTGGATGCTGGTATTGGGACAAAATTTGAAGTTCTTGAAGCAGATGCTCAATTATCGCGAGATAAGCAATCACTTAATGAAAAAAAAATTGAACATCAAATTAACAAGATTTCTTTAAAAGCAATACTTAACTTAAAAGGTGATTTCGAAATTAACCCAGATCAAAAATTAATAGGTTTCTGGAATAATAAATTAACTAAAAATATAAATAATGGTCTAGCAAAAAATCTTACCTTAGAAAATCTTGCTCTGCAAAAAACAATTAAAAAAAGCCAAGCCATTAGTTTTTTAAAGGCTGATAAGCCAAAGATTTACATAAGTAATACATTATCAAGTGCATTTACTAAAGGAGATTACTTATCAACTGCAATAGACTCTGGCGAAACTGGATCAGCATATACAAATGCAATAAGTTTAAACTTCTCATGGAATATTTTTAATGGGAACCAAAATAAAAATTCTTACAAATCAAGCAAAGCAGATGCAAAAGCAGAAGAATATTCCTTTAACAATTTTCAAAATGTATTAAAAAAAAATATTAGTAAAGCATATTTAAATTTAAAATTAAATGAAGAAAAAATAATATCCTCTCTTAAAGAAATATCTACCACAAATGAGTCTTTAAGATTAGCTAGATTAAGATATGACATTGGAATATCAACTTTAAAAGATGTTCTAGTTAGGCAAAAAGAATTAAGCAATGCAAAATCAAAAAATATTAATGCAGTTTATAATTACAATTTAAATTTGGATGAATTAGAGAGATTAACTTTTCTTGAAATAAGCAATAAATGTATTGATAGTAATACAATGAATACAAAGGAATCTATTTGCAATATTCCAAGATGAATCAATCAGAGTTAACACATAAACAAATCAAAGAATTAGATTCTTTGTTTGAATTAGTTAGTCAAAGACAATTAAAAGACTTTGGGAATATAAGTGCCAGTAATAAATCAGACGGATCTTTAATTACGAGTTGTGATTTATGGAGCGACAAAACTATTGTAGATGGGTTGTCAAGTATAGCTCCAAATGAAGGAGTGCTAAGCGAAGAGGGAGGGAAATTAATTCCCAGTTCAAATGCTTATTGGATAGTAGACCCACTTGATGGAACAACAAATTTTGCTGCAGGTATTCCTTACTGGTCTATATCTGTAGCAAGATTTGTAGAAGGTAGACCTCAATCTTCTTTTTTAATAATCCCTACTTTAAATAAAAAATTTGTATCTATTAAAGGTAAAGGTGTCTGGCTAAATAATAACAAACTAGAAGCTCACCAAAATAATAGAAAAAGTGCTTGTGTCTCCTTATGTAGTCGATCAATTAAAATTTTGCAAAAAAACCCTAACACCATCTTTCCAGGAAAAATAAGACTCCTTGGTGTATCAAGTTTAAATCTTACCAGCGTAGCAATGGGCCAAACTTTCGGAGCAATAGAATCAACCCCAAAAATATGGGATATTGCGGCAGCCTGGCTATTACTTGAAGAACTTAATTGTTCTATAGACTGGTTAGAAACTGATCCTTTGCAATTAGTTTCAGGACAAGATTTAAGCGAGGTCAACTTTCCATTAATTGCTGGGGAAACAATAGAACAAATTAACGTATTAAGACCATGGGGTAACCTATTACTGGAAAAATAGTTGCAGAAAAAAGAAATAATTACTGTAACAATATCTTTATTAGATACAATATATTAAGAAGTTAGATAAGTATTTGAAGAGCATGCAGATGCAGCGCACCTCAACTTGGATTCTTAAAAGTTTATGGGGAGCTTGTGAGAGATGGAGTAAATCGGATTGTATTGATTTAAGTGCTGCTTTTGCATACTATACGCTTCAATCGTTTTTTCCTATTCTTCTCATTTCACTTTCAACAGCATCATGGTTCCTAGGTAAACAAGAGGGGTTAGATCAACAAATAATTGCTATAGCAGCACAAATTTTACCCCCTTCGGTAGTTGAATTAGTAGAAACAACTTTATTTAAATTAATTGATCAAGGCTTTGGGGCAGGTATTTTAGGAGCAATGTTTTTGCTATTTACTGCTGGGAATGCTTATTTATCCCTTCAAAGAGGTTCCGATAGACTTTGGGAAGACGAACTTCCTTCAAGAAGAGTAAATGCAGATTGGCAAGAACAAGCATCAAGATTTGTTCGAAATAGAATTGAAGCTTTTTTAATAGTATTTTTTATTGGATTCTTAATGGTATTAGATCAAATCAGTGCAAACCTTAGAATGATCCCCAGTACCGTTTTAGAAAATCTATCAGAATCAAATAATTTAATTTATAATTTTTTTCTTAAATTACCGCTATTACAAGTCGGCCAATTTGCAATACCACTAATTGGATTTTCTTTAATGGCTTTATTGCTGCAGGCACTTCTGCCTAGCAGAAAAGTTCCTTTAAAACCTTTAATTCCAGGTTCTTTGCTCATTGGTATTGGATTAACTACTCTTAACCTAGCAGTAAGTAAAAGTATTCTTTCGCTTGGAGTAAGGTTCCAAGCATATGGTTTTATTGGAGGTTTTTTAGTCCTTACTTTATGGGTTTGGCTATTAGGCGTAATTTTGTATTTTGGACAATGCTGGAGTGTAGTTATTGCTAGTATGTCTTTAGTAAATAGAAAAAGAAATAGACCATAATATTCATATGAATTCTTTCATTAAAACTAATAAAACTTTAGTAACTTATTCATTAATTTTCTTAATTGTTATTCCTATTTTTGGACTTAACTTTTTTCTAAGCATTATTGGTAATGTTTTGCTGCTTTTCTTTCTAATAACTTTATTAATAGTACTCATTGCATTTTTAAGTTTTGATTTTTTAAAGTCAAAAGTAATTCAATGTGAAGAATGTGGTGGAATCTCACTAGGATTAAATGATTCCTGCATGTATTGCGGTGCAGACTTAGAGGACCTAAATATTAAACATAGTAAATTAAATAATAATCCTGGAGAAAGAACTATTGAAGTAAAAGCAGAGGAAATCAAATAATTTTATTATTGATTTAAAGAAAAAATTTAACCAATTCCAATTTGTCTTAGGATACTTTGTCCAGTGATCAATTCCGTTGCTAGACCTATCAAAATTCCCATCATAGCCATACGACCATTCCAAGTTTCTGCGAAATTTACAAAGCCATATCTTGGTTGATTGTCTTCATTCATAATTAACGTCTTACAATTTTCCCTATTTTAACGTTTTAAGGTGAAATTTATGGAAAATAATTAATGAATTACTTAACATGTCTAAAACTGTCAACGGGCTTATATTGAGCACCAGTAAATTCCTCATATATAATCGCTGGCAATCCAGTCTCAAACATCGTTTGTAACGCCTCCTTAAGCATTGGATTCCATCCTCCAGTACTTATCTTTCCATGTCTAACAGTCCAATCCCAAGTACCCTGAAGATCTCTTGGCATTCTCCCTTCTCTATCCCTTCTCCCTACTAAATCTAAAGATTCAACTATACCAACAATAATTGGTTTTTTACCATAAGAAGGGGTAAGAGTCAGTTCCAATCTAACGGGGTCCTCTTTAACCATTGTCAGGCGAAATCTTGGTGGTAATTTGAGAGATCTTATAACTGAATTGACAATTTTTGTTCTTAATTCCAATTTTTTTACCTTTAATTTTTAATTGAGTTAATCAGTGGGAGTACCTTTCTCTTCTAAAGAAGAGTCATTATCATTAGAAAACCTTACTGTCAGCAGTTCCTCCTCTGTTATATTTCCTGCCTTGTCAAGCAGTTCTGGGTGTATAGTATATTTTTTTTGTTTTAAATTTTTATTATAAAATTGTTTTTGTTCTTTATCTGATATCCCCCAACCATTAGACATAACTTTAAATGCTTTCCAGACTAAATAAGTAAGGGCTGCTGAATATAAAATTGAAAATAAAATAGTCATTAAGCTTATAAATTTATTAGAAGTATGAATTATATGATAGCCCGAAAAAAAGAAAATTAGCTAGATTAATTAAATATATTCTTCTTATCACTAAATTTATTGGTCATAACTATATAGTTATTATTAAAAAAGAAAAAATATTTGTGTAGTATGTTTCCACGAACTATCAACAAATCAGAATCGACTAACAATCGTTACAAAAAACTAATACTCGCTTCAGCCTTAATAATGGGTATTTTTAGTGACACAAATTTAATTTCTGAATCTTTGTTTAATGAAAATGTCAATGAAAATTCTATATACTCTAAAAAATCGTTCATAACAAAAGCCATTGAAAAAACTGGTGATTCTGTAGTAACAATCGATAGTCAGAGATATGTGAATCAAAGGCGATTTCCACAAGATTCTAGAATATTTATAGACCCATATTTTGAAAGATTTTTTGGATTACAGTTACCTTACGAAAATCAACCTCGCATAGAACAAAGCCAAGGAAGTGGATTTATATTTGCAGACGGTCTTGTAATGACTAATGCACATGTTGTAAATGGATCAGATCAATTGATTGTTGGTTTAAAAAACGGCAAAAAATTAAAAGGTAAACTTGTAGGACAAGACTTTTTTACTGATTTAGCCGTTATTAAGATTGAAGGTAAAGGACCCTGGAAGAAAGCAAAATTGGGTGATTCAACAAAAATTAAAGTTGGTGATTGGGCAATAGCCGTTGGCAATCCCTTTGGACTAGAAAACACTGTAACTCTTGGAATTATTAGTAATCTAAAAAGAAATGTTACACAATTAGGAATATACGACAAGAAACTTGAACTAATCCAAACAGATGCTGCTATTAATCCTGGAAATTCAGGCGGACCACTATTAAATAGTAATGGAGAAGTTATTGGTATTAATACCCTTATAAGATCTGGTCCAGGAGCGGGATTAAGTTTCGCGATTCCAATAAATAAAGCCAAAGACATTGCATATCAATTAATAAATCATGGGAAAGCAATACATCCTATGATTGGTATTAGTCTCATAGATGAAACTAACTTTGAAAGCAACAAAAATGCTGTGAAAGTTAGTTATGTGGTTCCTAGGAGTCCAGCTGAAAAGAGTGGTATGTTAATTAATGACGTTATTCTAAAAATTGGTAATCAAACTATTGAAACTGCTACAGAGGTTATTAGTGCAATCAGTAAAAATGGTATTAATAAAAACTTAGAAATCTCATTAAAACGGGGAAATAAATACATTAAATTAAAAGTTAAGCCTACTGATATAAGTAATCTACAAAACAAGTAAATTATTTATTTGTCACCTTCTCTGAGGATTTCGACACACCTAGTAATACAAAGACCATCAGATATATCACAAGAAGAAATACACTCGAAATAACTTTCAACAGGATCATAAATGTGAAATTTTTTTTCGTTTAAATCATAATTATTCATTTAAACTTCTTAAAAAGTAATTTGTATTTTTAAGGTTAAACAATGACTACCAACTATGTAAAGTTAAATAAGTGATCTTGCCTAGATTAATGTAAAGTTTTTTATAATAAAACTAATTTTTATAGAAAAAATATTCATTAACTTATTTCTTTTTACTACTTTTTCTTTTTTTCTGCTCTAAAAAATATTCATAATCACCATTATAAGATAATAATTTAGAGTCTTTTATTTCTATAATTCTATTTGCTACTTGGGATATAAAATATCGATCATGAGAAATAATAAATACTGTACCTTTATAATTTTTAATTGCTATTTCTAAATTTTCTTTAGATTTAAGATCCAAATGATTAGTTGGTTCATCTAAAAGCAAAAAATTGCTTGGATTCATAATCATAAGAGCCAAGGCCAATCTTGCCTTCTCTCCACCACTAAGTTGTTTTACATATTTAAAAACAGCATCATTATGGAAGCCGAAACCACCCAGAAATGTTCTTACTTTTTTTTGTGACCATTCAGGAGCTTTATCAAAAATTAAATCAATAGCCTTTTCCTCCAGAGCAAGTGCTTCAGCCTGATTCTGTTCATAATAGCTAGGTATTATATTATGTTTACCCAAATTAATTTCTCCAATCTCAGGGTCTATTCTTTTCATAATTAATTTAAGTAATGTAGATTTACCAGAACCATTAGGTCCTAAAATTGCTATTTTTTCTCCTGAAGAAACCTTTAAATTCACATCTAATAAAAGTATTTCATCTTGAAAACTATGAGATAAATTTTTAATATTTAGAACTAATTTTCCTGACCGAGGACATTCTGGAAACTGAAAAATAGGAGTTTTTAGTTTTGATATAGGAGCATCAATTTTAGAAATTTTTTTTAATTGTTTTTCTCTACTCTTAGCCTGGGTACTTCTTGTTGCACTAGCTCTAAATCTATCTATGTACCTCTTTTGTATTTCAATCTCTTTTTGCTGTAACTGATAAGCTTTCATCTGAGATTCTTGATTTAAAGCTTTCTGTTCAACAAAAAAAGAATAGTTACCATTATAAGTTTCAGATATTCCACGTTCTATGAAAATAATTTTTTTGCATAATTTGTCTAAAAAATATCTATCATGACTAATCAAAATAATTGCAATTTTTAAAGAGGCTAAATATTCTTCAAGCCAGAAAATAGTTTCCAAATCCAAATGATTAGTTGGTTCATCAAGTAAAAGCAAATCAGGTTTTTGCAAGATGATTTTTCCAAGTGCCACTTTCATCTGCCATCCACCTGAAAACTGACCAACTAATTGATCAGCGTCTTTAAGAGAAAATCCTAGTTTTGGTAGAATTTTCTCTACTTCTGCTTGCATTTGATAACCACCTAAAGCTTCAAATTTACCTTGATATTTTGCTAATTTATTAACTAAAATTTCAAGTTCTCTAGAATCGTTATTGACGTCCAGAGATTTCATTTTCATTTCAATTTCTAAAAGTTTATTTGCAACTATTTGTATATCTTTAAAAGAACTTTCTAGTTCATCTCTGACTGATCTATTAAGGTTGCAATCTAACTCTTGTTTGAGGTGAGCAATTTTAGGATTGCCTTCCTTAATAACCATTCCACTTGTTTGGTCTTCTTCTCCAATTAGAATTTTAAATTGGGTAGATTTACCTGCACCATTTGAACCAACTAATCCTATCTTTTCACCTTTCTTAATCTCCCAATTAATATTTTTTAAAACAACATCTGTAGAATAAATTTTGCTTACATTATCAAATCTAATCACTTTTTAAAAAATAGAATTTACAAAAATAGAGACTTTTTTACCAAAAAATATTTTGTGGAATAAAATTATTTTATGAAAAGAATAGAACAAATAGTAGTAATTTTCATAGCTGCAGCTCTTGCAATTCCAAGTTATTGGTTTTTTTGGACATTAGCTGGTGGTGGTGGTTACAACAAAAGAATCAATCCAAGAAATATGATCCAGGATGCTCCTTCACAATCTTTCCCTAAAGACCCCCTCGAGCCTTGATTAACCACATTTTCGTAGCTTCATCATCAATAGTACTCAAATATTCAATAACTTCCTCTTTGGTCACCGAAATATTAACTTCTTTTCCAATCGCACAAATTTTTTCTAAAGCTGATTTTGGATTAGTTAAAGCAATCAAAAATAGACTGTTTTTCCTTTTTGAATCGTTCGCTATAAGATTATAAAGTTTTTCGGCATTACTAGACATGTTGTTTTTAAATTCATATTTATAGATTATTCCTTCAAGCAACATTTTGTTCATTATATTTATTAATAGATAAATCATTATCAGCGTCTTTTATTTCTTTAGCTGATGCATCTGCCATACTTCTTGCATCTAAACATAAAACCTTTCTTAGTTTTGCAAAATTAGCTGCATGTGATTTTCTACCGTCTTTCTGAGCATAGTACTCAGACTGTTGAAGAATTTGATGAAGATGAGTCAATAAATATGGACTAATTACTGCAGATACCAACACATCACTATTCTCATACTTGAAAGAATCAGAGTTTACCAATTTTTTTTTCTTTGTATCAATTATCGACCTTTTAGGAGAATCAAGTTTTCTTGAATTTTTCATGATTTAAACAAACAATTAACTGATAAAGGCATATATTTCCTTACTAATAATATACACAAAGATAGTATCCTTGACTAACTGTGTATACTAAGAAGTAACAGTTATCCATTTTGACTCATGGCAACCCGTCAAAATTCAACCAACGGGAAGCCAAAATCTCCCAGAATTCAGGTGGTTCTCCCAGAATTAATTTGCGAGCAACTCACTATTTTAGCTACAAATGAATCTAGGACTGTTAGCAATATGGCTAAAGTATTAATTCAAGAAGGAATTAAAAAATACTTTGAAAAGGAGATTAAACCTCCAATATCAGAAATAAATATAAATACCGAGAAATTTAGAGATGAACTAGAAAAACAAAGTATCAAAAGATTAAAAGGAGCTCCGCAAAGAATTAGGTACTATAGAAAATCAAATGATAATTAACTAATTTTGAGGCAGCTTCTGTAAATCTGCAGTTTTTCCCATAACCACTAAAATATTTCCTCTCTCTAGAATGTATTTTGCAGGAGGATTAACAGTTAATTGTTCAGCTGGTCCTGCTGCAAGAACATTAACTAAGTAATTTTTTCTTAAATTTAAATCTCTTAAAGATCTTCCTATAAACTCCTCTGGAACTGTTATCTCATCAATGCCAGTTTGATTATCTAATTCTAATCTTTCGATGAGATTTGGTCTAACAAGTTCTAAGCCTAATCTTTCTCCCTGCATTCTCGAAGGGAATACAACTTTGTCTGCACCTACCCTTTTTAACATCTTTTCATGTAAATTACTTGTAGCTCTAGCTATTACTCTTTTAACTTTAGTACCCTCACTATCCTTAGCAATAAGAGTCGTAGTAATACTTGCTTCAATCGGTTTACTAATACCTACAACTACAGTATTCATTTCTAATATTCCAGATTCTTTCATAGATTCTTCATCAGTACAATCTATAACTCTAGCCTCTATCGAGGGCTCTAATTGTCTCAACTCATCAATAGCCTTTTCAGAATTATCTGCAGCCAAAACATCTGCACCATTATTTATAAGTTCTCTACAAACTGCAGTTCCAAATCTGCCAACACCAACAACTGCAAAAGTTAGTGCTTCCTCTTCTTTCTTGGGAGACCATTGCCACCAATCAGCCATAATAAAACTTAATAATTCCTAGACATAAAGATCAGCCCTTGGATAGCCGATTCTTTTTTGCCTTTCTATTCTACTCTTATATAGCGCCTGCCAAAGTGCACTTAAAAGTAAAAGGATTCCAAGTCTACCTACGAACATCCCAACAATTAGAATAAATTGGCCAAAATGATTTAACTTAACCGTTAAACCAATATCAAAACCAACTGTTGCGAATGCAGAAATGCAAGTGAATAGAATTTCTAGGAAGGTAAAAGATTCTTTTTTAATAAAAGTATTGGTTGTGCTCAGTAGCATTGCCATCAAAAGTACAAAAAGTAGAGATCCTACTGTTATCCCAACAGCTTTAAGAATAACCTTATCCGAGATTAATCTATTACTTATAATTACATCTTTCTGTCCTCTTAAAGTTGATCTAGTTGCTGCCATCAAGGCAATAAATGTGGTTGTTTTAATGCCACCACCAGTACCACCAGTACTTGCTCCAATAAACATTAATGTCATTAATAATAAAAGGCCTGTATCTGAAACCGAATTTAATGATATTGGAAAATTTGTAAATCCTGCGGTCCTTGCACTAACAGTTTCAAACAAAGATGATAATAACTTCTCAAAGAAATTCAAATCACTAAAAAATTGACTATTTAGTAGGGTCTCTGTAAGAAAAAAACCCAATGAGCCGAAGACTATTAAAGATAAACTTGTTCTAATAACCAATCTAGAATGAAGACTCAATTTCCTATATGAAAGATTCTTTTTATTGCTCCAAATATCATCAATTACTCTCCAGCCTAATCCACCCATTACAATAAGAAAAATAAATATGATATTAACAAAAACATTTGATCTGTAATCCTCAAGACTATTAGCCCATAAAGAAAAACCCGCATTGTTATAAGCTGAGATACTATGAAATATTGAAGACCAAAGTCTTTCCCAATTATTTTGAATATCTACAAATCCAAAAAAATATAATATAGTTGCCCCAAAAGAAATAATACAAGTTGCCGTAATTGCGATACTCGTAAAAGTTCTTCCTATTCCTCCAACTCCAAATTCATCCAGAGTCTTTCCTTTATCCAATCTAGTTCTTAGCTGAGTACCTTTTACAACAAACCCTTGCAGAAAAGTAGTAATGGCCATTAAGCCTAAGCCTCCTGATAAGAGCATAAAAGCTAAGAAGATTTGACCAAAAATATTTAAATCTACACCAATATCAATAATAGTTAATCCAGTTACGGTTATTGCAGAAGTAGATGTAAAAAATGCTTCCCACAATCCTACTTTTGCTGAAGAACATAAAGGAGAACTGATAATTAAAGTTCCCACAAAAATAATAATTAATCCCGTAACAATTGTAAATTGAGGGACAGATAACTTTCTGTAAACTTCTTTTAAATTATAAGTAGCGCTTTTAAATTTCACTTTTTTGGTTTATTGAAAATTTAAAATTATCAATGCTGGAACTATTAATGACATTATAATTGTTAATCCTGCTCCATATTTTGCTATATCAAAAAATCTATATCTTCCAGGGGCGTAAACCATTAAATTGGTTTGATAACCCATAGGTGTCAAAAAAGATTGACTTGCTCCGAATAAAACAAGCATTATTAAAGCATTGGGCGTGATACCTAAAACAGGAGATAACTCAATAGCAACTGGTAATATCAGAGCAACTGAAGCTGCGTTACTAATAAATTGCGTAAGAATAACAGTCGATACAAAAATTACTAACAATGCAAAGTAAAGCGGCATTCCATTTAAAGCAAAATCGAGATTGAAGGCTATTAAATCTGCTAACCCTGTTACTTGCATTGCTACACTAAAACAAGATAATGAACCCAGCAATAAAATAACGTCTAATCTAATTGATTTTTGTATCTCTGCCGGCCGCAAACATCCAAAGGCAACCATGGCAATTACGGCTAAAAGAACTGATCCTACTAATGGAATATTAGAAATAGAGGGTAATATAACCATTCCTATTGCGATTGCAATGGCAATAGGTTTTTTTACTAAAACTGGTAAATCATCGTCAAATTGGTCCAAAATCAACAAATCATTACTAGCCTGAAGACCTCTTATTGAATCTAAAGGAGCTTGTAATAATAAAACATCACCGGCTCTTAAGACAGCTTGACCCAACCTCTCCTGAACAGTTTGCTGACCTCTTCTTAGTGCCAAAACAGTGGCATTATGTCGCTGCCTGAATCTTAGTTCTCTCAAACTTGCTCCAGCTAAAGTTGAGCCAGATGGCAACAACGCTTCAAACGTTTTAGTACCCTCTTCATATGGAAAAAGATTGGCCCCTCCTAAAGATCTCTTGTTTTCAGCCAACAAAATAGTATGTTCTTGCTGCAGACGCAATAAATCTGATCTTGTAACACGTATTATTAATCTATCTTCAGGCTCAATCTTTCGATCTGCGAGTGGAGGAAGTATAACTTTTCCATTTCGTTGCAACTCAAGAACATCGACATCAAATCGTCTTTGTAATCTACTATTTCTAACTGATTGACCAACTAATTCGGATTCAGCAGGGATAGTAACTTCTGTAAAATAAATATTCATATCTGCATTTTTGATAAAATCTTTATCTCTTCCTCTATCCGGCAAAAGGAAATCAGAAACTATAATCATATAAATTGTGCCTATCAACCAAACCGGAATACCAATTGCAGTTAAACTAAATAATTCCAAGGCTCCATAACCTAATTGCTGACTAATATCACTTACAAGAAGATTTACTGAGCTACCTAATAGTGTCAGTGTTCCTCCTAATAAAGTTGCGAAAGAAAGAGGTAATAAAACTTTTGATGGTGAAATGTTCCGCCTTGCACACCAACCTTCAATCAATGGTAATAAAGATGCTACTACTGGGGTATTAGGAACGATCCCTGAAATTGGAGCAATTAAAAAAGCTATTAATGAAATTAATTGCCTAGGTGTTTTAATATTTTCAGAAGAAATCAATTCTCTTACTCTATCTAAGGCTCCACTCTTAAATAAAGCAGATGACACTGCAAATAGACCCATAAGAGTAATTAAAGATGGGCTACCAAATCCAGCTAAAGCTTTTTCAGGAGTAAGAACACCAGTGGCAATAAATATTCCAACGCATAATAAACCAGTCAATTCAGGAGCAATAGTATTTTTTATAAATAAAATTATTGACATAGCTAACACAAATACAGTTATTAATGCATCAGAATTATTACTAACAAAAGAAATTAAATTCATATCAAACTTATTTAACTCAATATACCCAAAAACAATATTTCAAAAAAGTTTAATCAGATTTATTATCTTTTTGAAAAAAGTGATTGACTATAGATTTTTTATTTAATATCGATGAAGTAGCAGATTTTAAGCTTTTGCCTAAATCAGGCAATTTTGAGGCATATATAAATCTTCGCACTTCAAATGCTAATTTACCTGCCAAAGTAATACCCAGTGCCGAAATTGAGGCTTTACCAATTCCTAAGCTGATCATCTCACCATTATCTTGAAATTTGAATGGTAAAAGATCTTTATCCTGAATTAAAAGTTCTAAATTTCTAGCAAGATGGGTTCCTTCTTGTATAGCAACTTGTGCAGTTAAAGGTAAATCTTCCATTCCTTTAATTATTGATATATCACCAATCGCAAAACAATTCATATTATTTTCAATTTGAAATTTATCATTCACTACAAGTCTTCCGTTCATCCTTGGTATTTCATTGTCAAGATAAGACAGATTAGATTTAACACCAGCAGTCCAGATAACAATATCCTGATCCAAATTTGTTATCCCAGCATTATTAGAAAAACTAATTTTTTGTTCAGAAACTTCTTTTACAATAGAATTTAAAAAAACATTTATTTGTCTCATTTCTAAAGCTTTCTCGGCTTCTTCACGATTAAAAATTTTATTTTTACTTAAAATCTCATTAGATCTTTCAACTATATTAATTTCAAACTTGTCTTTATATATATCATTAATTTTGCAAGCTATTTCAACCCCAGAGGGTCCGCCACCAACGATAAATAACTTCAGCCGAGAAATACTTTTATTCGATTTTTCTAAAATAGATTTTAACTTGTTTAGATCATTTATATTATTGAAAAAATAACAATTTTCATCTACGCCTTTAATTGAGAAACAATTAGGTACAGATCCAGTACAAATTACAAGGTATTGATAACTAATTTGTAAATCATCCCTAAATTCGAGAATTTTTTCATTGAATTTAATTTTTTTTAAGCAATTCCTCAAAAATGTTATCCCTACATCAGAAAAAATATTTGAAAATTCCGGAGCAAATTCCCACATTCTTATTTCTTTGCTTAAAACCTCATACATCAGAGGTTTAAATACAAATTTCGACTCAGAATCAACTACAAGAATTGGCAAAGAGGGATTAAGTCTCTTTAAACTCAAAGCGACTGTCATACCAGCAAAACCAGCTCCAACTATTACTATTGGTTTTTGTATTAATTTCATTGGTGAAATATTGATATACCTAAATGTATTATTAAACTAAACGAATAATATTCAAATTGAGAGAAATAACATTAATCCTATAACCACCTAGCAAAATGATTAAAAAAACACACGAAGAGGTTCAATCTGATTTAAGAGAACATAATCAGAAGCTTCAAGATATGAATTCCCAAGAAATGCTTTTATGGGGTTATGAAAAGTTTGATAATGAATTTGCAATTACAACAAGCTTCGGAATACAGTCATCTGTACTTTTAAAAATGGTAAGTGACTCTTGCCTACAAAAAAAAATAAAAATTTTCTGGATAGACACTGGTTACTTGCCAGCAGAAACATATCAATACGCCGAAAAGCTCATTAACGATTTATCTCTAGAAATAGAGGTCTTACAAAGTGAACTATCTCCAGCTCGAATGGAATCCTTATACGGAAAACTATGGGAGACTAATAAATCTAGTGATCTAGATAAATATCATGAAATAAGAAAAATCAACCCTTTAGAAAATGGTCTAGAAAAACATAATATTCAATGCTGGGCTAGTGGTGTCAGATCAAGCCAAACTGAAAATAGAAATAAAATGAGATTCCTAGATGTAATACGAGAAAGATTGTCCTTAAGGCCGTTATTAAAGTGGACAAAAAAAGATATTTTTTATTATATGAAGGAAAATAAATTGCCTGACCACCCCCTTTTTCTAAAAGGCTATTCAACTGTGGGAGATTGGCATTCTAGCTCACCTGATGGTGGAGACAAGCAAGGAAGAGATACAAGATTCAGAGGAGTAAAACAAGAATGTGGCTTACATACTAATAATTAAATATACAGTAAGAGAATGGTCGCAGATATAAATTTTTTATTAGTCGGTAATAGTAGGCTTCATTGGGCAGAATATTTTCAGAATAAATATAAATTCTTTCACACACCAAAAGATTATAAACTTCCAAAAAAAATCAATTTAAATAATCTAATTTGGGCTTCAGTAGGACAATCTCCAATGTTTGTACTGGAAAAAGAAAATGAAATTAAAACAAATGATATTCAATTATCCAATCTACCTGATTATTTTGGCATTGATAGAGCTCTTGCCTGTTTGGCCGCACTAAATATTATAGATAACCCTCTTAAGAAGGATTTACTAATCGTGGATTGTGGAACAATATTATCTTTAACAAAACTGAGCCCAAACGGATCTATTATCGGTGGACAACTTGCTCCAGGATTTCTAACCCAATTAAAATCAATGGAGTACTTCACAAGAAATCTCACAGTTCCTAAAAAGTATGGAATGCCTGCTGAAGATTTTTTATTTGATACAGAGGATGCAATTTTAAAAGGAGTTCTTAACTCTATGATTGGGGTTATTAATTTCTCATTTAATCCTGTTAAAGATATTTTAATAACCTGCGGCGGAGACTCTGAATTAATTACAAGCATATTAAAAGCTAAGAAAACAAAAATTATTAATCTACCAAATTTAGTTTTGGAAGGTATGATAATACACTTCGAAAATTCAAAATAAATTACTCTAATCCTAGATCTGTAATTATATGATCAGCCATGATCGCAGCTTTTACCTTGAGATATATTTTTTCAATATTACCATCAGCATTAATCAAGAAAGTATTTCTCATCATACCCATATATTCCTTTCCCATAAATTTCTTAAGACCATAGCTATCATAGTCAGAAGACACTTTACAAGGTTCAGGATCAGTTAAAAGAATAAAAGGTAAATCAAATTTTTCTATAAACTTTTTATGAGAAACAGCATTGTCTTTACTAATCCCAAGAACAACAATGTTATTCTTCTTAAACAAATCCCAGTTTTCTTTAAAGTTGCAAGCCTCTTTAGTACATCCCGGTGTGTTATCTTTTGGATAAAAATATAGTATTATTCTTTTACCTTTGAAATCTTCTAGAGATACTTCTTTCTCAAAAGAATCTTTCAACCTAAATTCTGGTGCTTTATCACCAACCTTAAGAGCCATTGAAATTATTAAATAAGTATGAATATAAAATACCAAAAATATGGTTTTATGAGATTAAAGGTGTACAAGATGTCGCAACCGTAAAAGAACTTGAGACTGCAAAAACACTTTCAGCCTGCAGAGCAAGGATTTTTCTAGAAACTAGAGCTTATATACGAAGATCATTAGCCACAATATTTGATTTAGATCCCTTAGACATTCCAATCAATGCGAATCCAGGAGAACCCCCTAAATTACCTATCGAGATGGGACATATAAGCTTAAGTCATTGTAGAGATGCAATTGTTATAGTTTGGCATAAAAGAAAAATTGGAATAGATATAGAAAGAACAGATAGAAATTTCAACTATAAGAAATTAGCCTGCAAATATTTTTTCAATGCAAGTGACTTCAAAAATAACAATTCTTTCACAAAAACTATGATATTAAATCAATGGTGTGCTATTGAAGCCGCCATAAAGTGGGATCATGGCAAATTAGCTAAAGATATAAACCATTGGCAATATTTTCAAACCAATAAAGAGTTAATCCACAAACAGAAAAACTTAAATTTAAAATTAGCACAAATAAATTTTCATCATTGGACAATAGCTTTAGCTTATAAAGAAAATAATTCACTAAATCCTAAGATTATTTGTTGTTCAAAAAATTTTTAACCTTCTTTTCTTTTACATAATTCTTCAAATTTGCTTTTCTCCCATCCGTAGTGACTGGGTTCCCAAACTTTGAAACCTTTTGTTCCGTTTGGGAGATATTCTTGTTCTACCCAATGACCTTGATAGTTATGAGGATTCTTATAATTATTAGAATTATTTTTTAAATGACTTGGAACCGTAGAAGTATTTATAGACTTAATTTTTTCTATTGCTTTAAAAATGGATTTAGTACTATTACTCTTTGGAGAAAGAGCTAAATATAAAGAAGCTTGTGAAAGAAAAAACAACCCTTCCGGAAAACCAACTCGATCAAAAGCAGCACAGCAAGATTGGACAACAACAATAGCATTGGGATCTGCTATCCCAATATCTTCACTGGCAGAAATTAAAAGTCTTCTAAAAATAAAATTGGGGTCTTCCCCAGCCTCTACCATATTTGCAAGCCAATATAACGTTGCATTTGGATCAGAACCTCTAATAGATTTTATAAATGCACTTATAACATCATAATGATTTTGTCCTTTTTTATCGTAAACAATATTTTTCTTTTGAATTGAATCTTCAGCTATAGATAGATTAATAATAATTTCATTAGCTTCATTCTCTTTGGTTATTCCTATGCACAACTCTAAAGCGTTAATAAGGGTTCTAGCATCACCACCAGAGAATTTAATTAAATGACTGATTGCATCTTCTGTGATAAGAATCTTTTTAGAATCTCTAATATTTGCATAATAAATTATTACTTTCTTAATTATTTTCTTCAAATCCTTTTCTTCAAGAGGAAGTAACGTAAAAACACGAGATCTACTAATAAGAGCTTTATTAACTGCAAAAAAAGGATTTTCAGTTGTTGCACCAATAAAAGTGATAGTTCCATTCTCTATTGAAGGTAATAAAGCATCTTGCTGAACTGCAGTAAATCTATGTACCTCATCAATAAACAAAATTGTTTTCCTATTTGTGCTTATTAATCTTTCCTTTGCATTTGTAATTTCAGTTCTTAATTCTTTAATACTAGACAATACTGCGTTTAATCTTATTAGTTTAGAGCGCGTATAAGCAGAAATAATTTCAATTAATGTAGTTTTACCGACGCCCGGAGGTCCCGAAAAAATAAAATTGCCTACCTTGTCATATAAGATGGCATTTCTCAACAACGAATTATTTTTTAATATTGAGTCTTGACCAAAAAAATCATCCAAATTCTTGGGTCTTAATTTATCTGCTAAAGGAGCATTACTCTCTATTTGATAATTGTGTGTAAAAAGATTTTCTGACTGCATAAAATTTAAATCAATCAACAATCATTGCTATCTAACTTAGGTAATTACTGTAGGAGTTTCCATTTTAGTTAGTTTAGAGATATTTAATAAATCATCTATATCATCTATTAGGGGCTTTAAGGCTATTTGAGGATTTAATGAGAGATTGTGTTGAGGATTTATAAATTTCTCAAAATAGAGTCTTAAAGTTGCGCCCTTGGTTCCAGTTCCTGAAAGGCGGAGAATGACTCTGGAGTTATCTTCAAGAATAACTCTTAAACCTTGATTTTCGCTAATAGAGTTATCCACAGGATCTAAATATGAAAAATTATCTGCATCTTTAACTGAATTACCAGCAAAATTAGTTCCTATCAGAGTTGGCAACATAGAAGATAACTTATCAAAGATTTGATTAGCAATATTAGATGGAATTCCCTCATAATCATGTCTTGAATAATAATTTCTGCCAAATTGTCTCCAATGATTTTTAATTAAATCACTTACTGAACAATTTTTTTCAGCTAAAATTTGTAACCAATATAAAACTGCCCATAATCCATCTTTCTCCCTTACATGATTACTTCCTGTACCAAAACTTTCCTCTCCACATATAGTAATTAAATTGGAATCTAGAAGATTTCCAAAAAATTTCCATCCAGTTGGTGTCTCAAAACATGGAATATTTAGTTCACTAGCAACAATATCAACTGCTGAACTTGTAGGCATGGATCTTGCAACACCGGATATACCTTCTTTATAACCAGGAACACATGTTGTATTAGCAGTAATAACAGCAAGACTATCACTAGGATTTACAAAACATCCACTTCCCAGAATCATATTTCTATCGCCATCTCCATCACAGGCTGCGCCAAAACTATAAGACTTTTTATTTAATAATAAATCAGCTAAATGAGCTGCATAAGTAAGATTTGGATCAGGATGTAACCCACCAAAATCTTTTAATGGATCACCATTCATAACACAATCATTTGGGAGACCCATTTTTTCAACAAAAATATTTTTTGCATATGGGCCAGTAACAGCATTCATTGCATCAAAAATTAATGAGAAATCTTTTTTCAGAAAATCACTTATCTCATCGAAATCAAAGATTTTTTCCATTAAAGCCGAATAATCTTTCAATCCATCAATAATTTCTAAAGTAGTGTCTCCATAATAAAATGATCCATATTGACTAAAATCAGGTAAGTTGATTTTGCTTATTTTGTAACTAGTAAGTGATTGTGTAGATTTGAATATCTGATTAGTAATTATTTCAGGAGCTGGACCACCATTAGCAATATTTAATTTAACTCCAAAGTCACCATCAATCCCTCCAGGATTATGACTTGCAGAAAGAATAATACCTCCAACAGCATTTTCTTTTCTAATCAAATTAGAAGTCGCAGGCGTAGATAATAAACCATCTTTTGGCACGATAACTTTTCCAACTTTATGTGCTACACAAATTTGAACGATTTTTTCTATTGCTTCGATATTTCCATATCTACCATCTCCTCCAATTACCAAAGTAGATCCTTGTATATTCTCCAGCGATAGTAATATTGCCTCTATAAATACTTCCAAATAATGTTGTTCCTGGAACTTTAATGTACTTTTTCTTAAACCAGAAGTCCCTGGCTTTTGATCTAAAAAAGGAGAATTTATATGTATAACATTAACTTCGGTCATAATTTTAAGAAACTTAAAAAAATCTAACTAAATTAATGAGGCATTTCGGATGTTCTTAACATAGCGATAAACCAAATAGAAGAAATCAACAATGCACTTAGAATTCCGTAATTAACGCCAAACTTTGAAATCGTTAACGGAACTAACAAAGGGAAAGTTAGAGCTCCCAATAAAGGTGTAAATGCAACGATTTTTTTTAGCATTAATTTATTTTTTTAAAACCATTCTTTCTGAGATTTATTTTTGTCATTAGTATCGTCAAGTGGAGTGAATCTATCAAATTTCATAGAAATAGTTCTTTCTTGCTGGCCAGATGAATCAACAGCCTTAATATCATAGTTTTGAGACCCATCTCTAAAGGGGACTTGAATTCTAAAAGTTCCGTCGGCAGCAAGTGGAACGTCTTCACCACCAATTGTTAATTTTGCAGATGGTTCAGTCGCACCATATACGATTAATTCGGCATCTGCAACCATCCAAAAAGATCTATTTTTGACTATTCCAATTCCAGAATCGTTTAAGCCTGACGACCATTTACCTGCGCCAGAATCTGTAACATTCGAATTCATGTTTTCCATAAATTCTTCAGAGCCAACTTTTCTCCTTACAGAGATGTTTGTTGCTGCTTGATATAACCTTTCATGAAGACCATTAACTTCCTGCTCCTGTGGATTTGAAATATCCGGGATATTGTCAGAAGTAGAATCTAAATTAAAGGGTACGAACTTATCTAAAATTTGCTCAGAAGGATTCGATCCAGGCACATGACTTACTGAAGAAAAAGCTAGTGACATCCAATTGAAACCATATTTATATCCTAATTCAACTTTATAGTCCCTATTTGAAAGAGGAATTGGTAAATACCACTCAGTACTATGACTATCAACTGTAATCTCTCTTAAAGTACCTTGATTTAAGTTACTGCCATCAGAACCAGAAGCATCATATAAACGTAAACATAATTTATTTGCACCTAGAGATTGTGCTTTTTCTCTATCAATTTCAGATATTTGCCAAAAAACATAAGCCCAGTCTGGATCTCGAGGCAAGAAAACCACTTTTGTTAGAACTTCTTCAGAACTATTTGAAGACTTAGCTTCACTAGAACTTAAAGAAGTAGATTTACTAACTACTTTTTTATTTACTACAGAACCTTTTTTTTGATATTTGAGTATTAAATCAACTAAAACTACCTTTGTTTTCCGACTATATAAAGGAACTGATAATTTACTTGCTTCTTGACGTAATTGTCTGAGGGTAAGTGAAAGCAATTGATCTTTATTCATGATCCCATCAGCCACTTTAAAATCTCCGTTTTAGTTTGGGATCAGTATGTTCGCTTTTTTATGTATTTGTGTGTCTTTCAAGCTTGTCGTCAGCATCCTCTGACTACTTAAACTTAAATAAGTTTAAGATTTTACTCAAAAATCATTGGTATAACTAAGGTTTAATAAATTTTGGAAATAAGCAAAATTTAAATTAATTTTCTTTTCTTTTAAATTTTATTACCTGCATTTGTCATGGACTCAACAAAAATATATCTTTTCTTCGGGATCAATTAAGGTGGGCTTCTGTGCCTTCTTCCACTAAAATCACTAAATCCTCTATATCTAGATCTTTGATATCCTTGCCTATCTTTTGAGAAAAAAGATTCAACTTTTTTGCAGTTAATGCTAATTGTTCATAAAGAAGATCACTAAATTTTGGATCATTAAATTTTCGAGATTCATTATTACACCATTGTCTTAGAAGATTTTCCTGATCTGAGAAAAAACTATTATCGCTAGATATAGAATTCAAAATTGCAAGGCAATGCACAAGTATCCTTAAGTGATGTTTCTGCATTATTGGTAAATTTAGTTTTTCAATGCTTTGAATGGTTTGCAGAGTTAGAGAATTAGATAATGGATCAAGTGGAGAAGACATTTATTTTTACTTTTAATAAAAAAAACTCTTTATTTAGGGGTATCTTTGGGTAGAGTATACAAACCTAATTGTATATAGGTTCACCTTTGGAAAAAATGGTTAACGAAAATCTAGTTAAAGATGTAGTAAAAGAACCTTACAAATATGGTTTTGTTACAGATATTGAAACTGAGAAAATTTCTAAAGGATTGAATGAAGATATTATCCGCCTCATTTCAAGCAAAAAAGAAGAGCCAGAATACCTTCTTAATTTTAGATTAAATGCCTTTAAGAAATGGCAACAAATGAAAGAACCTAACTGGGCAGAATTAGGATATGACGAAATCAATTATCAAGATATAATTTATTATTCTGCTCCCAAGCAAAAAGAAAAAATTTCTAGTTTGGATCAAGTTGATCCCAAACTGCTGGAAACGTTTGACAAATTAGGTATACCTCTCACTGAACAAAAGAAACTAACAAATGTTGCCGTAGACGCAGTTTTTGATAGCGTTTCTATTGCGACTACATTTAGAGAAGAACTTGCTGAACATGGAGTTATATTTTGCTCTATAAGTGAAGCAGTAAAAAATCATTCAGATTTGATAGAAAAATATTTAGGCTCCGTGGTTCCAGCTACTGATAATTATTTTGCAGCTCTCAATTCAGCTGTTTTTAGTGATGGTTCCTTTGTTTATATTCCCAAAGGCGTGACTTGTCCTATGGATCTATCTTCCTACTTCAGAATTAATAGTGGAGATTCTGGCCAATTTGAAAGAACACTAATAATAGCTGAAGAATCAAGTTCAGTTAGTTATTTAGAAGGTTGCACAGCACCAATGTTCGATACAAATACGCTGCATGCGGCAGTAGTTGAACTCATTGCTTTAGATGATGCTTCAATTAAATATTCAACAGTCCAGAATTGGTATGCAGGCAATGAAGAAGGCATAGGTGGAATTTTCAATTTCGTAACCAAAAGAGGAAAATGCTTAGGCAATAGGAGTAAAATCAGCTGGTCTCAGGTTGAGACTGGTTCTGCAATCACATGGAAATACCCTAGTTGTTTGCTTTTAGGAGAAGAATCTATAGGGGAATTTTATTCAGTAGCACTTACAAATAACCTCCAACAAGCTGATACAGGCACAAAAATGATTCATATTGGACCCAAAACCAAATCAACCATAGTTAGTAAAGGGATAAGTGCCGGTAAGTCGAAAAATAGCTACAGAGGTCTGGTTAAAATGGGGACAAAAGCGATTGGAGCAAAAAATTACAGCCAGTGTGATTCAATGTTAATAGGTGATCAAGCATCAGCGAATACATTCCCTTACATAACATCTCAACAACAAAATTCTGAAATTGAACATGAAGCAAGCACATGTAGAATCTCTGAAGACCAACTTTTTTATCTACAAAGCAGAGGTATAGAATTTGAAGAAGCTGTTTCTATGATGGTAAGTGGTTTCTGCAGAGATGTATTTAATCAATTACCTATGGAATTTGCAGCTGAAGCAGACAAGCTCCTCGCTCTTAAACTTGAGGGATCAGTAGGTTAATTAACGAATTTGTAAGTGAGATGCAAACTAAACTGAAAGAATCAGCACCAATATTAGAAGTTAATAATCTCTTTGCTTCTACGGATAATCTACCAATTTTAAAAGGCGTTTCTATAAAAGTATATCCTGGTGAGATCCATGCAATTATGGGTAGGAATGGATGTGGAAAAAGTACTCTCTCAAAAATTATCGCAGGACATCCCTCATACAATATTACTAAAGGTGAGATAAATTTTTTAGAAAAAAATGTAAACTCTTTAGAACCCGAAGAAAGAGCTCAATCAGGAATTTTTCTTGGTTTCCAATATCCAATAGAAATACCGGGAGTAAGTAATCTTGAGTTTCTTCGTGTTTCAACAAACGCTAGAAGAAAATTTCTTAAACAAGAAGAATTAGATACTTTCGATTTTGAAGATTTAGTTAAAGAAAAATTAGAACTAGTAAAAATGGATTCGGCATTCTTATCAAGAAGTGTAAATCAAGGTTTTTCTGGAGGTGAAAAGAAAAGAAATGAAATACTTCAAATGGCATTACTAGATCCCTCAATTGCAATTTTAGATGAAACCGATTCAGGTTTAGACATTGATGCTCTTAGAATAGTTGCTTCAGGAATTAAGAAAATATCTAATAATAAGATGGGAATCATTTTAATTACTCACTATCAAAGATTATTGAACGAGATAAAACCTGACTATGTACACGTCATGTCAGATGGTCAAATTATAAAAACTGGCGGAAGCGACCTTGCTCTTGAACTTGAAAAAAATGGCTATGAATGGACTGATAACTTTGAAAAAGAAAACTAAACCAATGCAAATTATTGAAAAGATAAAAACAAATAAGCTACTTAGTAATCCAACAGAGATACAAAAAATTTGTCTTGAGAAATTACAATCAAACCCTCTACCAAATCTCAAAAGTGAGTTATGGAGGCTTTCAAATAAATCAAAATTTTTAAAGTTTTTAGATTTTTCACTAAATGGCAGCAGTACTAATTTTGAATTCCCTTATCAAAATAATTCTCAAAATATCATTAGATTAATAATTGGTGAGAATAGTCAAATAAACATAAACAGCGAAAATTATTCTATAAATGAATTAAATAATGAAGAATTAATAACGTATATTAAACAAAATGTTTCTTCATTTGATCAAAACGAAAATTGGAGCGAACTCTTAAATCTCTGTTTAAGTTTTGAACAAAATATCTTAGGTTTAAGAATAAAAGGCAAAAAAATTCCTCCTCTTGAAATCCTAAGTCATGCAACACATAATTCTATTAATGCAAAAACATTAATATTAATCATCGAAAAAAATTGCAATCTCGACTTATTACAAATTAATCTCGGAACAGAAAACTCTTCACTATCTCAATCAACCTACTTCTGTTTAGAGGCAAATAGTTCTGTCAACCATGGCATGGTTGCCTATGGAGAAAATAAATCCAATCTATTAAATTCTCTAAATGTTATTCAAAAACAAAATAGTGAATACAACTTAGGATCACTACATTTTAAATTCAATTATGCAAGATTTGAAATTCGCATAAAACAATCATTAGGTAATGCCAAAACAAATATCAAAGGCATGCAAATAACAAAAAATGATGAACAAATAGCAACTTATACAAAAATAGAATTTAATGGGCCCAATGGTTTTTTAGATCAAATCAACAAATCATTAGCAGATGATAGATCACATGCAATCTTTGAAGGTTCAATAATCGTTCCGAAAATAGCCCAAAAAACTGATGCTTCTCAATTAAGCAGAAATCTACTTTTATCAAATCATGCACAAATAGATACAAAACCCCAGCTAGAAATAATTGCTGACGATGTAAAATGCAAACATGGAGCCACAATTTCACAATTAAACGAAGAAGAACTTTTTTATATGAGATCAAGAGGCCTCACACTAGCAGAAGCCAGTAAGCTACAATTAGGTTCCTTCTTTAAAGAAATAATTTCTTTTATTCCCGTTCCAAAAGGTAGATGGGATTTACTTAATAAACTTTTAAAACAGGATTAATGGACGCGATTCAAAATTTACCTGAAGTTTCAAAAAAAGATTTTCCTCTATTAGAAAACAATTGTAAAAGCAATAACAAAATTATTTATCTAGATCATGCTGCGACTACACAAAAACCTATACAAGTACTTAAGAAAATTGATGAATATTATAGAAACTTCAATGCAAATGTTCATAGAGGCGCCCACCAATTAAGCGCAAAAGCAACAGAAGAATTTGAAAATTCGAGGTCTGTAATTAGTAAATATTTAAATGCCAATTCATCTAAAGAAATTATTTTTACTAGAAACGCAACTGAAGCTATAAATTTAGCAGCAAGATCATGGGGAGAATTTACATTACAAGAAAATGATGAAATTATTTTATCCATTATGGAGCATCATAGTAACATTGTTCCTTGGCAAATGGTTGCTGCAAAAAACAAATGTCGACTGAAATTTATTGGAATAGATAAAAATGGGAAATTAGATATTAATGATTTCAAATCTAAATTAACATCCAAAACAAAGTTAGTGAGCCTTGTACACATAAGTAACACTTTAGGTTGCTGTAATCCAATCAAAGAAATAACTAACTTAGCAAAGCAAAAAGGTTCTTTAGTTCTTCTCGATGCATGTCAGAGTTTAGCTCATCAAAAGATCGATGTTATTGATCTAGGCATAGATTTTTTAGCAGGTTCAGGTCATAAATTATGTGGTCCAACAGGAATAGGTTTCCTTTGGTCCAAAAAAGAAATATTAGAAAAAATCCCTCCATTGTTTGGTGGAGGCGAAATGATTCAAGATGTTTTTGAAGAAAGTAGTACTTGGGCAGAACTTCCTCATAAATTCGAAGCAGGAACTCCAGCCATTGCAGAAGCGATAGGGCTTGCAGAAGCTATAAATTATATAAAGAATGTTGGATTAGATAATATCCATCAATATGAAAAGACTATTACAAAATACTTATTTGAAAAATTAAATGAAATAGAGGATATTGAAATTATTGGTCCACCTCCCGAGATAGATACAAAAAGGGCATCACTAGCTACTTTCTATGTCAAAAAAATACATTCTAACGATATAGCTGAAATTCTTGATTCAAAAGGAATCTGTATAAGAAGCGGACATCATTGTTGTCAACCTCTTCATAGACACCTCGGAATTAATTCAACAGCAAGAATTAGTATGAACTTCACAACCAACAAAGATGATATTGATAGATTTATAGACAAATTAAAAGAAACTATTAATTTTCTAAAAATAAATTCTTAAATCTTTAAAACTTTATTTAAAAAATCTTCGGTTTTTTGAATAACTGTTTTTTTATTTTCAATATATTTAAACCCATGGCCCTCATTTTCAAAAAAAACAACTTCTGAAAGTTGATTATTCTTAATCAACTTTTCTTGAACTTTTAATGTTTGTTTATATGAAATAACTGAATCTTTTTTGCCATGAAATAATAATATTGGCTTTTTTAAATTACTCATTTTATTTATTGGTGATCTAGTATTGTACTCCCTAAAAAATTGATCATAATTACCTACTAGAGAATTTAAATAATCTTTTTCAAATCTATGAGTATTGAGATACATATCCTCTAAATCAATTACAGGATATTTGCAAATAGCAGCTTTGAAGACATTCCCTTCACATAAAGAATTAAGGGCAGTTAAGCCACCAGCACTATTTCCAAAAATTACAATATTTTCACTATCAACTAAATCTAATCTCACCAATTCAAGAACTAATGCTTTGCAATCATAAGAATCAACAATTCCCCATTTACAATTTAATCTCTCCCTATACTCTCTTCCAAAACCTGATGATCCGCCATAATTAACTTCAGCAACAAAAAAACCTTTTGCTACCCAATATTGCACTTCAGGATTGTAAGATCCATCGAAATTTGCAGTAGGGCCACTATGAGCTCTAATCAAAAGTGGCGGCTTATTAAGCCTTGCAACTAAAGGCTTATAAAGAAAGGAATGTGTGGATTGATTATCAAAACCTTTAAACCAAAAAGATTCTGGTTTTGAACAATTCACTATAGATTCATTCGATACCTTCTTTAGAATATTTAAGGAAATTTTCTCTCCAAAATCAATTTCAAGTAAATTACCCAAAAAATCAAACCCACAACCTTTTAAAGCTAATTTTTTATCAAAAGCACTAAACTCACTGACTGAAGAAAATGGCAAATAAATTTCTTGTATAAACTTAAGATCTTGATATTGCTCTAATAGCCAAGCATTTCCTTTTTTTGCCAAGCAAAATAAATTTTTGAGAGACCCAGAAAAAAAAGTTATTCCAGCGACCCATTGGGGTGAACCATATTCAAATAAATTTTTCTTTATTCTTTTCTTGATAACAATATTTTGAATTTCACTTACATCAATAAATAATAAATTCCACCAACCAGAGCTATCTTCAGAACATACGAGGATTTTATCACTGATCCAATAAGGTTGAAAAAAAGAAACTTTTCTATTCCCATTGATAACTGAATTGGCAAATTTTTTTATTCTTTTTATCTCCCCATTATCTACTTCAGCAAAAAAAAGATCATTTTTTTCCCATGGCATATATGGAGTATCCCACTCTACCCAAGAAAATAAGTTATTTGAAATATTAGAAGCTAAATCTCCAGCAAAATTATCAAATTTTTTGATTTTATAAATATCTTGTTTAGTTTTTTTTAAATCTAACGAAAACAAATAATCTGTATTTTTAATCTCACAAATACCATACAAAATATTTTTTTCAGTAATAACAAATGAAGAATCAAAATTTCCATCTATAGGTTTAGATAGTTGCCTAGCTTCTTGAAATGTAACGAGATATTTTTTTTTACTTCTATCTATTAATTTTATGCTTTCAAAAATCTGAAACCATATTGCCTTTGAAAACTGATCGATCCATATCAGATAAAAAAAATTTTTAAAGTATAAGCATTGATAAGATTTACCACCATATCCATGAAAATTACTTTTTACATTAAATTCATCTCCAGTTAATTGTTGGGGGCAAGCATCTTTATCATTAAATGGTCTAGCAAAAATAGCATTATTTAAATTTTTGTCATCACGAACAACATCTACCCAAAAAATAATATTCCCAATAATTGATAACTCTTTAAAAGCTATATTTCTACGTTCTCCTTTTCCAAGTTTTAGTGTAGCAACATTACTCATTGAGGAAACTATATAGAAAGTGAATTAAAAGTGCTAATATTTTTATAGTTTAACTTCTCAGTAGATAGTTTTTGATTTAACGTGGCAAACCATTTTTCACAACTTGCAAAAAAGTCAAGAACAAATGGCAACTCGAAAAAAATTGCGAAAGAACAGACAGAAAAACCATCACTAGAAATTTATACACTTGGTGATGAAGTTTTAAGGCAAAATTCTAAAAGAATCAGTAAAGTTGACGACGACATTAGAAATTTAGCTAGAGAAATGCTTCAAAGCATGTATGCCGCAAAAGGGATAGGACTTGCTGCACCCCAAATTGGCATTAATAAAGAGCTTCTTGTCATTGACGTCAATTTTGAAGATTCAGCTGCGGAGCCTTTAATTTTAATAAATCCAGAAATTACAGATTATGGCACAACTCTAAATTCATACGAAGAAGGTTGCCTTAGCATCCCAGGGGTTTACTTAAACGTAGTAAGACCATCTACTATAAAATTGAAATTTAGAGATGAAATGGGAAGGCCGCGCAAAATGAAAGCAGATGGACTTCTTGCAAGATGTATTCAACATGAGATGGACCATCTAAATGGCGTATTATTTGTTGATAGAGTTACTTCAAAAGAAGATTTAAATAAAGAGCTCACAAAAGAAGGATTTCACGAAAAAGATGTGATTCCTATCAATTAATTTAATGACCGAAACAACAATATTTCAAAAGATAATTAATGGAGATATTCCTTGCAAAAAACTCCATGAAGATGAATTTTGTATTGCATTTAATGATATTGCAGCTCAGGCTCCAGTCCATTTTCTAGTTATTCCTAAAAAACCAATACAAAGTTTATTAGAGTGTGTGGAACAGGATAAAAACTTATTAGGTCATCTATTATTTGTAGGCAGCAAAATAGCTAAGTCTAAAAATTTAAATAATTGGCGAACAGTTATTAATACAGGAGAAGAATCTGGGCAAACAGTTTTCCATTTACATATTCACTTCATTTCCGGAAGAAAAATGAATTGGCCTCCAGGCTAAAGGTCTCGAAAAAAAATTTTATTAGCTATAAATAAAAATAAAAATAAAAATAAAAATGAATACCCCAGAATCATTAAAAACAGAACCTAAAAATCTTTTTAATTTAATTATCCAATATTGGGAAAACTTAGATGAATCAAAAAAAATACTACTTACTAAAATATGGAAAGTATTAACCTATAAATGGCAATTACAAATTATATTCAATTTGCCCTTTGTATTATGGTTGGTTCTGGATAAATCAATAACAAAAGTACATGATTTTGATGTGGCGATTTTAAGCTATCTTAACCTTCCTGAATGGGTAATTTCATTTATAGGCTTTGGTAAATAAGCTTAAAAAAAGATATAATCTATTTTAGAAAAACTTAGCGAGAGAATGAATAAAGTAGTACAAAATAAATCCAAATTCATATATCAATTACAAAGATTAAGGAAATTATCGCAACCGTTTTTTCTTCCTATCGATCAATGCAATGGTTTTCAATTCATCTGGCTTTTAATCTCACTTTTATTTTGTGTAGGCGGTGTAGTACTTGTAGGGCTGACCGGAATAATTAGTGTTTTTGAGAACATTCAACCAATCTTTCTTGAAAAATATTTTGGTGGAGTAGTAAATACTGTTAATTCAATTTGGTCTAGCAGTTGGGGATTATTTTTCTCAGTGCTATTTCTTGTGGGATCAGGAAGTTTTTTTAGTTTAAGACGTCAATTAAAAAATCGTCGTTGGTTACATTGGTTATTTCTAGCAATTATTGTATTAATGCTTTTAGCTGTAAATGGTATAAATGCAGGCATAGGCTTTATTGCTAGAGATCTCACAAATGCATTAGTAGAAAAACAGGAAGAGGGATTCTACAGAATATTAGGAATTTACGCTTGTTGTTTTGCGGTAGCTCTACCTATTCGTGTTTCTCAAATATTTTTTACATACAAATTAGGAATAATTTGGAGAGAATGGCTTTCAAAAAGTTTAGTGAAAGACTATATGACTAACAAAGCTTATTATCAATTAAACCCAAATGATGAAGAAGAAACTGATGTAGATAATCCAGATCAGAGAATAACAGACGATACCAGAGCATTTACTGGACAAAGTCTATCTTTTACATTAGGGATTTTTGATGCACTACTAACATTTTCTCTTAATATTCTTATTTTATGGAGCATCAGTAGGACGTTAACCTTCTCATTATTTGGTTACGCGGCATTTGCAACTTCTATTCTATTAATTGCTGGAAAAAATCTTGTAAAGATCGATTTTGATCAACTTAGATATGAAGCAGATTTTAGATATGGCCTCGTCCATATTAGAGACAATGCTGAATCAATAGCCTTTTATTCAGGAGAGAATCCTGAAAGAAGCGAAACAGAAAGGCGATTAGGTGAAGTTGTTAGAAACTTTAACCTACTGATAATTTGGAGGGTAATAATTGATGTAATGAGAAGATCAATTAATTATGCGGGGAACTTCTTTCCATATCTAATAATGGCAATACCTTACTTTCAAGGAGATATAGATTATGGTCGTTTTATTCAAGCAAGCTTTGCATTTGGTATGGTAGAGGGTTCATTATTTTTTATTGTTAATCAAATAGAAGAACTCGCAAAATTTACTGCTGGTATTGGAAGATTAGAAGGGTTTCAATCACAAGTTGAATCTATCAGTCAAATTCAACCTAAAAGCAATCAAAAAATTATTTCTGATTATTCATCAATTCTTATTAATAATGCCGATCTTTCCCCTCCAGGATCAAATAAGTCAATTATCAAGAATTTAAATCTAAGCATTGAAGCCAAACAATCCCTTTTAGTTGTAGGACCTTCTGGATGCGGGAAAACATCATTATTAAGAATGATAAGTGGTTTATGGGAACCAAATAAAGGTTTAGTAAAAAAGCCAAAAACGGGAGACTTATTATTTATCCCTCAAAAACCTTATATGCTATTAGGCTCTTTAAGAGAACAATTATGTTACCCAACAGAAGTTACAAAATATAGTGACGAACATTTAACATCTGTCCTTAATGAAGTTAATTTAAAAACACTAGTTGATCGTTATCCTAACCTTGATATTAAACAAGATTGGCCAAGAATTCTCTCTTTAGGTGAACAGCAAAGATTAGCTTTCGCAAGACTTCTTCTTAATTCACCTAGCTTTGCAGTTTTAGATGAAGCAACAAGTGCTTTAGATATTGAAACTGAAAAAAAATTATATAATTTACTCCAAGAAAGAGAGCTTTCATTAATTAGTGTTGGCCATAGACCAAGTTTAAAAGATTTTCATGAAAACATTTTAGAATTAAATGGAAAAGGAGATTGGAAATTATTTACTGCTGATAAGTATAATTTTAAGGAGTAGGAAAAAAACATGAATTCTAAAGAAGAACAGATTAATTCAGAAAATATTAATGAAACAAATTCAAGTTCTAAAGAAGAACAGATTAATTCAGAAAATATTAATGAAACAAATTCAAGTTCTAAAGAAGAACAGATTAATTCAGAAAATATTAATAAAACAAATTCAAGTTCTAAAGAAGAACAGATTAATTCAGAAAATATTAATGAAATTGAAAAAAATTATAATTTTGGATGGAGTCGTTATTCCGAAATAACAAATGGAAGATTCGCAATGATTGGTTTTATAGCAATAATTTTAATTGAATTATTTAGCGAACAATCATTTTTAAAATGGGCAGGAATTTTATAGTTAATCATCAAATCTAGAGCTATTATCTCTAGGCTTATTTTTCTTTGAGCCAACAGTATATCTACCAGATTGATTTTTTGAAGTAGATCTTCCTTGGTTGGTTGTTCTTCTAGGCTGACGAGTTCTTTTTACTTCATCAATATTTTGAAATGAGGCATCTTCAATCTTTTCGCGTTTAGTTTGAGGTCTAATAGAAGGCCTAGTTGATTTATTGGATACTTTAGGAGAATCAGTAGTTGAGGATCTATTGGATTGTCTAGAAACTGATTGATTAGCTTTAGGTCGTGAGCCTCTTCTAACTTCGTTACGAGATTCACTACGTCTGTCCCCAAAGTCATTTCTTATTGATTCATTACCACTTCTATCATCAAAGCGAGACCTTCTTCTTGGCTCGTCATTTTGAAATTTATTAACTTCTCTAGAAGATGGCCTTCTTCTTGGCTCGTCATTTTCAAATTTATTAACTTCCCTAGAAGATGGCCTTCTTCTGCTTACTGCAGACTCAGGTATGGCTCTCGATAAATTACTTCTACGAGATCTCCTATCTTGGTAGTTTTCTTGCAGATCATCTTCTTGAGGTTTAAATCTTCTGGATGGCCTTTCAAACTCTTCAAACTGATCATATTCATCTTGAAATCTATTCCTGGAAGGATTTCTTGGAATATTAGGTAAATCATCATCTTCAAAATAAGATGATCTTCTAGCCTGATCAGTAGCAATTCCCCTTAAGCGAACACTTTCATAGGCAAAGAAAACTGTCGTTCCAGCTAATAAAAACTGACCAAATTGAAGTATAGGATCTAATCTCCAGCCTTGAAAAAATAATATCCCACCACATAAAAGACCAATTGCAGCAAAGAAAACATCATAATCACGAGCCAATGCAGGTTTAAAAGACCTTAAAAAGTAAAGGCCACCTCCACTAACAGCAAGAACTATTCCTACAATACTCGCCCAGTTTAGACTAGCATTGACCACATTCTTTCTCCAATAACTTATTTTTTAAAGGTGATGCAAATCACCCATATATATAGTGTACTTAAAACTTCTACAAAAACTAGCGCCCTGTTCTCTCTATAGCATCTTTCTGGCTAACAAAGATCAAAAATACTGCTGCAGGAACAACTATTAGTACAGCTGCTGCAATAAAACTACCTAACATTCCAACAGCAGAATTATTAGCGACTTCAGGAGCGAAATCAGCGGATAGTAATAAATTTGAGATTTGAAGCACTTTTTAAAGATTTAATTCTCAATTTATAATACGAATTAAATACTAATTCATGGGTTATTTATTAAGATGAATTAAACAATTGTGATTTCATTGCTTAAAAACTATCTGCAAATTTTAGATATTACGTTAGGGATTTTTCTATCATTTCTAACAATAGTTTTTTTAATAAGATTAATTCTTACTTGGTACCCAAAAGTTGATTTAAATAAGGGTTTATGGTTATTAATTTCTATACCATCAAGTTCTATTCTAAATTTAACAAGGAAATTAATTCCTCCGATAGGAGGAGTTGATGTTGGACCAGTTATTTGGATTGGGATTATAAGTTTTATAAGAGAAATTTTAGTTGGTCAACAAGGACTAATAAAACTAGCAATGCATAAAACCCTTATGTAAAACAAATGTATTTATTGTTAATAGTTAGGTAATAATTCTTCCTCAACATATTTTGTATGAATTCTCCCTTCCCTAAATTTTGTTTTATTAAGGAGAGTTAAATGAAAATTAATGGTTGTAGGAATTCCTGTTACAGCACATTCATTCAAAGCCCTATTCATACGTTTAATAGCAGTATTACGATCTTTACCCCAAACTATTAATTTACCTATTAAGGAATCATAAAACGGAGGAATTTCATAACCAGTATAAACATGACTATCAACTCTTACACCAGGACCTCCAGGAGGAAGCCATCCAGTTATTTGGCCAGGTGAAGGACGAAAATTATGCGCAGGATCTTCCGCATTAATTCTACATTCAATAGCATGCCCATTTAATTGAATATCATCTTGGTTAAATTCTAAATTTTCTCCTCCTGCAATTTTAATTTGTTCAGCTATAAGATCAACACCAGTAACCATCTCAGTCACTGGATGTTCTACTTGAATCCTGGTATTCATCTCCATAAAGTAAAAATTATTGTTGTCATCAACTAAAAATTCAACGGTACCAGCTCCTTCATAACCTATGCTTTTTGCCGCAGCAATTGCTGCATTACCCATCTTTTTTCTAAGGTCAGAGTTAATTGCAGGACTAGGAGACTCTTCTAATAACTTTTGATGTCTTCTTTGAACAGAACAATCTCGCTCCCCTAAATGCACTACATTCCCAGCCCTATCGGCAAGAATTTGTATTTCGACATGTCGTGGCTTCTTTATAAATTTCTCCATATATAGACCATCATTCCCAAATGCAGCTTCTGCTTCACCTTGAGCTGCTTTAAACATTTTTTCCAAATTTGTTTTATTCTCTACTAATCTCATCCCTCTTCCTCCTCCTCCAGCTGTAGCTTTAATAATTACTGGATAGCCAATTTCATCTGCTAATTTGTACGCTTCATCTACATTAGATAATAAACCTTTACTGCCAGGCACAGTTGGGACACCTACCCTATCCATAGTTTCTTTAGCTGTAGATTTATCTCCCATAGATCTAATAGCTTTTGGAGATGGACCAATAAAAACTATGCCATGATCGTTACACATTTCAGCAAATTTATCATTTTCAGCGAGAAATCCATAGCCAGGATGAATAGCGTCAACTCCTCTTGATGTAGCAGCGGCAAGAATATTTGGAATATTTAGGTAACTCTTATTACTTAATGAATCTCCAACACAAACTGCTTCATCTGCAAGCTGAACGTGCAATGCTTTTTTATCTATGGTGCTAAAAACAGCCACGGTTGCAATACCTAGTTCTCTACAACTTCTGACAATTCGTAAAGCTATTTCTCCACGATTAGCAATTAAAACTTTTTCAACCATTACGCAAATTAAATTGAAGAAATGAAAAGGATTTAAAATAACAATACTCTGCCAAAGTATTAAACAAAATGTTTTTAGTAATCAGAGGACATTTTTTACAATACAACCTAGAACGTTATATATGGCTAATTATTTGTTTTATGCAATAGAACAATATTTTCTCCGATGTAGATAAATGACAAAATTTTAAATAAAAATATCTAAAAAAATTTAAGCAAACATCATATTTAAACTCACAACCCTATTCCATACAATCATGTATGATATATCAGTGGTTTACGAACTCTGCTGTGATCGAAAACCTCTTGCGGACGTGGCGGAATTGGTAGACGCGCACGTCTAAGGAGCGTGTGGCTTCGGCCTTGCGAGTTCAAGTCTCGCCGTCCGCATGTAATGTATTTTGGATTAGCTGCAATGAAAAAAGAATCAGTTGCAGTAGTAATTATTACCAATGGACCTGGTGAGTTATCAACTTGGGTAAGGCCAGTCGTAGATAATTTGAATCAAATAAATGATTCTTTAAAAGACAAAAAGAAATATGATTTTTCTATTAGACTAGTTCTTGTTCCATGCCCAAACTCTACGGGTAAAGAATTTGAAGTTGCAAAGTCATGGAAAAAGTTTGAATTAGTGACAAAGGCAAAATCTTTTTGGAATTTATTAATATTGCCATATTCTTTTGCAAGTTGGCCCAAAAAAGGTATTGTAATTTTTCTTGGTGGAGACCAATTTTGGAGTATTTTGTTAGCAAAAAGATTAGGGTATATCAATATCACATATGCAGAATGGATTTCAAGATGGCCTCAATGGACAAATATAATCGCAGCAATGAATGGAAAAGTAAAAAAATTACTGCCAAAAAAATACAGATATAAATGCAAAATTATTGGAGATTTGATGGCAGATATAAAATTTAAAAGTGAAGTCTCCTTGAAAAATCAAGGGAAAAAATATATTGCATTATTACCTGGATCGAAAAAATCTAAGCTTTCAGTAGGTATTCCTTTCTTTTTAGAAATGGCTGATCATATTGCTGCCAAAAATAATAATATAGATTTTATTATTCCTATTGCTCCAACCACAAATAAAAATGAATATTTATTTTTCCAAAGCGATAAAAACCCTATTGCAAATTATTACTCTTCCAAAATAAAAACAATTAAAAATATAAGCAATTCTATTTTTGATAATGTTATTGAAACATCAAGAAATACTAAGATTTATCTAATCAATAAACATCCCTGTTATGAAGTATTAAAAGAATGTGACCTAGCAATAACCACAGTCGGAGCAAATACTGCAGAATTAGCTGCCATTGCTCTACCTATGATAGTTGTGCTACCAACTCAGCATTTAAATGTAATGAATTCCTGGGACGGTATTTGGGGAATAATTGGAAAAATACCATTCATAAATAAACTCTTAACTTTAATTATCAAAAATTGGAACTTAAAATCGAAAAAATTTTTTTCCTGGCCCAATATAAAAGCAAGAAAGTTGATTGTCCCAGAAAGAATAGGAGATATTTCACCTAAACAAATTGCTAAAGAAGCAGTATTTCTAATGAATAATCGGGAAAATTTGCACAATATAAAAGATAACTTACTAAAACAAAGAGGGGAAAACGGTGCAGTAAAAAAACTTGCTTATATAATTTTTGATTCAATAAAAAAGCTTAGTTAATTACCAAGGATCTTCAATATCGAGCTTGTCTGATTTTTGGTTTTCTGTAACTAAATTCTTTTCCTCTATGGGTTCTATATCTAATGGTTCTGCCGCTCTTTGAATAGGTCTCTTAGATGCCAACTTGGATCTAGATTTAGTTTTTGGTTGAAATTCAATATTTTTTGCTTCATCAATTGGATTATCTTCAGTAATTTGATATTCCCTTTGATCAGGATAATCATTGTCCAAGTAAAGCTTTTTTTTATTCTTAATTTCTTCTTTTGAAGACTCTACTTCAACATATTCAAATTCTTCATCATAATCATCTTCATCCAAAACTTCTTCTTCAAATTCTTCAACTAAATTATTTTTTTCTTCTGCTTCTGAGCCAGCCAATAGTTGATTTTCTACTGGTACAAGATTTCCTGAGTATCTATTTGACTCTCTTTCTTCCCAAGAAGAGCCTCCTACTCCCAGTTTCTCTAATAAACCGCTGCTTAATTGATTCAACTTCTCTTCAGCTCCTTCATAAACAATTATCCTATCAGTACCACTACTAACTATTTCCTCCACAGGAATTTCCCAAGTACTTAAAACACCTTCACCTAAAATAGGTACGCCAACTGCTCCCATGACAAGAGAAATTAAATCCCCAGTCTCAATATCAAAAGAAAACCCAAGTACTCTTCCTAAAAGTTGACCAGATTCTGTAATGACTTGGCAATTTATTACTTTTCCATATCTTTCGGGAGCAAAACTAGAACTCAATGAATCTAAAGAATCAACTAAAATTACATCACCAACCTGCTTTATACTTTCTAATGGCATCCATTTTGGCAACCCCGGTAAAAATCTTGTAAGTGGATTATCTCTAAGACCCAGGGCAACTACTTCTCTTCTGTCAATATCAACAACAACTTCACCGACCACTCCGAGTCGTCTACCAGTATCAGTAGTAATAACTTGGGTTCCCATCAATTCTGACCTCAACCATAAGCGTTCGCTTGGGACTGAATTACTGCGATTATTATTCGTGGATGTGTTAGACAAACTCATTAATACCTTTCTATCATTCTGACGTATAAATGTAAAAAATTGTGGTTATGCAGCATTTGGTAATCCAACAACTTGAGTATTAGCACCCCTTGCTTGAGCAACACCAATTGTTCGTTCAGATGCACTTATCATAGGTCTTCTATGACTTACTACTATAAATTGAGCATTTGAAGACTGATTGGTAATTAATTTTGACAACCTTTCAACATTAATACCATCTAAGAAGCTATCTACCTCATCTAATACATAAAAAGGTGAAGGCTTATATTTTTGCAAAGCAAATAAAAAACTTAAAGCAGTTAATGATTTCTCACCCCCAGACATTGATGCTAATCTTCTAACATTTTTCCCTTTAGGGTGAGCAACTAAAGTTAAACCTCCTTCCAAGGGAGAATTAGGATTTTCAAGCTGAAGGAAGCCATCTCCGTCAGATAAATTAGCAAAAATCTCCCTAAAGTGTTTATCAACTTCTACAAATGCTTGCATAAATGCTTCTTGACGCATAGTTGAAACAGTTTCGATTCTCAGCAACAACTCAGATCTCTCATTAGATAGGATTTCTAATTTCTCTCGCAAAGCATTTAATCTCTTAGTTAATTCTTCTAATTCATCTAGCGCCAGCATATTTACAGGTTCTAAGCTTTCTAATTTTGAATTTATCTTTAAAATATCCGATTGCAAAGAATCAAGACTTTTGTCTTTATATTCTCCAAAATCTGGTAAAGGACTAGGTAAATCTTTTTTATAATTTTCTAGCTTGATAGTCTCACTCCTAATCTCTTCTTTCAAAGAATTCATATCTCTTTCAAGATATTCGAGCTTCAATAGAAAATTATTATGTTCTTGCCTTTTATTTGAAATTGAAGAGGTCAATTCGTCTCTTTTCCTTCTCAATAAACCGAAATCCTTTTCAAGTAATTTTTTTTGATCATCAAGGATTACAAGTTCTTTTTTAAATTTATCTCTTTTTTCTATCCATTCACTATGAGCATTTGCAAGATCTTTCACAGATGCATGTAAGTTTTTTTCTTGCAAGGATATAAGCTGTAATGAATTTTTTATGCGTTCTTGATCTAAAGCAAATTGATTCTTTTTATTCATTAAGTTATCTCTCTCTTGAATAAGCAATTCAAGTTTTTTATCTAGAGTATTAAAATCATTATTAAAAGTTACTAATGATGATTTTTGATTCTTTTCATAATTATCTTTAAGAATTATTTGTAACTCATCAAACTTATCTTGATGAGGCTTCAATTGATTTTGAATGCGATCCAATTCTTTTTCTAATAAATTATTGGAACTATTAAGTTTATTTAATCTCGAATTACAATCTTCGATTCTTTGAATGATAACCTTCAGGGAATTTTTATTGAATTCGATTTCTTTAGTGAAAGAAGCGTAATCCTCAATTATTTGATTCCTATTAAAGGTTAATTTAGTTAGCCTGTTAGTTTTTATAATTAAATCATTATTTGATTTTTTTAAAGCTTCTTGAATCACTAATAATCTTTCTTTTATAGGATTAGAATTGTCAATATCATTATTAATTCCAAATCTATAAGCTAAATCTTTATTTAACTTACTTCCTCCTGTAATAGCTCCACTGACTTCTAATAATTCACCACTTAAGGTAACTAATCGAATTTTTTGTTTAGACAACCTAGCCGATGTCAAATCTGAAAAGACTAATGTATCTCCAAAAACATATTTAAAAACATCAGAATAAACTTCATCAAATTGAATTAAGTTAATAGCTTTATCAATAAATCCAGGTTCCCTATTATTTTCAAATCTTGAAATTGCATAATTCTTCTTTTGACTTTTAATTCTATTTAGAGGAAGAAAAGTTAATCTTCCTGCCTTCTTCTTTTGAAGAATTTCAATTGCTTTCGAGGCAATATTATCATTATCAACAACAATTTGTCCGAGTCTATTTCCTGCAGCGATTTCAAGAGCATACCTATGTTTCTCACTCACATCTCCAAGTTGGGCAACGTAACCATGTATACCCTCTAAACCTGCTTCTAAAATAATCCTAAGAGCATATGATCCTCTGGTCTCATTTAAAGCTTCTTTTCTGCTTTCAAATCTTGATAAATCCTTTTCAAGTCTTAACTGCTCATTATTTAGTCGTAATTTCGTTTTATTTAATAAATCAATTTCTTGTTTTAAATTATCAATTTCAAAGCTATTACTATCCAAATTTTGATTCTTTACATTAGATTTATCTAACTTTATTTGATTATTCTCTAAAAGTTTTTGTTTTTCTAAAGACAAAAGCTTTATCTGAGAAGTTATTTCATCTTTTTGAACAATATTTTGAGTGGTTTGCTCTTTAATTTTCCTTTTATTAACTTCAAGAGGTTCAATAATAGATTTCATACTTTCCAATTGATTATTTAAGGTCATGCTTTGCTTAGAAAATTCTCCAGATTCTCCTGCAGCCTCTGAAAGTTTTTTTCTGGATAACTTATGTTTTGAAGATAAATCTTTAATTTCCAAGTTCAATTTATTTAAAGAAGTATCATCAAAATTTTCTTGTTGTTTTTTTTCCAACTCAATATTCTTCTTAGATATTGCAATCTCATCCCTTTGCTCTTGCAATTTAATACCTGCTTCTTTATTCAAGCTAGATATTCTATCGAGTTCTCTTAAGCTCGAATTTATACTACCAATATCAGAATTAACCTTTATCAATTTATCTTCTCCTTTTTCTTTAAGCTCAGCAACCATTATTTTCAATGCATCTTCTAGTACTGATATTTCTTTATTAATAGATTCTTTTTGTTTATTAAACAAAATTTTATTTCTATCATATTCAATGGCCTTTTCCTTTATAGATTCAACATGCTTGACTTGTCTATCATAGATAAGAACTTTTTCTAACTCTTGAATTTGGCAAAGTTGTGCCTTTAACTCTTTATATAGCCTAGCTTTTTCACATTCTTTTTCGAGCCTATTTTTACTAGCTTGCAATTCATGTTCCAAAATTTCACACCTCTCTTGTCTTTCAAAAACATCATTTAGTTTTGCATTAGTTTGTTCTATTCTTGTATCAAAAAGTGCTACTCCAGCTAATTCATCAATAAGAGTTCTCCTATCTTTATTATTCATTGAGACTATTCTTGTTACATCCCCCTGCATAACAACGTTACTACCCTCTGGATCAACACTGATATCTCTAAGAATTCTCTGTATTTGTTGTAAAGTACATTGTTTTCCATCAGAAGTATAAGTTGAAGCATAAGAGCCCCCAGGCATAAGTCTCAATTTTCTCGAAACTACCCATTCCTTTTGCCCTTGATTAATAGAAATCTCTTCTTCTTCTAATTCCAAAGGAGGTATATCCTCCCTGGGAGACCAATCTTCAATATTGAATCTTACCGAAACATTTGCTTCGGATGATTTTCCTTCTTTTACTTTAGAGTTGTTAATTAAATCTGGTAATCTCTCTGCCCGCATCCCCCTACTATTGGCTAAGCCTAAACAAAATAAAATTCCATCTAAAATATTACTTTTTCCAGAACCATTAGGACCTGTAACCACAGTAAAACCTTCTTCAAGAGGAATTTTTACACTTCCCCCAAAAGATTTAAAATTTTCAAACTCGACCTGATTGATATGTACCAATCGTAAGTCACAATAGCTAAGTAAGAATAGCTAATTTTCATAAATTCTCAATAGCTTTATTAAGATTATTTCTAAATTGAATATTAAAACTTTTTAGTTAATTGACAAAAATTACCAGATATTTCAAAAATACCATTTAAAAGATTTCCATCCAAAATAAATTTAAGTTCTTGAAAATCTAATTTTTGAGAGACGTTTATAAAATTTCCATGATCAATTCTTTTTACAACTCCTCTATTCCTAGAAAGAACATAATCTAGCCTAGATAACCATACAAGTCTATGATTAGGCTGTCTGACTATCTCAACAAATCCTTTATTTAATAAAGGAATTTCTAAAAATTTCCATGTTAAACATTCTATTGCATCTTCAACTAGAAAATCATAATGAATATCTACCAACTTATCCGCAGAAACTTTATGTTCAAGTAGAACCCATCGATTCATTATCTAGTAAAAACTAAACGTAATCTATTTGCAAAAAGCCTTGAACTAATAAGCACTAAATGTTTCTAAGAGATTTCTATAGGCTTAATTACCTGCATCAGGTACAAATCTCAAAGCAATAAATAGCAAACTTCCAGCCCCCGCAATAGCTGCAGCTACTAATCCAAAATCTGTAGGGATTGTGCGAGATGCAAAAATTAATGCTGCAAAAGTAATATCCATGATGAAATTTAAACTAATTTAAGAAATTCAGTAATAGCTTAACAAAACCTTATTACAGAACAGCGAAGAAAAAGAAAATGTAAATAAACTTTTATATGTTTTTATTTTATTAAATAGAACAAATCTCAAGATAAGGGTTTCAAATTAAGAAAATAGGGTCTAATCTACAAATAATCAAATTAGATTAATGGAGACTTATCATCCTCCCAAAGAAGTTAAAAAAAATTTAAACGATTCTGAACTTCCAGAGAAAGAAATCATCTCAGAAAAATGGATGCGTGAAAAACTTGATAGTTTAATACCTTTAATACGAAAAAAGTGGCCTACCATTGCTCAGCAAACTCTTGAAGCAACAAAAGGGGGTATTGATGATTTAGTTGGAGTAATAGCAACCCAAACTGGAAGCTCTGCAAATGGGATCAAGAATCAATTATTTGAAATCATTGATTCAATTCAAGATAATAATTGGGAGGAGATCTCAGACAAAATTGAACCTATTGAAAGTCAATTAGAAGAATTATTAGATGAACTTAACAATACATTAAGACCAAAGATAGAAAGTCCTATTAGAAAACAACCAATTTTATCTATTGCTATTGCAGCAGGTATTGGTTTGATAATTGGAACTTTAATTAATAGTGGAAGAAAATAATATGGATAAACCAAAAAATAAAAGCTTCGCTAACACCGCTTCAAGAATTTCAGCAATAGCAAGCTCAGTTATGGATTTGCATGTGAGAATAGCTCTTCAAGAAGTGGATAGAGAAAAACGAAGATTAATTAGTGGTGGAATATTTATAGCAATAGGGGGAATATTATTATTATTAGTTCTAATATGCATTCACATTATTTTTTATCTTTCACTAAGAAACTATAACAATTGGCAAACTGAATATAACTTACTAATAATAATCTTTGTTGATTTATTTCTTGCAGGCTTCAGCTTAAAGCTTGGAGGGAAATTAGCCAAAGGACCATATCTACCTCAAACATTAGAGGGGCTCGGCAAAACAACAAAAGCAGTTTTAGGTAAGAAATAAATTATCTTATTAAATATTTGATCCATCTACAATCAATACCGCCATTGCTTACAGGTATTTTCAAAGAAGATTTCATTTTCAAATATTTCGTTAGTTTTGGATTACCACTAAGCAACCAAAATTCCCAACCTGAAAAATTAGTTTTCAAAAAATTGCCCATTTCTTCATATAAAAAAATTAATTGATTTTCATTACCCAATTTTTTTCCATAAGGAGGATTACATACAATTAAACCCTCAGAAAGCTTAATTTTTAGTTTTGAAAAATCATCATTTATGAGTTCAATATAATTTTCAAGTCCAGCTAATGATATGTTTACTTCAGCTTGCTCAAAAACTTTTCTATTAATTTCACAACCAATAATTGGTGCTAATTTTTTGTAAGTTATACTTTTATTTTTTGCCTTATATCTTTCATCCAAGTAAATCTTTTTATTAAAATCCAACCAATTTTCAAAAAGATAAACTTTATTTGTATTTAGTGGAACTTCAAGACTTTGATTAACCCCCTCTATTAAAAGAGTGCCTGATCCACACATAATGTCAATTAAAGGTTTAGTTCCATTCCATTGAGTCATCTTTAACAATCCAGCAGCCAAATTTTCTTTTAGTGGCGCATCCCCAACAGCAGGTCGATATCCTCTTTTATGTAAACTTTCAAAACTACTCTGAAGACTTAATACCGCTTTATTATTATTTAAATGGAGATGAATTATAAAATCAGGGTTATCTAACGAAATATTTGATCTTTTATTCCAAGCAGATTTTTGCAAATCTGTTATGGAATTCTTCACTTCTAAAGCCGTAAAATGTGTATGACTTAAATTTGAGGTTCTTCCAGTAACTTGAACATTGAATGTTTTATAAGACGGTAACCACTTTAACCATTCAAATGAATCTCTCACGCCGTCATATAAAGACTGCTTATTGTAGCAAGGAAAACTTGCGACCTCTCTGTAAAAACGAAAAGCAATTCTAGAAAAGAAATGCACTCTATAAAAAGTTGCATAATCACATTTAAAACTAACTGATCGTTTATAAGTATTAATCTTAGATCCACCTAAATCTGCAATTTCCTTAGCTAAATATTTCTCTAATCCTTCTGGAGCTGAGGCAATTATATTCATATAAAATAAAACTTAATCAAATATCTATTCAATACTCATTTTGCCTGTCAGAATATAAATGTCCAATTGGACTAGGTAATCTCAACCGATGTTTCGGACAGCGGTTCGATTCCGCTCAACTCCATTACCTTTTGGGGTTGTAATGGTTTCGACGGGGCATAAGGAAGGTGACTGAAGCCTGCTCGGTTAGAGCAAAAACACAAACGCTAACAAAATCGTTAGTTTCTCCCGTCAAACAGCCCCAGTTGCTGCTTGATCTCAAAGGAGATGGGGTGATATCAGCCTTATAACCCAAATGATACAAGGAGTCTGGAAGGGCTCCACAATTTTAAATTATCTACAAATTAGTATTAGATAATTAGTTTGTTAGTAAATATTGCTGCAAAAACCTGTATTAAAATTAATTGTACTAATTTTATAGGTATAAATACCGAGAAGCTTAGATGGAAATTGTTTTATCTTAAGAAAAACTTTACATATAAAAATGAACCCTAAGAAGCCTATAAATGACTTATCAATAAATCCAATGCCAAAAGTAATCAGATTTACAGGGAAAAAATTTCCACCTGAGCTATGGAACTGTAATCAGATTAAAACAAATAAAAAAATTTCTGCCTAAAATATATTTATTCATTTAAACACTTGAAAAAGGATTACTTGGCATTCTTTTGAAACAACGGTTGGAAACTTCTTGAAGTAATTCGAATTCAATTTTATTTAAATTCCATTTAAATACATTAGATATATCGAGAATTTGAGATCTCTTTCGCATTCCAACAAGTGGAATAGTTCCCTGGTAACAACACCAATTAATAGCTACTTGAGCTTGTGAAACTGATCTTTGATTAGCAATCCTTTTTAAACATCTCCTTAATTCATATGTGGGTTTTTTATAGTTTTCAAATAAAGCACTACGTAAAATAGTACTTTCTCTATTTTCGTCTTTATCTGGATCAATACATAATATTCCAAAAGATAAAGGGCTATAAGCCAAGAAATCAATATCATTTTCATCGCAGATTTTTTTCACTTGATTTTGTTTTAGTAAATCTGGAGCAAGCAAAGAAAACTGAATCTGCACACTTTTTAATTTCTTATTTCGTTTTGAAAGATGTTGAATTAATGTCTGTAACCTTTGAGGCCCAATATTTGATAAGCCAATTTGAAAATTAAACCCTTGATCTAATAAATCGCACAGATTATTTAAGAACTGTAATTCCTGCCAAGGATTATATTTTGCAGTTGACCAATGTAGTTGAACTATATCTAATTTATTGTTTAATCTTTCTAAACTTTTTAAAAATGCCTTGTTAAACCCTTTATTACCAATCCTCCACGGATAAGGTGCAAGTTTTGTAGCGATTTGAATAGATTTCTTTCTAGAAAAAGAGGTGTCTAATAAAAATTCGCCCAACAGTGATTCACTTCTACCATTAAGGTTTCCGGTACCATAAGAATCTGCAGTATCGATTAAGTCAAAACCTCGCTTCAATGCCTCATCAAATGTCTCACGTAAATCATTATCATTTCGAGTTTGATAATTCCAAAACAGCTTATTCCCCCAAGACCATGTGCCTAATCCAATCTTTTTTTTCAATTGCCCGATAATAAAAACTCTTTTTAAGACTAGCTAACGGTATGGATTCCTTAACAATATTTAAAAAAAAATAAATTTTAAAGTATTTACAAGCTATATCTATTGACATTAAGCAATTTTTATCCAAAGTAAAAGAAATAAAAAGAAAAAATTGTTTATTACTGTTTGCGGACAAAAAGGAGGAGTAGCTAAAACCTGCACAAGTATTCACCTTGCGAGTGTTTGGCATTCCGAAGGTAAAAAAGTCTGTATAGTCGATGCTGATAAGAATAGATCAGCATTAGCGTACTCAACAAGAGGTAATCTTCCATTTCCCGTTTTTCCAGTAAGCGCAGCAGCTAAAGCATCAAGATCATCAGAAATAGTAATAACTGATGGTCAAGCTAGCAGTGATCAAGAAGAACTTGAACATCTAGCATATGGTTCAGATTTAGTTATTTTACCAACCATCGCAAAAGCAAGGTCCATAGAGTTAACTGTTGAATTAGCTAGTTTATTAAGCAATTTAAAAGTAAACCATGGAGTAATGATTGTAAAAGTAGATTTTAGGCAGCAAAAAGCAGCTCAGCAAGCTAAAGCTGCCCTAGAAAATGTTGGTTTACACGTTTTCAATACATTTATCCCTTTACTTTCAGCTTTTGATAAAGCAGAAGCATCTGGTAAAGCAGTATTTGAAGCTGTAGACGATTTAGGCAGGTCAGATCCTCGTCGAATGACGGGTTGGTCTGCCTACTGTTCAATTGCATCACAAATTCCATGCCTGATTTCGAAGCCCTCATCCGACACCAACAACTCAAACAACCAACAAATAATCAGCGCCTAAAAGTTGTAGATAAGCCTGATTCAGAAACATCAAACAGCGAACAAACTGAAATTAGTCAATCAGGACTATTAATCAGTATTGCTGCAGGTTTTGTAGGTTCTCTAATTGGAACTTTAACAATACTTTTCCTTTATATAAATGATTATCTTCCATTAGATTTACTAAAACTGAAGTAGTATATTTGCTATTAATAAAAACATACAGAGATCAAGTCAGTCATAGTAGTAGACCTCAAGAATTAAGTTAGTTTTTTTTTTCATTTTAATCGCTTAACTTAATTGCTATGACTACATCACTTTTTTATTAGTGTTCATTAAAGTCAAAAACCGACCATATTAAGCAGCAAGATTTCTATACCTTGTATATTGCGGTTCAAATAATAATTTGACTGTTCCTAAAGGTCCATTCCTATGTTTACAAGTAATAATTTCAGCAATGCCTCTATCTTCAGTTTCTGGATTGTAATATTCATCTCTATAAATCATTGTAATAATGTCTGAATACACTTCAAGAGGTTCGAAGTCTCTAATATCACTCAACATTGGTCTCTTGTTTCTTCTTTTCTCTACATCCTTACTAAGTTGAGAAATGATAATTACAGGGACATTCAGCTCCTCTGCCATCCTTTTAAGACTCTTCGCTAATTTCAATAAATATTCTTCTCTATTTGATACATCGGAAATAGGCAAATAATCGAGTAATTGGACATAATCTAAAATTACAAGTCCCAAAATATTTTTTTCAGATTCCTCTTTAATCTTCTGACATATTGATTGCATCTCTTGAATTGAACTTATTGGTTGGTCTGTGATGTGTAAAGGTAATTTACTCAAAGAATCAATACCTTCACTCAATAAAGACCATTCATCAAGTTGTAATCTGCCGGTTCTTAATCTGCCTGATTCTATTCCTAATTCCATTGATAAAAGTCGATTAGATATTTGCTCTTTACTAATTTCTAAATTAAAAAGGCAAATAGGAAGGTTTTGCGTTTTAGCAACATTCAATGCCATATTTAAAGATAATGATGTTTTACCCATCGCCGGTCTTCCACCCAGAACAATTAACCCCCCTCTTGGAAGTCCTTGAGTCATTGCATCATAATCATAAAAAGATACTGGAATTCCTGATTCACTACTATTACCTAGAGCGCGATTTCCAATTTCTTCAAATTTGGTACTCAAAATTTCTCCAATAACTTTTGTTCGATCATTAATACCTTCTTCACTCATTTTTATTTTTTAGGGGAAACTTATATAAGCGAACTCTGAATAGAATGCAAATTAATTTTTCTAAAGTTAATTATTCATTAATCTAAATCATTTACCTTTAAATAAATCTTGTATCACATATATATCTTCTGCTTTGGGATATTTTTGTTGAAAAACTTTTATCGCATGATTAGGAGAAATAGCGAAAAGATTAATCTTTATCCTATATTCACCTACCAAACCTGAAATTAGAAAATTTTTCATAAACAAATCTTGTTCATATAATTTTAGATCAAATTTAAAAAGTAGACTTAAAAATGGAATTTAGAAAAAAATAATTAAATATTTAGTGTTTTATTAGTATTTATATAAAAAATATATTGGGAAAAATCCCTTGCAGTGCAATGGATTTAAACTAAGTTGTATACTCGCTATTGATACATACATAACCCCAAATCCATTGGTATGACTAGCATCACTACCCCAAAATTGGTGTTATACAGGTGTTACAAAGTTTCAGTCACCTAACAAAACCCACTGCAAATACTAGAGCAGTGTTAGAGAGTGTTATAAATACATCTTGAGTTAGTGACATTTAGTGAAATAAATCAGACAGAAGAAGATATAAAGAACTATTCGGAAGTTAATACACCGAAACAGTCCAAGCAGAACTCAAAACAACTTTTAATTAAACCAAAGATTATTTCTTAGAAAATTCTAATTTCATATAAGGTATAAAATTTGGAAAAAGTTTAAAAATATTCAATATCCCTAAACCTTTCAAGAAAATTGACATTGCACCTAATATTTTTTGCCTTTTTCTGAATTCTCTATCATTGATGATTCTTTCAACCAAAAAATCTAAGATTGATAAATCATCATAAATTTTTAGATTTTTGGTATGAATTGAATCTTTAATATGATTAATAACCTCTCGTTTTTTTACAAAATTAAGTGATTTCCATAAGCCGATACATTCATTTTTCTTTTCGTAACTTCTAATATATTTTTGAAAAATGAAGGATGTTATCCCTTTATTAAATAAAATAGGAACTCTAAAATGACTTTCATATGGAAAACCATAATTTGGGCATAAGACTATAATTTTTCCATCTTGTGCTAATAAACAATTCATCTTGTCTAAAAAGTTGCGCCAATCATAAAGATGTTCAAAAACATTGACACAAAAAATTAAATCATATTTACGACTAAAGCATAATTCTTCATATCCAATATTTTGAATAGATACTCCATTTTTTTTTGATAATGAGTTCAATTTAGTTAGAGAACTGAATCCATCTCCAAAGGGTTCTATCCCTTCAAAATTTATATCTTTGAAATTTTCAAATAATAAATTTAGCAGTATGCCACTACCACAACCAATTTCTAAAACATTATCATTTTTTTTAAGTTTTTTACAAAATTCTTTTATATGAAAAAAACCAAATAATGCTTCATTTACCCATATATCACTATCTTTTACATTAAAAGAGCGTATTTTCCTTAAAAAAATAGATGTATCTTCTTTCATGTAAATTGTTTAATAAAAATTTTCTTCATAATTTGCAGTTTCCTCAATCATAATCTTTACGAAGATTTTAATGGAAATCTAGTTTTACATTGGTGTTATATTGATTTTATTATCCTTGTAATCTATTGCTATGAGGGTAGTTTGGTGTTAAGTAGTGTATTCGCTATTAATGGCGACATACTGTTTAGACAAATCGCAACCCCAAGCAAGACCTTTGGCTTTGCCAGAATTAAGATTAAGTTCAATTCTTACGGTATCTTCTCTTAAATATTTACCATTCATTTTAGACTGAATATAATCACTAACTTTTTGAGGATTATATTCTTTTAACTTACCCTTGCCCAAAATCTGATAATCACCTATAAACAAATCCACTTTATCAAGTTTAAATTTAATCCCAGAATTACCTGCGGCTGAAATAATTCTTCCCCAATTTGGATCACAGCCATGAATTGCGGTTTTTACCAGTGCAGAATTACATATAGATTTGGCAATAACAATCGCATCATCATTATGTGTTGCTCCTTGAACTAAAACCTCTAATAAACAATTTGCTCCTTCTCCATCTCTTGCAATATTTTTTGCCAAGTTTTGACATACGATATTAATTCCTGACTGGATTATCGATAAAAATTCTTTTTTAATTTTCTTCCCCGCATTTATACCAATAAATGAATCATTAGTACTTGTCTCCCCATCAACTGAAATCGCATTAAATGATTGTTTCATAGCAATAGAAATCATCTTATCCCATTCTTTTTTCTCAACGCCAGCATCACAGGTAAGAAAAGCAAGCATAGTAGCCATGTTTGGATAAATCATTCCTGATCCTTTAGCTAAACCAGCTATTCTTATCTTTCTGCCTTCAATAATCCTCTCTATGAAAACCTTTTTTAAGGTTAAATCAGTAGTTAAGATTGCTTCAGCAGCATTCTGAAAACTATTTACTTTTAGCTCACGAACTAATTTTGGTAAATTCTTTACTAATTTATCTATTTCTATAGGAACACCAATCACACCTGTGGAACACATTAAAACTTCTTCTTTTTTAATGCCTAATAGTTCTGAAATCTTTTCCGTCGCAATTAAGAAATGTTGAGTTCCAAGATCACCTGTACATGCATTTGCTTGACCAGAATTAATCAAAATTGCGCGAACAAGACCTGCAGATCTTTTAATTCTTTCTGCACAAATATCTACACAAGAAGCCCTTACTATTGATTGAGTAAACTTGCCACTGCAAATGCTCCCTTCTGGAGCCAATATAAGAGCCAAATCTTTCTTGTTAGAATTTTTTAATCCAGCAGATATTCCCGCAAAAGAAAATCCCTCAGGCGTCAAATCACCTTCATTAATAAATGACCAATTGTTATCAAACTGGCTCAATCTTTTTTATAAAACAAATTCATATTAACCATTCTTTGATACTAAAGAAACAAGTTATTAGATTATTATTAAATTTATGATCATACCAAAATTAATAAATAATCAAAGAAGAATCGGTCTGACTGGAGGCATAGCTAGTGGAAAATCAACAATAACTAATTACATCAGAAAAAACAAAAGAATTCCTATATTAGATGCAGATAATTTATCAAAAGAACTAATCATGCCAAACACCCTAGGATATAAGAAAATCTTGGGCTATTTTGGAAATCAAATACTAGATAAATACTCATCCCAAAAAACAATAAACAGAAATCTATTAAAGAAAATTATTTTTGAAGATGCTAAACATCGAGAATGGATCCAAACACTTCTTCATCCCCTAATAAAAGAAAAGATGGTAGAAGGATGCATTCAATACAAAGATAATCAAATAATACTTTTAGTTATACCATTATTATTTGAAGCAAAATTTGAAGATATTTGTACTGAAATATGGTTAGTCAAATGTCCAGAAGAAGTTCAAAAAAAAAGACTTATGAAACGTGATCAAATCAGTGAAAAAGAAGCACTTAATATTATAAATCTTCAATTAGATTTTGAAGAAAAAAGAAAATTTTCGAATGTTATTTTGGATAATTCAGATAATCAAAAGCAATGGACGCATAAAATAAGTAAACTAATTTAATAATTTAACTATTCAACTTTTCTGAAACGAGTTTATTGGCAAGTTTAGGGTCCGCTTTCCCTTTAGTCCTTTTCATCAGTTGCCCTACAAAGAAACCAAGTAATTTGGTTTTTCCATTCCTAAATGCTTCTACTTCATTAGGATGATCACTAATAAGTTCATCAATTATTGGCAAAATGCTTGCAGAATCAGATATCATTGCCAATCCTTTTTCTTCAACTAAACTTTTAGGAGAAATATTCTTTTGTATTAGTTCAGGCAAAATTTCTTTTGCGATTTTTCCACTAATAATATTTTTACTAATCATATTAATCATTTCGGCAAGATTTTCAGGACTTAGCTTTAATTCACTAAAGCTAAGTTTATTTGCTTTCAAATATCCAACGATATCACTTGTGACCCAATTTGATGCAAGTTTTGGCTCAGCACCATTAGCTACTGTTTTTTCAAAAAAGTTTGCCATATGAATTTCATCAGAAATTACTCTTGAATCATATGGAGATAAACCTAATTCCTCAACATATTTCTTTCTTTTCTTGGAGGGTAGTTCAGGTAATTCATTAAACCATTTTTCTTTTTGCTCTTCTGATATTTCAATTGGTCCTAAGTCAGGATCTGGGAAATATCTATAATCACTACTACCTTCTTTTAATCTCATACTTTTTGTTAATTGCTTAGCCTCATCCCATAATCTAGTCTCCTGATAAATATCACCTCCATTTTCATATACCTCTATTTGTCGAGCAATTTCATAATCACATGCCTTCTGAATTGCAGAGAATGAATTCATATTCTTTATTTCAACTTTTGTACCAAAAGGTGCGTCTGGTCCTTTTCTAACTGAAATATTGACATCACACCTTAATGAACCCTCTTGCATATTTCCATCTGAAACACCAAGATATCTAACTGTTCTTCTAATCTCGGAAGCATATTCAGATGCCTCTCTACCCGTTCTAATATCTGGTTTACTTACAATTTCACAAAGTGCTATACCAGCGCGATTGTAATCAACTAAGGAATACTTAGAACCCGCTAATCGATCACTTCCCACATGAACTAATTTCCCAGCATCTTCCTCCATATGAAGCCTTTCAATGCCAATTTTTTTAATATAAGTTTCTTTATCCTTTTCTGTAATTTCAACTTCTAACCAACCATTCTCTGCAAGCGGTTCATCAAATTGCGAAATTTGATAATTTTTAGGTAGATCAGGGTAAAAATATTGTTTTCTATCAAATTTACAATGTTCTGCAACCTCTAAATTTAATGCCAAAGAAGTTTTGACTGCATATTCAAGAACGGTTTCATTTAAAACTGGAAGAGTACCAGGTAGACCACAAACTACGGGATCTATATGCGTATTAGGTTCATCGCCAAAAGCTGTTGATGCAGATGTAAATATTTTACTTTTAGTATTAAGCTGTACATGGGTTTCCAAACCAATTACAGCTTCCCAAGATTCAAATTTTTTCATTATTAAATGTTCCTTTCTTAATATTATTGGATATAAGGTAAAAGAGGATCAAAACATAAGTAAATTATAAGAATAATTAAATGACAGCAAACACTAAAAACTCAATTTTAATTGTTGGCGGGGGACTAATCGGATTATCTATTGCTTATGAATTTGCCAGAAACGACTTCAAAGTTTCAGTTTTAAGCAAAAACAGAAGTGAGTCCGCTGGGTTTGTGGCTGCAGGGATGTTGGCTACTCATGCTGAAGGCCTTGAACATGAATTATTAAAATTTGGGCAACAAAGTCAACGTTTAATTCCTGAATGGATAAAAAATATTGAACAAGATAGCGGAATTGAATGTGGTTTAAGGAAATGTGGAATAGTTGTTCCTTTTACAAATATGAAAGATCTGAGGAAATTTCCAACTTATAAATATGGCAAATATTTAAGTCAAAAAGATCTTAAAAATGAAATTAGTGGAATAAATTCTATTTGGAAGCATGGACTGGTTTTTGAAGAGGATGGTCAGATAGATAACAGAAGAAGACTTATGCGTGCCCTTGAACGAGCATGCTCCCTGCATGGAGTTCAATTTCAAGAAGGTTCAGAAGTTAAGGATTTAACAATAGAAAAAAACAAAATTATTGGTGCAAAAGTTTTAAATGCCACGGGAGAAATTCAAGATATTAGATGTGAAAAAGCAATTTTATGCAGTGGGGCTTGGAGTAAAGCAGTGTTGACTAAAATTCCAGTCTTTCCAGTAAAGGGACAAATGTTATCTATACAAGGTCCCTCAAATTTTCTTAAAAGAGTTCTATTTGGGCCAGATACCTACTTAGTACCTCGTGATGACGGTCTCATTATAGTTGGAGCAACAGTTGAAAAAGATTCAAAATTTGATCAAGGCAATACTCCTAATGGAATAAAGCAACTTCAAAAAGGTATCTGGTCTCTATTACCTGAAGCGATGAATTGGCCACAAATGGAACATTGGTGGGGATTTAGACCTTGCACACCAGACTTCAAGCCAATAATTGGCAAGTCTGATATTGAAAATCTTTTTCTAGCTACCGGTCATTACAGAAATGGAGTTCTATTCTCTGCAATAACAAGTGATATTATTTTTAAATTTATTCAAGATAAAACTCTTTCAGATAGTGAAATAAGCTTTTTAGAAAAGTTTAGTTTAAAAAGATTTAGGATATAAATTTTTAATTTTCAGAACGCCATTTTGCATCAGAAGTTTCCCATACACATAGTTCATCTTGGTTAAACCATAAATTAATTTCAAATTTTGCAGTTTCTTGTCCATCTGAACCATGAATTATATTCCTACCTATATCTATCGCGAGATCTCCTCTTATTGTCCCAGGCTCAGCATCAAGCGGTTTTGTAGAACCTATTAATTTTCGCGCACTTAAAATAACTCCTTCACCTTCCCAAACCATTGCCACGACTGGACCACTTGAAATGAAATCTACTAAATCATTAAAGAAAGGTCTCTCCCTATGAACTCCATAATGATTCTGAGCAAGCTCTTTTGAAGGAATTAATTGCTTTAGCCCAACCAATTTAAATCCTTTTTTTTCAAATCTACCAATAATCTCAGAAATATATCCTCTTTGAACTCCATCTGGTTTAATTGCCACAAAAGTTCTCTCTTTGGTCATTTAATTAATTATCACTCTATGTATATTCATCTTTTAGGTGGTAACTTGGCAAGTAATCATTAAAATAAAAGATATTGTTTTGAGTTTCTTTCAAAAACAATTCTTAATTACTAAGACATAAATTGACCAATTTTGCGCCAAGGAAATCAAATAAATATTGGACTATAGAAAATAGTATTGCGACTTACAATATTGATAAGTGGGGGGATAAATATTTTTCTATCAATTCAAAAGGAAATATCTCAGTCACTCCAGAAAAAAACTCAGCAAAAAAAATTGATCTTTTTAAACTTGTCAAAGAACTCAAAAGTAGAGAAATAAATACGCCATTAATAATAAGATTTAACGATATCTTAAAAGATCGAATTACTGAATTGCATGAGGCTTTCTCAAAAGCAATAGAAACTTATGAATATAAAAATATTTATCAAGGTGTTTTTCCTGTCAAATGCAATCAGCAGAAGAACGTTCTTGAAAAAATATTAGAGTTTGGCCGCCCATGGAATTTTGGCTTAGAAGTAGGCAGTAAATCAGAATTATTAATTGGCCTTGCTCTCCTTCAAAACCAAAATTCATTATTGATATGCAACGGATATAAAGATAAAAAATATATTGAGGTTGCTACATTAGCCAGAAAACTCGGTAAAAAGCCAATCATAGTTATTGAACAAAGAGATGAGGTCAAAAGAATTATTAAAGCAGTTCAGAATCTTAAATCGACCCCATTGCTAGGAATTAGAGCAAAGTTATCAAGTAAAAGCAGTGGTCGGTGGAGCAAATCTGTTGGAGATAATTCCAAATTTGGGTTATCAATTCCAGAAATTATGTTGACCATAAAAGAACTTCAAGAAGCAAATCTGATAAACGAAATGAAATTATTGCATTTTCATTTAGGAAGTCAAATCAGTGATATTGCTGTGATCAAAGACGCATTACAAGAAGCTAGTCAAATATATGTTGAATTATGCAAACTAGGCGCCCCAATGCAATATATCGACGTTGGAGGAGGATTGGGGATAGATTTCGATGGAACGAAAACTTCCTCTAGCACATCTACAAACTATTCTCTTCAAAATTATGCTAACGATGTAATTGCGACAATAAAAGATTCATGTCAGTTAAATAATATAGAACATCCAACCATAGTCTCAGAAAGTGGGAGAGCAATAATTAGTCATTGTTCAGTTTTAATTTTTAATGTTTTAGGTACAAGCCAAATAAGCTCCCAAATAAAAATATCTAACAAAAAACCCCAATCATTAATAATTGCAAATCTAATAGAAACTCTCAATCAGCTAAAAATACTTACTAAGAAAAAAGTAAATTTATCTGAAATAATTGAATTATGGAACGATGCAAAAAAATTTAAGGAAGATTGCCTAGTCGCATTTAGATTAGGGTTTTTAAATTTAGAAGAGAGAGCACATGCTGAAGAGCTTACCTGGTCTTGCGCAAAAGAAATTGCTTATAACCTTAATAATGATGAAATAACGCATCCAGATTTATATGAAATTACAGAAACACTCGCATCTACTTACTATGCAAATTTATCTATCTTTAAATCTATTCCCGATAGCTGGGCCATTAATCAAATTTTTCCGACAATTCCAATACATAGACACTTAGAAGAGCCATTCTGTAAAGGTAACTTTGCTGATTTAACTTGTGATTCAGACGGGAAATTAAATAGTTTCATTGATAATGGAAAAATTAAATCACTACTAAATCTACATAAACCAGAACCAAATAAAGATTATCTAATAGGAATTTTTATGACAGGAGCATATCAAGAGGCATTAGGAAACTTCCATAATTTATTTGGCAATACAAATGTTATTCATATTGATATAAATCAAGATAATTCATATAAGGTTAAAAATATTATTAAGGAGGATAGCAAAGCTGAAATTTTACAATTACTAGATTATGATTCAGACTCTCTAGTGGAATCTATAAGAATTAATACTGAATCAGCAATTGATCAAAAGCAGTTAACTATTGAGGAAGCAAGAAAATTAATTGACCAAATCGAGATCAGTCTAAGAAACAGTAGTTATTTATCAGAATAACTTTATAAATTTTGTTTTAAATGATTTTTTGCATAATCTAAAGCAACATTTAATTTGTCAATATCTTTAGCACCTGCTTGCGCAAAATTAGGTTTTCCCCCTCCCCCTCCAGAACAAATACTTGCAATTTTATTAATTAATTTCCCTGCATGAAATCCGATTTTTACTACAGCATCTCCAAGAGATACTACAAATAACAACTTTTTATTTTCTGGATTTGGTATCCCTCCAAGAATAACTAGCGCTTTATCACCTAACTGAGTAGTTAAATTTAGTGCTGCAGATTGCAGAGAATTTCCGTCTAAGCCATCAATCTGACTTACTAATATTGCAAAAGAATTTATTTCCTCTGCAGAGGAAATTAGAGAAGAATATTTAAAATATGCGATTTCATCTTTCATTTGTTGTATCTCTTTATTCTTATTGACGAGCTCTGATTGCAAATTATTAACCCTATCAAAGAGTTGGTTAGGATTTGCTTTTAACAAATCACTTAGTTGATTTACTAAAGAATTTCTATCACTAAAATAGTCGAAAGCTGACTGCCCAGATAATGCTTCGATTCTTCTTACTCCTGCGGAAATTCCTTCTTCACTAATTATTTTGAAACAACCTAATTCAGATGTGGTTTTAACATGTGTTCCACCACAGAGTTCCATCGACACTCCTGGCACGTCTACAACCCTTACTGTATCATCATATTTCTCGCCAAACATTGCCACTGCCCCTTTTTCGAGAGCCTTACTCTTAGGCATAGTTTTAATGTTAAGAGAATGATTTTCCATAATCCAAGAATTGACGAGAGTCTCAACCTTAGAAAGTTGATCTTTAGAAATAGGATGAGAGGAATTGAAATCAAATCGTAATTTATTAAACGCGACTAATGAACCTTTTTGTCCAACACTTTGATTGACAACTGTTTTGAGAGCAGATTGCAACAAATGGGTAGCGGTATGATTAGCAGCAGCCTTAGCTCTATTGACTGAGTTAACCTTAGTCTTAATTTTTTGTCCAATAGTCAATAGTCCTTTTTTGACTAATCCATAATGTAGGAAAACATTTTTCTTTCGAACGACTTTATCAACAAAGACCTCTAGGTCTTTTGAGAATATTGTTCCAATATCACCAACTTGACCACCAGATTCTCCATAAAAAGATGTCTGATCAAGAACAATTAAAACTTTCTGACCTTCACTTGCTTGCTTAACTAAGGTTGAATCCAGAAATACACCCTTTATTTCTGCTTCGGATAAAAGAGAATCATAACCAGTGAAAACAGTTTTATCAAATAAGTCTATTTCACGTTCTAATGATCCCTCTAATGTCAAATCAACATTACTTGTAGCAGCTTTAGCTCTCTCTTTTTGTGCATCCATTTCCTTCTCAAAACCTTTAACATCTACACCAATACTATTTTCTTGAGCAATTTCCACTGTTAGTTCTAAGGGAAATCCATAAGTATCATAAAGTTCAAAAGCTTTAAAGCCACTAATTAATTTCTGCCCTGAAGAGATTATTTCATCTAATAATTTCTCTCCTCTATATAGAGTTTCTCTAAACCTTACTTCTTCAATATTTATCTCACTCAATATTAAATCAATATTATTTTTTAAATCTGGATAATTCTTTTGCATTAAATGTATCCCAACGGTAGCAATTTTGGACAAAAATTCATTTTTTATCCCTAATAATCTCCCATGTCTGACCATTCTTCTAATAAGTCTTCTTAATATGTATCCTCTTCCAAGATTGCTTGCTACTACTCCGTCAGAAATTAAGTGAATAACTGCTCTTGTATGATCTCCAATAATTTTTAAAGAAATTTTGGTTCTTTCATCTGAAGAAAAATAGTCAATATTTGCAATCTCAGAAGCCTTTTGAATGATAGGAAAAATTAAATCCGTCTCATAATTATTTTTTTTCTTTTGCAATATTTGTGCCATTCTCTCAAGGCCCATTCCTGTATCAATATTTTTAAATTTTAAATCGGTCAATTTCCCATAAGAATCACGATTGTATTGCATAAATACAAGATTATAAAATTCTATAAAACGATCTCCATCTTCTAAATCAATATTTTGAAGGCCTTTTTCAGGATTGAAATCGTAATAAAGTTCAGAACACGGACCACATGGACCTGTTTTCCCTGAAGACCAAAAATTATCTTTTTCACCAAGTTTAATTATCCTATCTGGATGAATACCAATTTCTTCTCTCCAAATCTTTGCCGACTCTTCATCTTCTCTAAAGACACTCACAATTATATTTTCAGCAGAAAGTCGGTAAATATTAGTAACTAATTCCCAGGCCCACTGAATTGCTTCTTCTTTAAAATAGTCTCCAAAAGAAAAATTACCTAGCATCTCAAAAAAAGTATGGTGTCTAGCTGTAACACCTACATTTTCTATATCGTTAGTTCTTATACACTTTTGACTAGAAGTGGCCCTTTTTGATGGTCTTTCTTTCAAACCTAAAAAAACTGGTTTAAAAGGTAGCATTCCAGCAATTGTGAGCATAACCGTAGGGTCATCTGGAATTAAAGATGCACTTGGAATGATTTTATGAGATTTCTCATTATAAAAGTTTAAAAATGCATTTCTTATCTCATCTCCAGTAATTATTTTTTTAATTAGTTGAGATGTCATTTATCCAGAATAAAAAGAGCAAAAATTAAAAAAGAGCGTAATTTCGGTTATTTCACAAAAGTAATCACGCGAATTTATATTCTATATAACTAACGTTAATTTATAAAGCGAATTATTCTATGATAGCCTCTGTCCAGACAAGTAACTCAAATTTGGCACAAAACAATAACAGGTTGTCAGTTCAATCTCAACATTTTGCTGAGGATTCTTGTGCCATAAGATCTTTAGATTGGGATCGCAGTAGATTTGATATCGAATTTGGATTAAGAAACGGCACTACTTACAATAGTTTTATTATTCAAGGGCAAAAACTAGCAATTATTGATACAAGCCATGCGAAGTTCGAAAAATTATGGCTTGAAGAATTATTTAAGCAAGTTAAACCTCAAGAAATTGATTATCTAATTACAAGCCATACAGAACCTGATCACTCTGGTTTAATAAGCAAACTAATAGAACTCAATCCAAATATCACTATAGTAGGATCAAAATTAGCGCTTAAATTCATTGAGGATCAAATACATCTTCCCTTCGAGCGCCTAGAAGTTAAGAGTGGAGAGTTTTTAAATCTTGGAACTAATACAAATAGCGGATTAGAACATAATATTGAATTCATAAGCGCACCTAATTTACATTGGCCAGATACAATTTTCTCATACGATCACAGCACTAATATTCTTTACACATGCGATGCATTTGGACTACATTATTGCTCCGAAGAATTTTTTGACACTGATCAAAAAGAAATATATGATGATTTTCGTTTTTATTACGACTGCCTAATGGGCCCAAACGCAAGAAGCGTTCTACAAGCAATTAAAAGAATAGATAAACTACCTGAACTAAAAGCAATAGCCGTTGGTCATGGGCCTTTACTTAAAAATCAAGTTAAATTTTGGAAAGAAAAGTATATCGAATGGAGCAGTAATAAAAGTAAAGGAAGCGAATTTGTATCTGTATGCTACATAAGCGATTATGGATATTGTGATCGACTAAGTCAAGCTATATCTCATGGCATCAGCAAAGCAGATGCTCAAGTGCAATTAATTGATATAAGATCTTCCGATTCTCAGGAATTAACAGGCTTGATCTCTGCATCTAAAGCTGTAGTTATCCCAACATGGCCAGTTAATTCAGATAATGAATTAAAAGAATCTCTTGGCACTCTGTTTGCAGCATTAAAACCTAAACAATTTACAGCTGTTTATGATTCATTTGGAGGGAATGATGAGCCAATAGATTCTTTAGCTAATAAGTTAAGAGAGCTAGGCCAAAAAGAAGCTTTTTCCCCTTTAAGAGTTAAAAATATACCTGATCCAATTATTTATCAACAATTTGAAGAAGCTGGAACTGACTTAGGGCAACTGATCAATAAAAAGAAGAATATTGCCTCTATGAAGAGCCTTGATTCCAATTTAGATAAAGCTTTAGGTAGATTAAGTGGAGGATTATACGTAGTTACAGCTAGCCAAGGCACGGGTTCAACTTTTAGACAAAGTGCAATGGTCGCAAGTTGGATTAGTCAAGCAAGTTTTTCTCCACCGGGCATTACAGTTGCAGTAGCAAAAGATAGAGCTATTGAATCTTACATGCAAGTTGGCGAAGGTTTTGTTGTTAATATATTGCGAGAAGACAACTACCAAAAAATGTTTAGACATTTTTTAAAGAGATTCGCGCCTGGAGCAGATAGATTTGCTGATGTAGATATAATTAGCAACATTGCAGAAGGTGGGCCGGTTCTTTCTGATTCTCTCGCATTTTTAGATTGTAAAGTAAGTTCGAGATTAGAGACTCCCGATCATTGGATTATTTACGGTATCGTTGCGAATGGTAAAGTTTCAGATTTGTCCTCTAAAACAGCTGTTCATCACAGAAAAGTTGGAAATCACTATTAGAAAATTACTTTTTTTAAAATGTTAGAAATCAATAACAGCTCAGTATTTGAAGATAAGAACTTATCAAAATTTGAAATTACTGAAAATTTTACTTGCATCAGATTTCTAGATCACAATAAAGAAAGATTTGAACTTGAGTTTAATCTTGAACAGGGAACTTCCTTGAACACTTTTTTAATTAGAAGTAATAAAGAGCTTTTTATTATTCATCCACCTGAAAAAAACTATTTAAATTTATTCAAAAAAATAATCTCTATATTTGTTGATCAATTTCAATTAAATAAAATAAATCTCATTACTGGTCATATAAATCCCCAAATCATAGAAACTATAAAAAATATAAATACTACATTCAAAAACTTAACTATTACATGCTCTAATCCAGGATTTAAACTTATTACCGAACTTTGGAATCAAAAGAACCCAAACTTAGAAAAATTTGTCGAGGTTGAATTACCTAAAATAAACATAATTAAAAAAGAACTTATTTTAGAATTAGAAAATATTTCACTAGAGTTAATTCCTGTTCCAACAGCGCGATGGCCTGGAGGTCTAATAGTTTATGAAAGAAATCAAGAAATACTTTTAAGTGAAAAAATGTTCTCTGCACACATTGCCTCTGAATCTTGGTCTGAAACAAATCGAATAAGTACAGAAGTTAATAGAAAGCACTTTTATGATTGCCTAATGGCACCAATGTCTAATCAAATCGTAACCATAGCAGAAAGAATTGCTGAATTAGATATTAAAACTATTGCTCCACTTCATGGACCAGCTATTGAATATAGCTTAAAAAGCTTTTTAAATGACTACATTAGATGGGGAGAAAATCTTTCAACAAATAATCCTAAAATTACCCTGATTTACGCTAGTGCATATGGCAACACAGCTTCAATAGGAGATGCATTAGCTAAAGGTATCACTAGAACTTCTGTTGAGGTTAAAAGTATTAATTGCGAATTTACTTCTAATGATGAACTAATAAAATCAATTCAAAATGCTGATGGGTATTTAATTGGATCTCCCACATTAGGGGGCCATGCCCCCACTCCAATAGTAAGTGCCCTTGGTACTTTGTTGTCTGAGGGTAATAGAGATAAGCCTGTCGGTATTTTTGGAAGTTTTGGATGGAGTGGGGAGGCAATAGATTTACTTGAATCAAAATTAAAAGATGGTGGTTTCAAATTTAGTTTTGAGCCAATAAGAATTAAATTTAGTCCTAATAAACCCAAAATCAAGGAACTGGAAGAAATTGGTACTCATTTTGGGAGAAATATATTAAAAAACGCAAAACAGAAAATCAGAAAATCAGATACTGGAATGATTACTAGTAAAACTAATCCAACACTTCAAGCTTTAGGAAGAGTAATCGGTTCACTTTGCGTTCTAACTGCCTCTAAAGGCAAAGACGAGAATAATGTGAAAGGAGCCATGCTGGCATCGTGGGTTAGTCAAGCAAGTTTTTCTCCCCCTGGATTAAGTATTGCAGTCGCAAAAGATAGATCAGTAGAGTCTCTGCTACAAATAGGTGACTCTTTCGCTTTAAATATTCTTAGCGAAAAAAATTTCAAGGAACCTTTAAAAAGATTCACAAAATCTTTCGCTCCGGGGGAAGACCGATTTGAAGGATTGAAGATTGAATTAACTCCTAATAATCAAATAATTATTCCTGAGTCTTTAGCATGGTTAGATGTTTTAGTAAAAGAAAGAATGGAATGTGGAGATCATTGGGTAATCTATGCGGAGGTTCTCCATGGCAATATACTAAAATCAGATAGTCTAACGGCTGTTCATCACCGCAAGAGTGGAGCCAACTATTAAGCTACTTTTTTAATTTATGAATGATTCAAAAGAAATAATAATCATTTCGGCAAGTTGCGGGAAAAACCTAGAACTTTCACAAAAATTTCTTGAAAAAAGCAATGAAATGAAAATAAGTTCCGAAATCTTAGATCTTACAACTTTAGATATTCCATTATTTAATCCTAGAATTCATAATAACGAAAATATTCCAGTAAAAATATTAGAAATAAAAGAAAAGCTTTTTGCTACAGAAAAGTGGATAATTTGTGCGCCTGAATACAATGGATCAATTCCTCCAATTCTCACAAATTTCATAGCATGGTTATCCATATCAGGAGATGATTTTAGAAATTTATTTAATGGTCAACCAATTGCAATTGCTACATTTTCTGGAGGAGTAGGTTTAGAACTACTGACTTCATTACGAATTCAATTAGTGCATTTAGGAAGTCAAGTCTTAGGAAGACAACTTTTTTCCTCATTTAGTAAACCAATTGATAGCAAAACTATTGAAGATATAATTCAAAGACTATCACAAATGAAAAAATTAAAAACATAACAATTTCGCGTATTTAAAAGTCTAAATCAATTATTCTCATTCCAGACTTTTAGTATTTCCCTTGCCATTGGAAGAGCATGTACAGAACCACCTCCTGGAGTATTTTGTGCAAAAGCAACTATTAATAACTCACTTTTATCTGAAGGAGTAAAACAAACAAACCAAGCATGGTCTAAGCCGCCTTCTCCATCTTCAGCAGTTCCTGTTTTGCCAGAAACAGGAGGCAAATTTGACACTCCATAATTAATAGATACTCCAGTGCCAGATTCAACGACTTTCCTTAAACCGCTCTTGATCACCTGAATATTTTCTTCATCAATATCAATTTTAATTGGCTTTTTATTTAATATAAATTGTTTATCAAATTTAGATAAATGAGGAGTAACTAAATAGCCACCGTTTGCAATGGCAGCATAAGCTCGCGCAATCTGTATAGGAGTAACTTGAACAACAAATTGACCAATAGACATACTTGCAATATCTTCTGGGACCCAAGGAGTTCTACCTGCTTTACCCCATCCTCTTCCTTCTTTAGCCCATTTACTACTTGCTACCAAGCCCACATTCTCTTGTTCACTTATTTCAATTCCAGATAATGAAGCAAAACCAAGCTTCTTTGAAATATCATAAATTTTATCAACACCTACAGCATGACCAATCTGATAAAAAAAAGTATTACTAGACACTCTCAAGGCATCTTCATAACCAATATAACCAAAACCTAAATCATTATGCTCTCTAAAACATTGACTACCATAGGTTATGCATCGCTTAGTTTCTAATACAGTATCGGAAGGGAATTTTCCACTTTCTAAACCAGCTAAAGCAGTTACAATTTTCCACACACTTCCTGGATCATAGGCATTTAAAGCTCGATTAAATAGAGGTTGTTTTGACGAATTAAATAGTGCATCATATTCTTTTTGAGGCTTAAAATCTTTTGAAAAAAAATTCAAATCAAATGTAGGTTTGCTAGCCATAGCTCTTATTGCGCCATCTCGAGGATCCATAACTATTATGGCTCCACCTTTTTTGTCCTTAAGAACTTTTTCTGCAACTAATTGCAAATTCAAATCAAGTGTCAACTGAATATCCTTTCCTTTTTTTGCAGGTTTAATACCTAAAGATTGCTGAAATGTTCCTGCGGAATTCACCTCAACCATTTCTCCGCCCCAGTCCCCTCTTATATCATCTTCGTAAGCAAATTCTATTCCTGTTCTTCCAATTACATCATTTAATTTATAACCTTTTTTAGATAAAATCCTAAACTCTGAATCAGTAATAGGCTGCGTATATCCGATAACATGAGAAGCTAATGTCTTATAAGGATAATTTCTAATAACTCTGTTTGAAATTTCAATTCCATTTAATAGTTTTTCATTTTCTTTGAATTTTATAATTTGATCAACTGTTAAATTATCTAATAAAGTTATTGAAAGGTCATTATATTTCAAACCATCAATATATCTTTTTTGTAGCAACTCAGATCGAGTATCTAATAAAATAGAAAGCTTGGATTTATAATTCTCCCAATCTAGTTCAGTAACGTATTGAGGTTTTATTATTAGAGAATACTTAATTTTACTATCTGCCAAAATAAATCCATTCTTATCAGTTATCAAACCTCTTATTGGTTGAGATGCAATTAACCTGATTCTATTTTCATCCGACATGTTTTTATAATTTTCATAATTGACGAGCTGCAAAAAAATTAATCTAATTAATATCAATAGAAAAGTAAAAGAAGTTAATAAATAAATAACAAGAGGTTGTCTATTTAATGAAAAATCTTCTTTCTTAAAATTATGCTTTTCCAAATTAAATTTTTATTTAAGTAAAAACTTTTTTTCTAAAGACATTATCGTTTCTTTAATTCTTACAAGTCGATCAACTAATAATTCATACTTATTGAGATCCTTATTGTGATCAAATTCAGTATTTTGAATAGGATCTTTTTCTTGGTTATAAGTCATTAAATTATAATAATTTGTTATTGAGAATTCTTAATAACATTCTAGAAAAAAAATTAAAACTTATCAAAAGAATTTGAAATGATCAATAAATATTCTATTTAATAAATAACTTAAATTGACTGATGTAAATTTTCCTCGAAATAAGGATTACAGCTGTTTTTAGATATTCCGAATGACCAACCTAAAAATGAAGAGATAAAAATGACTACTATTATTGGGAAAAAAGCTTGTTGAGTATTTTCAAGACTTAACCATTCTTTCCAACTTCTGATCAATTTATTTCTTTCAAATTTTCTTTTCTCATTCAGTTCTTTTCTAGCCTTTTTAGCAAAAGATTTTTTAACCCACTTTTCAAAAGATATTTTTTTTTGAATTAACATCTTTCTCTCAACTTCTAGTAGTTGCTCAGAATTAAGTTGGGGATGAAATACATTTATTAGTTCCAGAGTTTTTATAAACATTTCTACAGTTGCATCTTTTATAAGTTTTTCTTCTTCGCTAAGATCATTCCAATCTAATTCAGGAAAAAATCTATTTCTATTAGAAGATATTTTTTTTAAAGAAATTTGTCCTAGCTCTCTTAACCAAATATGCGTATTTTTATCAAATCTTCTCCCATATAAAAATGGATTAATAAAAACAGTTTTTCTATCTATTTTTATTACATCTTTCCGCAGATGATTTCTAATTTTATTTTTTGTGTTTTTTTTACTAAACAAATTTTAATTAAATCTCTACTTAAGATTATATTTTATAAATTATTTTTAGATATTTAAAGAAAAATATTATTCATTTTTTTCTTTGAAATTTAATTGTTCTGCAACTGCCAACGTTTTTTTAAATAATTACAATATTCACAATTAGTTGAAGGTTTAGGAAATTGGTTTGATTGTAGTAGTCTAACAGTTTCAATAACTTTCCCTTCGACCCAAGATGCAGAGCAATTTAACTTAATAAAATGAGTATCAAAATGCAGTTTATTATTAAAAAAACGTTCATTTTTTTTTCCATTAAAGTAAACAAGATAAGCTTCATCTGCAACCTTAAAACCATTTTTTCTAAATAACCACTGATACATTTCTAATTGCCTCTTATATGCTTTTGCATAATCATATTTATTAAAAGTTTCATTCCAATCAAAGTTATTTCTTGAGGTTGCTTTTACATCTGCAATAATCAATTCACCATTCTTTTTTTGCCAAACATCATCAACGGCTCCTCCAAAATCGAATTTGTGCTCAATAGATTTATATCTTATACCTTTAAAATTACTTCTCCATAAATCAATATCTTTATGTTTAAAAGGTATTGCATCAATTTTGTTTTCAATAAATAAAGGATGAGGTTCTTGAATTTCTCGATAATAATCAAATTCATTTTTACATAAATTATCTACCGCAATATTCAAAGTAAAAGGAAGTGAGGGAGGTTTAATTTTATACTTTTTATCTAATACACAACATCTAGGACAATTGATATATTTCTCTACTGTTGATCTACTGAGTTTAATTAAATCAGTCATTGCTATAAAAATATCTAAAATTATCTATTTAGTTAATTGAAAAATTTTGCATTTATCTTTTAATATTTTAAAAAAATAAATACAAAAGGCAATATTTTAAAAAACTAATAGGTTTTTATTTTGAAAATATAGAGTTAAGAAAATATAGCAAATGAATAATTAAGTTCTGATTGAATCATTTCCTAAATCAACAGTATCAAGAACTCTTTTAAGCTTTCTAAAATCATCTAATATTTCACCACAGCCATTAACAACGCAAAGCAAAGGATCTTCCGCTACGTGAGTAAAAATTCCAGTCTCCTTAGTTACTAGATCATTCATCCCTCTTACTAAAGCTCCACCTCCTGCGAGCATAATGCCCCTCTCAACAATATCTGCAGCTAACTCTGGAGGAGTACGTTCTAATGTTCTTTTTATAGCTTCAACAATTTTACTAAGTGGATCAGCCATAGCCTCCCTTATCTCTCCTGATGTTAGGGTTATTGACCTAGGAAGACCGGATAAAAGGTGCAAGCCTCTAACTTCATAAGAAGTCTGGTCGAAATTATCATTAGGGAAAGCAGAGCCTATTTTGATTTTAATTTTTTCTGCGGTTCTCTCTCCAACAACCAAATTATGAGCTTTTTTAAGATAAGCAACGATCGATTCATTTATTTCGTCTCCAGCTATTCGAAGAGATTCACTTAAAACAGTTCCTCCAAGGCTTAACACCGCGACTTCAGTTGTACCTCCTCCTATATCGACAATCATAGTTCCAATTGGATCTGTTACTGGTAATGATGCACCGATAGCTGCAGCTACAGGTTCATCTACTAAATAAACTTCTCTTGCTCCAGCTAATCCTGCTTCTCTAACGGCTCTTCTTTCTACGCTTGTAACTCCACTTGGAATACCAATCACTATTCTTGGCGCTAATATTCCTCTGCCCTCATTACAATTTTGAATAAAAGTTTTTAGCATTTGTTCTGCCGCATCAAAATCGGCAATAACTCCATCTCTTAGTGGCCTTACGGCTCTAATATTACCTGGCGTTCTTCCTAGCATTAATTTTGCTTCTTCACCAACCGCTATAGGAACTCCGTTTTCTACATCCATAGCAACAACTGAGGGTTGTTCCAGAACTACACCTTTACCAGATACATGAATAAGAGTATTGGCAGTACCTAAATCAATGCCTATATCTCTAGACAGTTGGAATTTATTCGAAAAAATATTCTTAAAATTCACTCAATAAAAAAATCTATATTTTATATTAACACGTCTATACAGAGGGCCTAAAAGGAAGTTTATTCCCACTCAATAGTACTTGCAAAAGTTGTAAATAAAAACACTGTCGTAGCAATGTATTTGAACGTATTATAACATATGTTTTCTCACGTGAAACCCACGTGAAACTAAGACAAATTAAAATTCAATCCCTTCTAAAAATAATTTTAAATTTTTAAAGATAATTGCGAACTAACAACATTATTCCAATTCTCATCTGAGGTGTTTTTATACCTTGAATATGGAAAATTTATATATTTATTTGACTTAAGTTCATTACCTAGCGAATGATTGATTATATGTTCTCCAATTAACTTACCAAAACCAACTGGAACAGCATTGCCCAACTGTTTATATTTTTGCAAAGTATTTCCAAATAAAAGAAAGTCATCAGGAAATTGTTGAACCCTTTTGTACTCTTGTACTGATAAAGGGCGAATTATCTCTGGATGGCATAAATCAGTAGCTGGCATTGCTGGATGAGTCACTAATGTAGGAGTTGGTTTATCCCAATAAATTCGTCTATAAAAACCTGTTTTTCCACCACCAGAATATAAGCTTTTCCCCATAGCTTGTATTTTTATTTCATCTGGCAAATCTCGCCAATATTCACCCTCTTTTAGAAATTCATAAAATTTGACTCGATTTTTTGAGAAATTTATAAATTCAGCATCTTTTTCTTCTAAATTTTGTGCCACATCTCTAAAAGTTCTCCAGGGCGGTAATTCATAATCTTTTTTTTCTGAATTAGTTGGGATAAGATGTGGAACTTTTTTATCATTTAAGGTTCCAATAATTATTACTCTCTCTCTCTTTTGAGGCACTCCAAAATTAGCAGTATTGTATAAGTTAAAAGAAATTTTATATCCCTCAGAAGATAAAACCTTTAAAATTTCCGCTAATGCACCTCCTGGCATCTCGTCAAGTGCCAATGGAGGTTTTTCGAAGCCTCTTTCAGAATGAGGTCTATGCTTAAGAGCAGCAGATAATAGTCCTCTTACATTCTCAATAACAAAATATCTTGGTTTAATTTGAGAGATAACATCAATAAAATGCAAAAATACATTTCCTCTGGGATCCTGAAAACTGGCTCTTTTACCTGCTGTTGAAAATGCCTGGCAAGGAGGGCCTCCGACAATTAAATCAATATTTTCTTCAAAGGAAAGACCTGCAATTTTTCTAATTTCTGCTGCATCAAAATTTAAAATATCATCTATTAATGGAACATTTGGATTATTTAATTTGATCGTGCTACTAGCGTATTTATCTATTTCACAAAATAATAGATGTTCGATACCGGCCATTTTTAATCCAGTATCTAACCCTAAACATCCACTAAAAAAAGACAAGCATTTCATAGCTGCATAATAGTTAAAAATACAAAAAAATTAGGGAATATATTTCACAATTTTGAAGATGATATAAAACTCCTAAAAAGATCCTCGAGATTTTCAAACATTCTTACAGCTTCCTCAAAAATAAATTCATATTCATTAATACCAGCTAATTCCCAAAACTCTTGACCTGCAATTCTTTTGATTTGATTAGAATTAAAAGTCCAATCTCCAAGATCTAATGCAGCGGCAAAAACACCCTTTCTAAATACGCTCAATTCCTTTATAGATCTTGGGCCCTGACTACCTGTTAAGGTGCCTTTAGCTGTCTTTAGTTGAGTAAAAATTATCTCAAGATTAGATGAATCGACTATTAGAAGATCAACTCCTTTAATTTTGACTTTACCAAAACTTTTTTCTGGTGAAATTACTTTTGAACTTAAACATGCAATATCTTCAAAAACACTTCCTAAAGTAGTACTTAAAGACCTGGTAAAAGTATTTGCCGCAGATAAATCTGGAGTTAAACCAGAAGTAAAGATGCTTTCTTTTGGAGAATTTATTTTTTCAACTATTAGACTCTCAAATCTTTTTTGAAAGTTCTCAAAAAGAATTCTGATCTCATCCCTTGTGACGATATGACTAAAGGTAAAATCAAACCATTCTTCAATATTGTTTTCCAAGACCTCTCCATATTTATGAGACGCTTTTAAATCTTTATCACTTAATTGAAGCCTATCCTCTTGTATGGAAAACTTTTCAAGAAGCCATTTTTTAGGATTAACAATATTTTCACTAACATTTCCCATAAAGTTTTTTTTAAAAAATAGCACAAACATAGAACTTAGGATTACGAACTGTAGAGAAAAATATTTATCTTCGATTTCTCTGTAGAGACGTACTTTTAGCATCACGTGAAAGCCACGTGAAACACAGCCATCGAAACTCCCTACAAATAGGTTTAAAATATTCTACGTGAAACCCACGTGAAACTCATTTTTTAAGACTATAACTAGGTTTATACCCCAATTTTCACTCCCACTCAATTGTTCCGGGAGGCTTACTAGTAATATCATAAACAACTCTATTTACTTGAACTACTTCATTGACGATTCTATTAGATATTCTTTCTAAAATTTCAAAAGGAATTTTTGACCAATCCGCTGTCATCCCATCTTCACTTGACACGCATCTTAAAACTACTGGCCAAGCATACGTTCTTTTATCTCCCATAACTCCTACAGTTCTGACCGGTAACAATACTGCGAAGGCTTGCCAAATATTATTATAAAGACCAGCTTTTTTTATTTCATCTCTAACTATCCAATCAGCATCTCTTAGACAATTTAATTTTTCATCAGTTACTTCACCCAAAATTCTTATCGCTAATCCTGGGCCTGGAAATGGATGCCTTTTTATGATTTCATCAGGCAATCCTAAAGCCCCACCTAGTTTTCTAACTTCGTCTTTAAAAAGTTTTCTTAATGGTTCAACTAATTTAAATTGTAAATCTTTAGGCAATCCTCCTACATTGTGATGGCTTTTTATTTTGACAGCTATCCTCTCCCCTGTTTTAGGATCAACATTGGTACCAGCACTTTCAATAACATCAGGATAAAGGGTACCTTGTGCTAAGTACTGAAATGGACCCAATCTATTACTTTCCTCTTCAAAAACTCTTATAAATTCTCCACCTATAATTTTTCGTTTTTTTTCTGGATCAGAAACTCCCTTTAATTTTTTAATAAATCTTTCTCTTGCATTAATATATTCAACCTTAATATGAAATTTCTTATCAAAAAAATCCATTAAAAATTCAGGTTCACCTTTTCTCATGAAACCTTGATCTATAAACATACATGTAAGTTGTTTGCCAATTGCTTTATTAAGAAGAAAAGCCAAAGTTGATGAATCAACACCGCCGGATAAAGCAAGTAATACTTTCTTGTTGCCAACTTGTTCCTTAATTCTAGGAATTGTCTCTTCTAAAAAGGTTTGAGTAGTCCAATCAGGTGCACAATTAGAAATTGAATAAACAAAATTTTTAATTACATTCATTCCAAACTCTGAATGAATAACTTCAGGATGAAATTGAACTCCAAATAATTTCTTTTCATTATTTGCAATTGCCGCATGCATTGTATTCTCAGTATGCGCAATTTTATTAAATCCATTAGGCAAGCTATTAATTGAATCACCATGACTCATCCACATTATCGATTTATCCTCTACATCAGAAAGCAAATCTATATTTAAATCAATATTTATAGGGGCTCTACCATATTCTGCTTTCTTGATAGCTGGAGTGACTGAACCTCCAAGTTCTTTAACCATTAATTGCATGCCATAGCAAATACCAAGAACAGGAATTCCTAAACTAAAAATTTCTTCATCACAGGTAGGTGCATATTGTTCATAGACCGATTTTGGTCCTCCACTTAAAATTATCCCTTTTGGATTAATTTTTTGAATATCCTCAATTGAAATGCGATTACTCACTACAAGAGAAAAAACGTTAATTTCTCTTACTCTCCTAGCAATTAATTCAGAATATTGAGATCCAAAATCCAATATTAATATTGAGGGATCCCTTTCCTTTTTTAATAATTTTTGCCTCATGTATAAAAGTTAGCTCAAAATATTGCAAAAGCATAATCAAATATTAATCGCATACAAAAGAAGAAATATAGTCTTTGCCATTACAGCCAGACCACCTTATTTTTCTTTGCCTATCAAAAATAACTGCAGCAATTTGCATATCTGTCTTTAAATATTTATTAACATATTCAAAAGAGCGCTCCTCAACATAATTTGATAATTTATTCCACAATTTATCAGCTTTAGATTTACTAAATTCTTCAAGCAATAAGAAACATTCCTCAATAGTATTTAAACTAGATAATTTCATAATTACTTCAATTGGAATTTTTTCTTTTACAGCTAAATAAACAAGAATTTCAATTCTCCCATCAGCTATATGATTATGAGTATGAAAAATACCGCCAGCTAATTTAATTAATTTGCCATGATAACCAAACAGAATAACAGTTTTAACATTTTTAATTGCAGCATCAACTAATAATGGGCCGATCCAATTTCCGACTTTAATAATAGGAAATTTTATATTACAACTTTTTGCCAAATCTAATCCGTTTTCTCCAATAACAAAAATTAGTTTTCCCTTAAAATTATTTTCAATTACATGCTCAAGCTGCTCCTTTGCATTTTTTAATTGGTCAGGAGATGCACTTGAAAAAGTATCAGCACTAGTTCCAATAATTGATAATCCTTCAACAATCCCAAATGATTTATTACTAGTTCTCTCAGCCAAAAATTTTCCATTTGGGAAAATAATTTCAATATTCAATTTAAAGCCATCTGGAATCATATCTAATAAATTTTCATATAAAACTTCTTTTGCAAAAAGAGAAATACATATCTCGGAGGTCTTTTGATCAATACCAACTCCATAACCTGCAATAATATTTATTTGATTTTTTTGTGTAATATTTTTGATTAAACTTTTTTCTAGAGAAGCTATTGTCCATATTTCCAAATTTTGAGTTAAATCAAGAGCTAAATCAGACTTCGCATAAGTAATTCCCATTGCATGCGAATTACCTTGAATGAAAGCAGCAGAATCTACTTCAATTTTTACCTGTCTGTTTTCATTAGGAATTTTAATTAATTCATAATTTTGAAATGAAGATCCTAATAAAATTTTAAAGGCTGATTTAGCAGCACCTGCAACCCATAAAGGTAAAGAAAATCCTTTTTTCAAATCAAGTAATTGAAAAATAGTTAATGACAACTAATCTAAGAATGACCTATTAATTAAAAAGTGGCCATACAAGAAAAATTATCTCTGATGATTCCTGGTCCTACACCAGTTCCAGAAAAAGTTTTACAAGCATTAGGAAAACACCCTATTGGTCATAGAAGCAAAGACTTTCAAGATCTTGTTAAGATTACTACTGAAAATCTAAAATGGCTTCATCAAACCAACAATGATGTACTAACAATCACTGGGAGTGGCACTGCTGCCATGGAAGCTGGCATAATTAATTCCCTCAGCAAAGGAGACAAAGTTATTTGCGGGGAGAATGGCAAATTTGGACAAAGATGGGTCAAGGTAGCCAAAGAATTTGGATTAGAAGTAATTGAAATTGGTGCTGAATGGGGTAAGCCATTAAATCCAGAGGATTTTAAAAAGATACTGGAAGAAGATAAGCAAAAGGAAATAAAAGCTGTAATTCTAACTCATTCAGAAACCTCGACCGGAGTAATAAATGATCTGCAAATGATAAGTACACATATTCGCAATCACAAAAAAGCTTTATCAATTATTGACTGTGTCACAAGTATTGGAGCTTGCAGTGTACCAGTAGATGAATGGAAACTAGATATTGTAGCTTCAGGATCGCAAAAAGGTTACATGATTCCGCCCGGACTAAGCTTTATATCAATGAGTGAAAAAGCATGGCAAGCTTCTGAAGATTCTAATTTACCTAAATTTTATTTAAATTTAAAATCTTACAGAAAAAGTCTTTTAAGCAACAGTAATCCATATACTCCTGCAGTAAATTTGGTTTTTGCTTTAGATCAATCTTTAAAAATGATGAGAGAAGAAGGATTAGAAAATATTTTTGCCAGACACAATAGACATAAATTAGCAGTTAGTAAAGCTGCAAAAACTCTTAATCTGAATCTATTTGCTGATGAAGAACATTTAAGTCCTGCCGTCACCGCTATAGCTACAGATGATATTGATGCTGAAGATTTTAGAAAAAAAATAAAAAATAAATTTGATATATTATTAGCTGGTGGACAAGACCATTTAAAAGGAGAAATATTTAGAGTCGGACACTTAGGTTATGTTAATGATAGAGATATTATTTCTGTAATTTCAGCTATTAGTAATACCCTACTAGATCAAAAGAAAATTACAGCTCAACAAGCAGGAGAGGCTTTAGCGGTGGCTTCGAAATATTTAAAATAAATTGATTTATGTTACTGATTTATAAATATGCCACCAACTTAAACTATCTTTTTTCACAAAATTAAGGATTTTTACATCGCCTTTGATTAAAGCAATCAGGAAGGCAAATTCTAACTTTTCAAGTGGTTGACCTACCTCAAGAAAACATTATTTCTTCTTAATGAGATTTTTCTGCTTTTAGAAGAAATTTGTGAAGCCATAACAAATAATGCTTTATATAATTTTATGTCAACTCAAGAAAAGATTATGAGGATTTAAAAAATATTTTGAGCACAAACCCAAGAGTAAATTTTCTTTTCTAATATTATTTTCAAACATGTAAACAATTTCATGCCAAATATAAATCTAATTTATTACCTAATAGCTGGTGGTCTTTTTGGGGCTTTAGCTTTAAAAACTGGTATTCCTGCAGCCCCACTTGCTGGTGCTTTAATAGGCGCGAGCATACTTAGCATAAGTGGCAAAGTGGATATAGCAGAGTGGCCAATTGGCACAAGAACAATATTAGAAATTGGAATTGGTACAGTTATTGGTACTTCGTTAACTAAAGACTCGCTAGTTGATCTTCAAAGCTTATGGAGGCCAGCTATTTTAATAACGTTTACTTTAGTTATTACAGGATTAGCAATTGGATTATGGACAAGCAGATTACTGAATATAGATGTGATAACAACAATACTAGGGGCCGCACCAGGGGGTATTAGCGGTATGAGTCTTGTAGGATCAGAATATGGAGTAGGAGCTGCCGTAGCGACTCTACACGCAGTAAGGTTGATTACTGTACTTCTAATTCTTCCTTTGGTTGTAAAATGCTTGAATTTATTTGGATTAATAAAATCTTAAATTTCTATAGACATATTCCCAATAAAAGATATTTTTAAATAGAAGAAAAAGTTTAATGCAAAAATCCAAGCATAAAAAACTAATAATATTAACTTTAGGCATATTTACTCCTTTAGCCTTTACGCCATCAAAAGTAAATGCTAGTTCATTTGCAGCAGAAATTTTTTGTACGATGAGAGATGGGGGCAATGACCATGAAAGTAGCTGGGATGCAGCATACTCATATATAAAAAAACAAAAAGGAGGATTTTTTAAAGTTTCACCTAAAAATGCAGCAGCGCAAATTACTGAAACAGTTATAAGAGAAAGAGAAAAATTTAAATATTGCGTTCAATACTTAGATAATCTTCATCCAAATAGGAAACTAATAAGAGATTTAAAAAAAGAAGAAGAAAGAATAGAACAAGAAGAAAAAGAAAAAAAAGAAAGAAGACAAAAGTTAGAAAGAGAATTAGAAGAAACTAATGAAGATTATTCTGAAGAAGTCATTGATAGATATAGTTACTAATTCTGATAATAAATAGTATTTATTATAACTAAAATAGTAAATAAAAAATTTTGTATATATAAATACCTAAGTTAATTATTTATGACTCAAAATTGCATATACAGTAATAAATCGATGTTGACTTTTAAAAGATATAAGTCATTATTTATTTAATCAAATTGACTGCATGCATACTGATGATGCTGTATTTCTAGAGGATTTATGTCCTAAATTTAGATTCAGACAATGGCGAAAGTCTATTCATCGATTTACAGGAAAAAGTTGTATATATTGCGGAAAGCCTTCAGAATCTATTGATCATATTTTGCCACGAAGTCAAGGTGGTTTAAGTACAACTGAAAATTGTGTTCCAGCATGTCTATCTTGCAATGGAGATAAATCAGATGAAAATGCTATGTATTGGTATAGGAGGCAAAGATTCTATGACCCCAGAAGAGCAATGGCTATTAGAGCATGGCTGGAAGGAGATTTAAGGTTAGCAATAAGATTATTGCAATGGGCTAATCCAAATTACAAAAATAATAATCCTAAAGAAAACAAAACGAATTTTAAAGCAGCTTAATTACCAAACATTGCATATATGCTTGGAATAATAACTATGACATGTACTTTCTAATTCTTTTGGGGCTTCAGGGAATATTAAAAATGTAGACAATACTGTAAGAATAACAAACAATTTTTGGTAGAATTTAACATCTACTAAAGTTTCTGAACTTTTAACCTTTTGCCTTAAATGAGAAGTGTGATTTCTTGAGCTAAAACTCTCTATTTTTGATGCAGAATTAATTAATGTCTTCATTTCTAATAATACATATGTACTACTTTAATATAGCATGACGAATCTGGCAAGTTCAATAAGATCTAACAAAAAATTCTTAATATTTGGATGCGGTTTTAGCGGAAATGTTTTTGCTCAAAAAATTAGGCAACTTGGATCCACTGCTTTAACAAGTTCTAGATCTAAAAAAAATGATCCATATAGTTTTGTATTCAATAGTGAGACAAATATTATTCCTGATGAAGACATTTTTGATGGCGTAACACATATTTTAAGCTGTATTCCTCCAGGGAAAGATGGTAAAGATCCTGTATTGAAAATCATGAAGAGTAAACTACAAAGTTTATCTCTAGATTGGGTTGGATATTTATCGACTACTGGGGTCTACGGCAATACGTTTGGAAACTGGGTTTCAGAAAAAGATCAACCTAATCCTTTTCAAAAACGAAGTCAAAAACGATTAAATTGTGAAAGAGAATGGATTGATTCAGAGTTGCCAATACAAATTTTTAGATTACCAGGCATTTATGGTCCAGGAAGATCGACATTTGAAGCAATTAAAAATAAAAAACTTAGAATTATCTCTAAAAAAAATCAGGTATTTTCAAGAATACATGTTGATGACATTACAAATGCGATTATATATCTACTACAAAAAAAAAATAGTTCAAATTTCTATCGCATAATTAACATTGCTGATGATGAACCTTGTTCTCAGTTAGAGGTTATTCAATATTGTTATGATTTACTTGGCCTACAAATGCCTAAACCAATTTTATTTGACGAGGCAAAAAACGATTTATCTCCAATCGCTAAATCATTCTGGATAGAAAATAGAAGAGTTTCTAATAACCTATTATGCAAGAAACTAGGCTATCAGCTTCTTTATAAAAATTATAAAGTAGGGTTAAAAAATTGTCTTATTGATATTTAAAACTAATAATTAAATTTTTATTTGGTTAGTTTTACAGTACTTTTAAAAAAAGCCGTAATTATATTTATGAATTCCACAAAAAATAAAATACATAATAAATGTAAAATTGTTATCAGTGTTGGAGATGAGTCTGGTATAGGCCCTGAAATAATTTTAAAAGCATTATCTTCTAAAAAGATCCCTCAAGATATTGATATCTTAATAGTTGGATCACAAAAAATCTTACAGGACACATACGTAAATCTTAAATCTTTAGGTGTGGAAAACATCGTAGATCCAAATAATTATGAAATACACGATTTGAATATTCCTTTTGCAATTAATAATCCTAAAATAAGTTTTGGTAATGCAAGTTTTCATTACTTGAAACAAGCAATTGAAATTGTCAAAAAACATCCTAGTTCAGCACTAGTTACAGGCCCTATATGCAAAAAGTCATGGTCATTAGCAGGTCATAACTTCTCTGGACAAACAGAAGTATTAGCAGAATCTTGCGGAATCAAAAATGTTGGGATGCTATTTACAGCAAAGTCACCTATGACTGGTTGGAGATTCAATACTTTATTAGCAACAACACATATAGCTCTTTGTGAAGTGCCTAAAAAACTAACCTTAAAATTGATTCATTCAAAACTAGATCTGCTTTCGGAGTTTTGCAGTAATTATTTGAAACATCCCACATTAAAAGTAGCGGGGTTGAATCCTCATGCGGGAGAAGAGGGGATATTAGGAATTGAAGAAAAAAATTGGCTAAATGATGCAATAATGACTTGGAGTGAAAAAAATAAAGACATTAAATTATCTGGACCAATTTCTCCTGACACTTGTTGGAATTCATCTGCAAAAGCTTGGAGGGAAAAAGAAGCAGAAAAACATGACGGGATTCTTGCTATGTACCATGATCAAGGATTAATACCTATGAAAGTTATAGCTCTTAATTACTCCGTGAATACAACTTTAGGATTACCGTTTATAAGAACATCTCCAGATCATGGAACTGGTTTTGATATTGCAGGGAAAGGTATCGCTCAATCTCAAAGCATGATTGAAGCCATAAAAACTGCTATTGAGTTAACTAAAAATTCAAGACTGCTTAACGCGCATTAAAACTTGTCCAAATTCCACTGGAGTTCCGTTTTCAACAAGTATCTCCACTATTTCAGCATTAAATTCTGATTCGATTTCATTCATTAATTTCATAGCTTCTAAGATACAAATAGTTTGACCAACCTTAACCTTAGTACCTAATTCAACGAATGGCTCCTCACCAGGGGCTGAAGCCCTATAAAAGGTGCCAACCATAGGAGAGGTGATTTCAACAAGATCTGAGCGTCCAGGGGGAGGGACTTGAGCCGTTTCAGCCGTGTTTGCAAGTGCAATATTATCACTGGGAGAATTTTGCGTGGCAATAATTTGCTGCTTTTCTAAAGAATTTTGAGTAGCTAAGTTATTATTAGTGGATTGATTGTTGTTAAACAAATTCCTTTTTATTTCAAGTTTAAAATCTTCTCCCTCTAGAGAGAATTCTTGAATATCGCTTAAAGAAATTTTTTCTATTAAGCGATTTAAGTCATCATGATCTAATTTCATAACCATTAGTTTTCGCGTCCAAGATAGCTATCGTTACGAGTATCAACCTTAATCATTTCTCCAACCGAAATAAATAAAGGGACCATAACTTGAGCACCTGTTTCTAGAATAGCTGGTTTTGTGCCCCCACTCGCTGTATCACCCTTAACCCCTGGATCTGTTTCTGTCACTTTTAGGGTAATAGATATGGGAAGTTCTACTTCTAAAACCTTACCATTATAATAAATTACATTAACCTCCATTCCCTCTTTTAAATACTTTGCACCCTTACCAATTTGCTCTTTAGAAAGTCTGGTTTCTTCAAAACTTATCATATCCATAAAAACATAATCCCCAGACTCCACATAAGTATGTTGCAGGTTAGACTTTTCAAGGATAGCCTGCTGTACTGATTCTCCGGCTCGAAAAGTTTTTTCAACTACATTGCCGCTTTGAACTGATTTTAATTTTGTTCGCACGAAAGCAGAACCCTTACCAGGCTTGACATGTAGAAATTCTACAACTCGCCAAACTTGTCCATCTAGTTCAATGGTGGTACCTGTGCGAAAATCGTTACTGGAAATCATTCCTGTATTACATCCCCAAGGATCATAAACCTGCAAGAGTGCTATGCAAAAATTCTTATCAAATCAGAACAAACATTGTTTTATTCTAATAATAATATTTATACAAGTTTTTTTATTCAATCCAATTCAAGTTTTCGCTGATTTACCTAATGGAAACGCTGTCAAAGACCCTAATACAATCCTTAGAAACGCTCTCCCCGTAAAGCAAATTGAACTACAAGAAATTCAACATAAATTAGAAGAAACAAGCAACCTTATAAGAGGCGGAAGGTGGCCAGCTCTTACAAAAACTGTTACAAAATGTCAATCTTTACTAAAAAAATACCAAAGTCGAATTACACAGCAATTACCCCCTGAAAAACAAAAAACTGCTGAACAAACATTTTTAAAACTAAAAGAAAATTTTGATAATCTTCAAAACAGTGCCAAATTAAAAGACAAATATTCATTTATAGCAACTAGAAAAGAAGCTTTAGATAAGATAGGCGGCCTAGAAGAATATTTTTTACCGACTAAATTTCCATATTCGATTCCTAGTGAATTTGATAATCTTCCTAGATTACTAGGCAGGGCAAAAGTTAAGATACAGACTTCCAAAGGAGATATGGAAGCAATCATAGATGGTTTTAATGCTCCACTAACTGCAGGGGCATTTATCGACTTATCTTCAAAAAACTTTTATAGTAATTTACCAATCAATAGGGCAGAAGAATTTTTTGTTCTTCAAACAGGGGATCCAATTGGCGAAGAAATCGGATACGTAGATCCTGATACGAATGAAGAACGACACGTTCCTCTTGAAATAAGAATACCTAATAATCAAGAGACTTTTTATAATCAAACTTTTGAAGAATTAGGTTTATATACAGAAACACCAACGTTACCATTCGCAACACTTGGAACACTAGGCTGGTCGCATTCAAATAGAGCAGTAGATGATGGATCATCTCAATTTTTCTTTTTTTTATATGAGGCAGAACTTAATCCAGCTGGCCGCAATTTAATTGATGGAAGGAATGCTGCATTTGGTTACGTTGTAGAAGGATTTGAAATATTAGAGGAATTAACAAAAGACGATACGATAATATCCATTGATGTTTTAGAGGGAATTGAAAACCTCAAATCAAATGCATAAAAAATTATTAAAAGATGTTGGAGAAAAAGAATTAATCAAAAGGCTTGCGAAATTTATGCCTAATAATCAAGTTTCAGACGACTGCGGCTTCGTAAAAAGTGAAAAAAATCATATAATTGTCAATACCGATGCATTGGTAGAAAATGTACATTTCAGTGAAGACACAATATCCCCTCTAGACCTTGGATGGAAAGCAGTAGCAAGTAATATATCAGACTTATTATCAAGTGGCAGTAAAAAAACTATTGGGATTACTATTAGTCTCATAATGCCAGCCAAAACAAAAGTGGGTTGGATTGAAGAATTATATACGGGGGTAAATCAAGCATTAAATCACTACGGTGGTGTAATTATTGGAGGGGACTGTTCATTAGGCAAAGAAAAAGTGATCTCAATTGCAGCTTTAGGCGTTCAAGGGGAACTAAAATTTCGAAGGAATGCATGTAAACCAGGTGATATCATTTTGACAACTGGGATTCATGGTCTTAGCAAACTAGGATTGATGATAAAAAGTAACAACAATTTTGATAGTGATATTTTTCTCACAGAGAAACTTATCAGTGAATCACTTCAACAATTTTGGAGACCAAGACTTAAACCTAATTTCCACAAAAAACTTCTTAAAACGCGTACTAATAAAAAAATAAAAAAAATTGGATGCACTGATAGCAGCGATGGTTTAATTCAAGCCTTAAAAGATTTATCAAGTGAAAGTAACTGTAAAGCAATTATTGATTACGAAAAAATACCTAAGCATAAAGATTGGCCACAAGGAGATGAATGGGACAAATATTATTTCTATGGAGGCGAAGATTACAAACTAGTCTTTTCACTACCCAAAAAATGGGCAAAGAATTGCTTAAAAATAGATAAAAACATTAGAGAAATAGGGTATTTCTCTCAAGGTAAAGCAACAGTGGAATTTACAAACCCTAAGAAAAATAAAATATTGAACTCTAAACCTTTCTCACACTTTTAATTATTCCCAGTTTTTTGCAACAATCTCTGCTAAATCGACAACTCTCTGACTGTAACCCCACTCGTTGTCATACCAAGCAAGGACTTTAACAAGATTGTCACCGATACTCATTGTAAGATCACTATCTACGATAGATGACTCATTAGTTCCTGCATAATCGCTTGAGACTAAAGGTTCGTCGCCATACTTAATAATTCCCTTCATAGAACCCAAGGAAGATTCCTTAAGGGCATTATTTACCTCTTGACTAGTTACAGATTTAGACGATTCAAAGACCAAGTCAACTGCTGAAACATTTGGTGTAGGAACTCTCATCGCAATGCCAGTTAGTTTACCCTTCATTTCTGGATAAACCAAAGCAACTGCTTTAGCAGCACCAGTTGAAGTAGGAACAATATTAGCTGCTGCTGCTCTAGCTCTCCTTAAATCTCTATGACTATTATCCAAAATCCTTTGATCGCCTGTATAGCTATGAATTGTGGTCATCAAACCTTTATTAATACCAAAAGTTTGATCCAGTACTTTAACTACTGGTGCCAAACAGTTTGTAGTACAACTTGCGTTACTTAAAATATCAAAGTCCTTATGCTTGTAAGTATCAGCATTAACTCCTACTACATAAGTACCAACACCATCCCCTTTTCCAGGAGCAGTAAGAATTACTTTTTTTGCACCTACTTCTAAATGTTTACTTGCAGCAACGTCAGTATTGAAAACACCCGTTGATTCAATAACTAAATCAACACCCCAATCTTTCCAGGGTAGGTTCATTATATTTCTATCAGAAAAACACTTAATTGTTTTGTTATTAATCACAAAAGTGTCATCAGTATATTGAATATCAACATCTTCAAGCTTACCTAGTACTGAATCGTATTTAAGCAGATGAGCATTCGTTCTAGGATCAGAAGTTACGTTAATACCAACTACTTCAATATTGGTGTAAGCACCCCTACTAAGCCAACAACGCATAAAGTTTCGACCAATTCTGCCAAACCCATTAATAGCAACACGCAAAGTCATAACTGAAAAATTTTCTAATGATTAACCTAAGTTGCTGATCATACTGAATTTTTTGCAATAAAGTAAGTATTTTTTGATTTATTAAGCAAATAAGTATTTTTTGTATTAATTCAAAACAATAATTATTATCTTTTTTTTTAAGAAAAAACACCAAAATTTTTCAAAGAAGTTATTTTGATTGAAGGAAAATATGAAAATTGAATAAAGAATCTTTACGAAAAGAGCATTTTCACTTTATTGGAATTGGAGGTATTGGAATGTCAGCAATTGCAATGGCTTTGCTAAAAAAAGGCTATTCAGTTTCTGGGTCTGATTTAGTTAAAAACAATGAAACCAATCAATTAGAAAAAGACGGTGCACTAATCTTTAACTCTCAAATTAAAAACAATATTGAATATATAAATTCAGAATTAAATAATAAAGTAATTAATTTTGTAATAAGTTCTGCTATTAAGCCTAACAATGAAGAATTATCGTACTGCAGGGAAAATAATCTACCAATAAAACATCGTTCAGAAATCTTAGCTATGTTAATGGATTCTTACAGTTCAATAGCCATAGCAGGAAGTCATGGAAAAACATCAACAAGTACATTTCTATCTACACTATTAGAGCTATGCACACATAATTCTTCTTCAATTACTGGTGGAATAATTCCTATCTACAACTCTAATGCGCATATAGAACAAACAAAATTCTTAGTAGCTGAGATTGATGAATCTGATGGGACAATAAACAAATATAAATCTGATATTGGAATAATTAATAATATTGATTTTGATCATTGTGATCATTTCTCAAACATAAATGAAATTTTGTCATCTTTTAAAGATTTCGCTTTTAACTCTAAAAAATTACTAATTAATTATGATTGCGAAATAACTAAAACAAACTTCAATTCTCAAATCAATTGGTCTATTAAAGAAACAAAAAACGTAAGTTATTCAATAATCCCAACTGTAGTAAATCAAGACCACACGATTGGGAGATATTATGAGCAAGGAAATTTTATTGACACATTAAAAATTCCTATTCCTGGATTACATAATTTATCTAATATTACTGCCTCAATAGCAGCTTCAAGAATGGTTGGGGTTAAGTTTAATGACATTAAAAAAAATATTAAATACTTAAAACTACCTAAGAAAAGATTTGAATTAAGAGGTGAACTTGATGAAAGAAGTATATATGATGATTATGCACACCACCCAAATGAGATCAAAGCTACAATTAATTTAGCAAGACTATTTATTAATCAAAACAATAATAAAAAAGGCGAAAAAAGTAGATTAGTAGTAATATTTCAACCTCACAGATATTCTAGAGTAAAACAATTTGTTAATGAATTTGCTGAAGAATTATCAAAAGCAGATGTTATTTATTTAACAAATATTTATGGAGCTGGAGAAATAAACAAAGATAAAATTAATTCAGAAATTATTCGTAATATCATTTATAAAAAAAACAAAAATGTTAAATATTTAAAGGATTTTGATGAAATTATAAATAACTTTTATCAATTAACTAAAAAAGGAGATTTAATTTTAAATATGGGAGCTGGAGATTGTCATAATTTCTGGACAATATTAAATAATAAAAATACTTAAAAAGTTTATATTAATTATGAAAAAAAATATTTTTACTAAAAACTTTAATCTCAGCAATTATACAACTATCAAAGTTGGTGGCGTTACTGAATATTTTGCCGAACCAAGTAATCTAAAAGAATTTACCAATTTAATAAAATGGTCGCATTTAAATAATCAACCATGTCGAATAATTGGAGCAGGTTCAAATTTATTAATCAATAATATTTTCTTAAAAGGTTTAATTATATGTACAAAAAGAATGCGGTCAGTCAAAATTGACCGGAATTCAGGGATTGTTGAGGCAGAATCTGGTTTGATGCTGCCAACTTTATCAAATTTACTCGCTAAAAATGGATTGCAAGGGGGAGAATGGGCTGTAGGAATTCCAGGAACTTTGGGTGGAGCAATATTTATGAATGCAGGTTCAGGAAATTTGTCATTAGCAGATAATCTTATATCCTTAAAAGTTATAAATACTAAAACTCTTAAAAAACTTGAAATAGAAAAAAAAGATATAGAGTTTCAGTATAGATTTAGTCCTTTTCAAAATAATGATCTAGTAATAATTAGTGCAAAACTACGTTTCGAGCCAAAAGGAAATATTGAACAATTAATTCAAACAACAAAAAATAACCTTAAATTAAAAACAGAAATGCAACCCTATCATTTACCAAGTTTTGGTAGCGTTTTTAAAAATCCAGAAAATAATTACGCAGCAAAATTAATTGATGATATAGGATTAAAGGGCTTTAAAATTGGTGGTGCGGAAATTTCAACTATGCATGCAAATTTTATAGTGAATACTTCCTCAGCTAGTTCAAAAGATATTTTTGATTTAATAACTTTAATTCAACAAAAAGTACTACAAAACAAAGGGATTCATCTGCAAACAGAAGTAAGAATGATTGGTTTTGACTATCCTAATTAAAGAAACTTTTTTATCAAATGGCGGGTTTTGGACTTCCTAACTTTGGACAACTAACTGAAGCTTTCAAAAAAGCTAAACAAATTCAACAAGATGCTCAAAAATTACAAGATGAACTTGAAAGTATGGAAATTGAAGGAAAAAGTGATGATGAAATGATAAAAGTCTGGATTAGTGGAAACCAAGTTCCTTTAAGAGTTAAAGTGAACGAAGCAATCTTAAATTCAAATCAAGAAAAAATAGAGCAAAATATTTTACAAGCTATTCAAAAAGCTCATGAAACTTCTACGACAACTATGAAAGAAAGAATGAATGATTTAACAGGAGGGCTAAATCTTAATCTTCCTGGTTTAGATAATAATGACTCTTAGAAGATTCAATCATTTGCTTATAAAATACATACCTTTCAAAAGATTTATTTAATTTACAACCTTTATCATTTAAATGTAAGCAATTACGAAATTTACATCTAATACCTTCATCAATTACTTGTCTACGTATCTCTGAATATAAGTTTGGCAAAAATCTAACATTTATTTCTAGTGTTTGCATATTAAACCCAGGGGTATCAACAATATAACTATTACTTGATAATGAAAATAACTCTACATTTCTAGTAGTGTTTTTACCTCTTTTGATTTTCCTAGAAACTTTAGCAGTACTGTTCTGAAGACCTGGAATTATCATATTTAGTACAGTAGTCTTTCCAACACCTGAAGGGCCCATAAATATTGAGCATGGTTTTGTTTTAAGTTCTGCCAAAAAATCTTTAAAATTATTAGGTTTATATAAATTTAACGTAGTAGCTTGGTAGCCCCAATGCGTAAATTTATCAATTAAATAAAGCTTTCTTTTTTCTGAAATCAAATCACACTTAGTTAAAACCAATGAAACTTCAACTCCCAATGATTCAGCAGATATTAAAAATTTGTTGACTTGCGATAAATTTAATTGTGGCTCGTCTACAGAACAAATAATATATATATTTGAAATGTTCGCGACTGATGGTCTCGCTAGTAGGTTTTTTCTTGTTACTAAACTTTCTATTACTGCCCGTTTACGTTTTATATCGATTTGACCAATTACTACTTCATCTCCGACATAAATAATTTTATTTTGAAAATTTATAGATTTCCGAACCTTACATAAAAATTTTCGGTTATTTTTATAATTCTCATTATGTTTTAAATCAACCAAAAAATATTCATTAAATTTTTTAGTAACTAAGCCTAAATTTTTGCTATCAATATTCATTTAAAATTTGAATTTTTATTGATTTCTTATCTTCTTCAATTTGTTTAAATAAATATCCCATTTCTTTTAAAGTTTTCTGCACCATTTCCTCTGGCTCGCCTTTATCTAATTCAATTATTAACTCCTGATTAGGAGTCAACTTCTCCAAAGCTAATTTTACTTTGACTATATTTAAAGGACATGGAATCAATTTAAGATCCAATAACTTTAAAAGTGCCATTAAGATTCTTTACCAAATAATTTACTAAATAATCCACTACTTGGGTTTATATTTTTATCTGAATATTGAGAAGCTAAACTTTCTAAAAGTCTTCTTTCTTCATCATTTATTCGTGTTGGCAATTTGACCTTTACTAAAACCTGATGATTCCCTCTAGCGACTGGATTACCGAGTCTAGGTACACCTTTTCCCTCTAAAGATAGAGTTGTATTGGGCTGAGTTCCACTAGGGATTTTTAAATTCACCTTACCATCAACAGTAATAATTTCAACAGTATCACCAAGAATCGCCTGAAGATAACTAACAGTTATCTCAGAATAAATAGTTACACCTTCTCTTTTTAATTTCGGATCGTTTTTAACCTTTATGAACACATAAAGATCTCCAGGGGGGCCTCCTTTTAAGCCAACATTACCCTCTCCAGAAACTCTTAATTTAGTTCCAGTATCAACTCCTGCAGGAATATTAATACGTAATTTTTTTCTAACTTGTTTAACTCCATTGCCTCCACAAGCTGAACATGGATCTGCAATTATTTGGCCAGAACCGTTACAATTAGGACATTCTGCAACTTGAGTAAAGTTACCAAATGGTGTTCTTGTCGCTCTTCTTACTTGTCCACTCCCTCCACAAGTTGAACAAGTTTTTGGTCCAGTTCCAGGTTTAGCACCCGTTCCTCTGCATACTTCACATTTTTCAAGATGTGGTATCTTTATTTCTCTTTGTTGACCAAAAATAGCATCCTTAAAATCAACATTTAAGTCATACCTTAAATCATCCCCTTGTTGAGGACCTCTTCTTTGGGTTCTACCTCCAGTTTGTCCTCCAAACCCATTAAAGAAAGTATCAAATAAATCTGCAAAGCCACCCATATCTCCCATATCTGGCATACCAGCTGCCCCACCTAGTCCAGCCTCTCCAAACTGGTCATATCTTGCTCTTGTTTCAGGATCAGCTAATGCTTCATAGGCTTTCCCAATCTCTTTAAATTTATCTTCAGCACCTGGTTCTTTATTTATATCTGGATGATATTGTCTAGCTAATTTTCTATAGGCCCTTTTTAAGGTATCAGCATCAGCATCTCTGGAAACTCCAAGTATTTGATAAAAATCTGCCATTAAATAATTCTCAACTATACATTTAGGAATTTAATTATCTTCAGAGGTAATATCCTCTGAATTAATAATCTCTTCAACTTTATCCTTTTCTACTTCCTCTTGTGAATTTTGTTTTCCGGGTCCCATAGAAACTTTAACCAATGCATGTCTCAACACCTTACCTTCTAAATGATATCCGCGCTGCAATTCTTCTATAATAAAATCCTCATTAAACTCTTCACTAGGCTCTTTTAAAACTGCCTCATGTAACGTCGGATCAAATTGCTGACCAACAACTTTCATCGATGCCACACCTTGTTGTTTTAAAACTTCAACTAATTGTTTATATAGACCTTGATAACTACGATGGAGAGCTTGTGCTTCTTCACTTTCAGGTTTAAGTTGTTGTCTTGCTCTCTCAAAATTATCAACAATAGGTAATATTGAAGTTAATGCTTTAGACACAAGTTGAATTTTTAAATCATCTTGATCTCTAGATTGTCTTTTTCTAAAATTTTCAAAATCTGCAGCAATTCTTACATATTGACTTTTTAAAGTTTCATGCTCTTTTTCTAATTGCTCTAATCTTGCATCATTATTAGAAATAGTATTTTTTAAATCCTCGGCGTTAATATCATCTTTCTCTTTGACGGGTAATTCATTATCTTCATTAATTTGATCTAAAAGGGTATTATCCTGATCAGAAACCTCCACATCTTTATTTTCGATATTATCTGATTGATTTTCAATCATTTTTTTAAAAATTTATTAAAACTATTCTGTATTAAATTGATGCACAAAACAAGTTGCGGAAGGCCGCACAAATTATTAATCAGGTACAAACCTTAATGCTAAACCATTATTACAATATCGTTTACCTGTAGGAAGTGGACCATCATTAAAAACATGTCCTTGGTGCCCTCCACACCTAGAGCAATGATATTCAGTTCTTGGTACAATTAATTTAAAATCAACCTTTGTTTCTATAGAGCCTTTAATTGAATCCCAAAAGCTTGGCCAGCCTGTACCACTATCATATTTAGTATCAGACGAAAACAGAGGTAAGTCACAACCTGCACAATGAAAAATACCTTTTCTTTTTTCATTATTTAATTGGCTACTGAAAGCTCTTTCAGTTCCCTCCTCTCGCAAAATATAATAAGATTCTGGACTAAGTCTGTTCTTCCATTCTTCTTTTGATAAATTCCAGCTATCCCGAGAAGATAGAGAAGAAGCTAATACTTGCATTGGCTTAAAAATAAATTTTAAAATTGGCATTGTAGGAATTAAAATGAAAGTTCTTCTAGATACAAATTGATTCATATATCCAAGTATCCTTAAAAGTTTAATGAAAATAGATCAACATAATTCTATAACTAAATTTCATAAATTAAGTATTGCTCCAATGATGGATTGCACTGATAAGCACTTTAGAATGATAATGAGAAAGATAAGTTCAAAAGCCCTTTTATATACAGAAATGATTGTGGCTCAGAGTTTAATTTACACTGAAAAAAAAGAAAAATTCTTAAATTTCAATGAAGAAGAACACCCGATTTCCATTCAATTTGGTGGGGACAATCCTGAGATACTAAAAGAAGCAGCACAAATGGCAGAAGATTGGGGATATGACGAAATCAACTTTAATGTAGGGTGTCCAAGTCCAAGAGTCTGTTCAGGAAACTTTGGGGCATCCCTTATGAAAGAACCTGACACAGTTGCACAATGCATAGAATCCCTAAAAAATAATTGCAATTTGCCAGTAACAATAAAACACAGAATCGGAGTTGATGAAGTAGATAGTTTCTCTAGTCTAGAAAATTTCGTAAAACGAATAGCTAATGCTGGTGCGGATAGATTTACAATTCATGCAAGAAAAGCAATATTAAAGGGTTTAAATCCAAAACAAAATAGGACTATACCCCCACTTAAATACGAAATGGTTAGAAAATTAAAGCAGTCAAATCCTAATTTAATTATTGAAATTAATGGTGGTATTACAAATATAGACCAATGTATAAATGCATTAAATGACTTTGATGGAGTAATGATTGGTAGATCTATTTATAAACACCCATTAAGGTGGTCTGAAATAGACAAAAAAATATATGGCTTAAACACAAAAGCTAAAACTGCATCAAAAATAATATTTTCCTTAATTCCTTACATAGAAAACCATTTAAAAAATGGAGGTAAAACTTGGGATATTTGTAAACATCTAATAAATTTAGTTGAAGGAATCCCAAAAGCAAAAATCTGGCGAAATCAGATTGCAACTAAATCAATCCAAAAAGAATTAAATATTGCTTATCTCATAGAATTAACATCTCAACTGGAACAAATAGGATACTAACTCTCCTGGTTAGATGTAGTTCCTTCATTAGAAACCCCTCTACGTCTTCTACTTCTACCACTTTCATATTCTGAGTTTTCCGTAGAGTTGCCATAGCTTCTATCTTCCCAGCCTTCTGCGCCAGAAGATTTATTAGTGTAATTTGAGCCCGGTTCAGAATAGCCACCACCATTATTGCCGCCGCCGTAGCCACCACCGTAGCCACCACCGTAGCCGCCGCCGCCGTAGCCGCCGCCTCGGCCTCCCCTGCGAGGTCCTCCACCTGCACTGCCTCGAGGCTCTGCCTTGTTAATTCTTAATGGCCTACCCATAAGTTCAGTTCCTTGCAAACCTTCAATAGCTGTTGACTCAATTGACTCATCTACCATCTCAACAAATGCAAATCCTCTTTTTCTCCCTGTATCTCTTTCCAGAGGAAGAGAACAATTTATAACTTCACCAAAAGGGGTAAAAAGCTGTAAAACATCTTCTCGCTCTGCGCGAAAAGGCAAATTGCCGACAAAAATACTCACTTGAAACTAAACTTTAAATTGACCAAAATTAAAAAAACTACAAAAAGGTAGTTTATTAACACTACCCTATTATTCTACTTCAATAAATACCCTTGTTGTAGAAAATTCATCTCGATTAATCATAGTAACAATTTTTTTTGCCAATTATTTATCTCAATCTCAACTTGAGCGAACCCTGTTCCGCCTTTACTAATTCTGGATTTAACAACATTAATTGGATGAATGTTTTCAAAAATATCTACTTCAAATTTATTATGAAATTTTTTAAGTTCATCTATTTTAAGGTTTTTGAATAAAATTTTTCTTTTTAAGCAATACTTTACGATTTCACCAACCACTTGGTAAGCACTCCTAAAGGGAACATTTTTGCCTACCAAATAATCGGCTAAATCAGTTGCATTTGAGAAATCGTTGTCCACCGAATCAGCTAAATTATCAACATTAAATTCAATACCCTCATTTATTAATATAGTCATTGCCCGCACACAAGAAGAGAGAGTCTCTACTGTATCAAATATAGGTTCTTTATCTTCTTGAAAATCCTTATTATATGACAGTGGAAGGCCTTTTATCATAGTTAATAAAGCTTGTAAATGTCCATAAACTCTTCCTGTCTTACCTCTAATTAATTCTGGAACATCTGGATTTTTTTTCTGAGGCATTAAGCTACTACCTGTGGCACATTTATCAGTTAATTTTGCAAAAGAAAATTCATCAGTAACCCATAAAATAATTTCCTCCGAAATCTTACTTAAATGAGACATTACTAAAGCTGAAGCTGAAACAAATTCAACACAAAAATCTCTATCACTAACTGCATCAATACTGTTTTTATAAATTTTCTCAAAACCCAATTCATCAGCCGTGAACTTTCGATCTATTTTAATTTTTGTACCGGCTAATGCTGCCGCCCCTAATGGAGAGGTATTAACTCTAGATCGAACTTCTTTAAGCCTTTCTCGATCTCTTTGGAACATTTCTAAATATGCCAAAATATGATGGGCTAGAGATAAGGGTTGTGCTCTTTGCATATGTGTATAACCTGGAATTAGAGTATAAACATTTGCTTTGGCGATATTAAACAATGCTTTTTGCAACTCAATAATTAATAAATCAAGATTATCAATCTCTTTTCTTAACCATAATCTTAAATCTGTCCCTACTTGATCATTTCTACTTCTACCTGTATGTAATTTCTTTCCAGTCTCGCCAATTAATTTAATAAGTTTTTCCTCAATACAATAGTGAATATCTTCAGAAGGAGATCCAGGAGAAAATTTACCTTCCAAAAATTCATTTTTAATATTCTCTAAGCCACTAATTATCTTTAAAGCTTCTTGCGAAGATAAAACCTTGGTATGACCAAGCATTTTTGCATGAGCGATAGAACACTCTATATCTTCTAAGATAAGTTTCTTATCAAAACAAATTGAAGCATTAAACTTTTCAATAAAAGGATTAAGGCTACTATCAAATCTTTTACTCCAAACTTTTGACATATCAATCTAAAAACTTTAGTTACTACTAATAAAGCATTTTTTTATATATGTGACAAAAAATATCTATCTCAATTGAAAAACTACAATAGAAGCATCATCTTCTAAATGTCTATTTTGACCAGTAAAGTCATCTAATTTTTTATAAATTCTATTAAGAATTTCTTGAGATGAATAAGATTGCTTACAAAATTTTGAAAGTGTTTGAATTAACCTTTCCTCATCAAACCTTTCTCCTAAAGCATTTGAAGTATCGGTTACTCCATCTGTATAATAAAGAATTACATCATTAGCATTAAGCTTAATTTCGCCACACTGATACTCAGCATCTTTTTGCAATCCAAGAACAAATCCTTCAGTATCTAACTTTATAACCTGCTGCTCAGCATTTTTCCAAAGCAACGGAGGATTATGAGCAGCATTAGCATACCTTAATTTCTTTGTTCTAGGATCATAATCTGAATAAAACAAAGTCACAAACCGATGCGATTGATCTAAATCATTAATTGCTAACTGGTTTAAATCATGCAAAATTCTATCTGGAGGCAAACCTGTCAAAACCTCTGCGCGCAGCATGCCTCTTAACATAGTCATTATAAGACCAGCCGGAATACCTTTTCCCATAACATCACCTATTACTAAAGCCCATTTAGATTTTTCTTTTCTCTTATCTGAGAAATTAGGCTTCAAGGACATAAAGTCAAAATAATCCCCCCCTAATTGAAGAGCAGGCCTGCAATGAGCAGCCAAGTCTACGCCAAAAATTGCTGGGCAAAAATCAGGTAATAATTGAGATTGAATTTCAGCTCCAGTAGAAATTTCTCTATCTACATTCTCATGCCTTTTTTTAGTTTTTATTAACCAATAATTTTCTAACCCAATAGCAAGAGAATTTTTAATAAAATTAAAAATTTGATCATCCAAAACAGTCTTGTTTGAAATTAAGTTGTTAAATATATAAATAAATCCTCTACATTTACCTCTAGATAAGATTTTATCAGATTCGATATTATATTCCTTAAAATTATTTTTTAAAGCTTGTTCAAAAGTTCCAATTTCCTTTAGTTTAAAATTTTTAGAGAAAGTAAACTTTTTAAGAAAAATATTAATTGCTTTTTCTACTTGTAAAAATTCTATATTTGCCGAAATTTTGATATTTTCATTCCATATTTCTCCTTCTTCATTTAATGGGATAATTAATATTAATGTTTGATCAAAAATATGCTTAAAAATTAAACATATATAATCTAATAATTTTTTTATATTAGAAAAAGATTTTAAGTAATATGCAATTGAAAATGCAAGTTCGGAAAATTTATCATTTTTTTTAATTGTGGATTTATATTCATTTTCTAAAAATGTTTCTATAACTTTTTTAGAAAATAATTTGTCTTTTTGATTATTAAGCAAAACCAATTAAATATATAGGTATGTTTTAACACTAAAATTATAATTTTAAAAAAAATTAATTAAATATTTATCTCTCTGCAAGCAAAGCTTCCACAAATTCAAAACTGTTAAACGGTCTTAAATCTTTTATTCCCTCTCCAGCACCAATAAATCTTATAGGCAGATTAACTTCTGCAGAAACAGCTAAAGAAACCCCCCCTCTTGAAGAACCATCTAATTTAGTAATAATTGCACCGCTTAAATTTGCTGATTTTGCAAAACTTTTTGCTTGCTTTAAACCATTTTGACCTTGACTTGCATCCAACACTAATAATGATTCAACTATTGCATCAGGGACCTTTTTATCAATAATTCTTTTTATTTTTGATAATTCATCCATAAGATTATTTTTTGTTTGCAATCTACCTGCAGTATCGACGAGTAATAAATCACAATTCCTTTTTTTTGCTGAATTTATAGCATCAAAAACCACAGCTGCTGGATCAGCATTTGGTGATTGATTAGAAATTACATCAACATTACTCCTTTCTCCCCATACCTTTAATTGCTCTACTGCTGCTGCCCTAAAAGTATCAGCAGCGGCTATCAAAGTTTTATAATTACTTCTTGATGATAAATAAGCTAATTTTCCTAAAGTTGTAGTTTTACCAACCCCATTAACTCCAACTAATAACCAAACATTCAACTTTCCTTTTTCAGGAGCTAAAAATTTTTTACCAGAATTTTTTATTGGTTTATCAATAATTAGCCTTAATTCTTCCTTGAGAAATTTAATTCCCTCTTCTCCCCCAACAACTTCTTCATTTAATTTTTTTCGAAGAGATGCAATTACCTTATCCGTTGAATCAATTCCTACATCAGCTCTAATTAATAGGGTTTCTAAATCATCAAGAGATTCTGGAGTAAGAGGATCATCCCCTAGTTTGTCTAATAATTCTGTAACAAAACCTTTTCTAGTTTCTTCTAAACCACGTCTTAATTTAGTTAACCAATCAATTTCGTCAATTGATATTTGATTTATTTTTTTTCCTTGAGCAGCCAAGACCATGGCTGACCAAGTAAAATCATCATCAAATTCGCCTAGTTCTACTTCATTATCATTATTAAAGCTTAGAGGTTTATTTTTTAAATTTGAAGTATCAGAATACTCTTCTTTTTGTTCCGCTTCTTTTTGTTCCGCTTCTTTTTGTTCCGCTTCTTTTTGTTCCGCTTCTTTTTGTTCCGCTTCTTTTTGTTCCGCTTGTTGTTTTTTTAGAATTGCAAAAGCTTGTGAAGCCCATTCTCGAGAATTATCAAGATCAGTCATTAATATTTTTAGATCCTTTAATAATTAAATTGTAAAATACTATTTATTTATATCAAATAATTATTGCAAGTTAACTTTTTGCAATCTCCTTAAAACTCCATTTATCATCTTTCTTCCTTGAGTATCACAGTATTTATTGGCTAAATTTACTGCCTCATCACAAGCTACTGCTATAGGAGTTTTTAAAAAATTAATATCTACATAAGCTAAACGCAAAATATCACGATCAATCCGTGGTAATCTTTTTAGTCTCCAACCATCCATTACTTCATCAATTTCAGCATCAATAATTTTAATGTTATTTGTTATATGTAAAATCCTTTGATTAACATCTTCTCTAATATCAATTTGATTGCTAGAAACTACTAATTTTGGAAAATCTAAAGTAACTGCAAGAGTATTCATTACCAATTCAATTTTTTGAAGTGCTTTTTTTAAATCATCTCTTTCATTTGAATAAGAAGAATTAGCATCTTCTTTCAATTCACTATCTAATATATATTGTGATGCATTTTCTAAATCTGCTTCACATTTATCTAACTCATCTCTACAGTGGTTTATTAGTGAATCCAAAGCAGCTTCAACTATCTCTTCTATTTGCAGCTGATTTAATTTACAATCTCCTTTATCTTTAATAATACCTAATGAAATTAAAGATAGTTCTCTAGACAGTGATCTATTACTATTCATCTATTAAGTTGAAGAAGTATTAGTAGAAGCTCTTAATTGAGAAAATAATTTTGAAAATGTAGGATTAGTTGTATTATTTTTATCATCTGGGTTAACAATCCCAGCAGAAATTATTGTTTTAAAAGCATCCTCTACAGAAATATCAAGATCTTTAACTGAAGATTCAGGAACTAATGTGTACCAACCAGTTGTTGGGTTAGGTGCTGTAGGGATAAAAACACTTAATAATTTTTCTTCTAGTTCTGGCTGAAGAGAAGGACCAACAGCACCAGTTACAAAGCCGACACTAAATAGTCCTTCACGTGGATATTCGACTAATACAACCCTTCTAAATCTATTAGATTTATTACTTAAAAAAGTTTCTAGCAATTGCTTAAGAGTTTTATACACTGCTCCCGCTACAGGTATTTTAGATAATGTACCCTCTCCAAATTCCAAAAGCCATCTTCCGACAAAATTTCTGGCCATTAAACCTATAAGCAAAATTGCTAGTAAAGGAACTGTTAAACCTAAAGTTAAATTAATTAAATCTTGTAATAAGGGATTGAGTGTAATAAATGGATTTAATTGTTTAGGAACAGAGGTGACTAAAGTTAAAACAAATTTACTGACTATAGATGATAACCAAATAGTAGTTGCCAAAGGTATTACAACTAACAAGCCAGCTATAAGATCATTTTTTAAATCTTGTTGGAGCCTAGATCCTAGGTTCAAATCTTGATTTTGATTAGATTCAACCAAAATTAATTTTTCTCACTACATTAACTGTACTAAAACTTTAACTGTTTTTACTTAATAGGGATATATTTATTTTTAATAAATTTAAATTATTTATTAGTTTTTTAGTCAAATATTACCTTTTATAAGAAACCTTATTCATAATGAAGTAATTATGCAAATAAGTACAAACAAAATAGAATTAACTAAAAAACTAAAAGAAAGAGCAATTTATGAAGGTTTTGCGATCTGTGGAATTGCAAGAATACCAGGAAGTTCTCGAATAAAATTAAGAACTAATGCATTAGAGAGATGGTTGTCACACAACTATCATAGTGAAATGAAATGGATGGAAGCAGAAAGAAGAAAAAACATAGAATCTCTCTTAGAGGGAGCAAAAAGTGTTTTAAGTGTTGGATTTAATTATAAAAGTGAACAAAATCAAAATAATAAAAAATATAAAGTTGGAAAATTTGGTCAGGCAGAAGATTATCATAAAGTTATTTACAAGAAATTAAAAAATATTAGTAAATGGATTAAAGAAGAAATACCTGATTGTAAATGGAAAATATGTGTTGACAGCTCCCCTCTCCTTGAAAAAGCATGGGCCGAAGAATCAGGATTAGGTTGGATAGGTAAACACAGTAATTTAATAAACAAAAATTATGGTTCATTATTTACGTTGGGTTTTATCATTCTCACAAAAGATTTAATACCAGATAAACCCTATCAATCATTGTGCGGTAAATGTGATAAATGTATAGAACAATGTCCTACGAAAGCAATCGTAGAACCTTTTGTTATACAATCCGACTTATGTATTTCCTATCACACTATAGAAAGTAGAAACAAAACAATACCAAAAAAAATTGCAAAAAATTTAAATGGATGGATTGCAGGATGTGATATTTGCCAAGATGTATGCCCCTGGAATAAAGATGTTCCCTACAACAATACTTTTGAAACTACTCCAAAAAAATGGATTGAGAATCTTGATATTAATTCATTAAGTTGGGATGATAAGAAATGGGAAGAAAATCTGAGAGGAACAACATTAAAAAGAATAAAACCTTGGATGTGGAAAAGAAACATAAAAGCAATGCTAAAAAATTATTAAGATTATGAAAAAGCATGTAACAAGAATTTTATGTATTTCCTTATTAGTTAATTTCTTATTAAAAGGAGATCAATTAAAAGCATTAGTTCCTTATTATTACTTACCAACAATAAAAAATTTAAAAAAAGAAAGTTTATCTATTGGCAGAAATGCTTATCAACTTTTATATTTTGGACAAATTAAAGAGAGTCTTAATCTTGCCAAATTAGCTGTAAAAATTAATAAATTAGATGAAAATTTATGGTTAATTTTATCTGAATCACAACTAGCTAATAAATTATATGAAGAAGCATTAATTTCTCTAAAAAAAGCAGAAGAAATTAACCCTAATTTAAGTGAAATATATTTTTCCAAAAGTAATATTTTTATAAAACAATTAAAACTAAAAGATGCAAAGATTTCATTAAAATCAGGTTTAAAAATAACTCCTGAGAATCATAAAGCAATATTTCAATTAGGAAATATTTTTTTAATGGAAAAGAACTACTCCTCAGCAATAAATATTTTTGAAAAAGCGGTCAAAATTAAACCTGAATTTTGGCAAGCAATAAATAATCAAGGTTTAGCTTACTTTGAACAAGGCAAAATAAATAAATCTATTAAATTATTCGAACAAGCTATTGCTATTGAAGAAAATGCAGAACCATTACTAGGACTTGCTTCATGTTTAAGTATAAAAGATATTAATTCAGCAATATTACTTGCAAAAACAGCGTTAATAAGAAATCCGAAATATGTTGAATATGATTATAGGAAAGAACAATTATGGGGAGAAAAACTACAAATTTCAACGGAAAAGCTTTTAAATAAACCCCAACTTCAAGAAGATATAAGAAAGGCAAAATTAAAAATAAATCAATCTTCCTAATATTTAAGACTGGTAAAAAATTTTTTACCTATTAGTCTTAATTAAGTTAACTAAAGCATCTTTAATTTTGCTCTTTAATGGATAAGGAAAAATTCACTTCTATATCGCTCCAAGAAGAAATGCAGCGTTCCTATCTGGAATATGCAATGAGCGTAATAGTTGGAAGAGCTTTACCGGATGCTAGGGATGGGCTTAAACCTGTACAAAGGAGAATTCTTTTTGCAATGCATGAATTAGGTTTAACACCTGATCGGCCCTTTAGAAAGTGCGCAAGAGTTGTAGGAGATGTTCTGGGTAAATATCATCCTCACGGTGATCAAGCTGTATATGATGCATTAGTTAGATTAGTCCAAAATTTCTCAACTAAATATCCAACACTAGATGGTCACGGGAATTTTGGATCAGTAGATAACGATCCTCCAGCAGCGATGCGATATACAGAAACCCGCCTTGCGCCAATAGCTAATGATGGATTTCTTGAAGAAATAGATTTAGAAACTGTAAGTTATTCAAATAATTTTGATGGTTCACAACAAGAACCAGATGTTTTGCCTGCGCAACTCCCTTTTTTATTATTAAACGGTTCATCAGGAATTGCTGTGGGAATGGCAACAAACATTCCACCTCATAATTTAGGTGAAATAGTAGATGGATTAATTGCAATAATAAAGAACAAAGAAATAAGTGATACGAAACTATTTAATATTATTCATGGACCTGACTTTCCAACAGGAGGTGAATTAATTTACAATGATGGAATTAAAGAAGTTTATAAAACTGGAAAAGGATCAATAACAATCAGAGGTGTAATAAACTCAGAAGAAATAAATATAGGTAAAGGTAAACACAAAAGAAATGCCCTAGTAATATCAGAACTTCCTTATCAAATAAGTAAAGCAGGATGGATTGAAAAACTTGCAGAACTTGTTAATACAGGAAAAATTGATGGGATCTCAGATATTAGAGATGAAAGCGATAGAGATGGTATGAGAATTGTAATAGAATTAAAAAAAGATTCTAATAGTGATATTGTAATTTCCAGTCTATACAAAAAAACTAGTTTACAAACAAACTTTGGCTCAATATTTTTAGCTCTAATAAATGGCAAACCACTTCAACTAACCTTAAGAAAATATCTTGAATATTTTTTGGAATTTAGAGAAGAAACAATAAGAAAAAGAACTAGGTACTTTCTAAAAAATACATCAGAAAAACTTGAAATCCTAAAGGGTTTATCTATAGCAACAAAACAAATAAAAAATATTATTGAAATTATTCAAAAGTCAGACAATTCTTCTGAAGCTAAATCAATATTAATTAAAAATCTTCTGTTAAGTGAAAGACAAGCAAACGCAGTGTTAGATATGCCACTAAAAAAATTAACAAATCTAGAAAGAAAGCAAATAGATATAGATATAAAAAAGTTAGAAGAAAAAAAGAATTATTTAAACAATCTTTTGAATGACAGGAAATTATTATTTGAATTATTAATAAAAGAATTACTTATATTAAAACAAAAATATAATATAAAAAGAAAAACAAAAATTCTAAAAAATATAGATCAAGATGACGAAATAGAAACTATTAATAATCAAATATTAGAAGAGCTTATAAACAAAAAAACTAAATTATATATAAATAATAGACTATATTTAAAAAAAATGATTTTTAATAGTTACAGAAAATCATTAGAGGCTGACAATAAAATTATAGAAAATAAAAATGTCCAAAAGTTTATATGCAATATTGAAAAAAATTTAAAAATTATTGGAATTACTTATACAGGACGTGTTTTTCAAATTAATTGGAAGGAAAATATTAATAATGATTATAAATTAGATAATAAAGTATTAGCAAATATTGACCCTAAAGAAATCATAAATTTTCATCATATTGATCAAGGAATAAAAAATTATTTATGTACTTTAAATTCAGATGGAAGATTTAAAAAAGTTTTATTTGATGATGAGATGCTTAAAAGTAATAGAGCATTTTCAATTACAAAATTAAAAAATAATATAAAAATAATTGATTCATTTATTTATAAAGGAGAAGAGAACTTAATAATATTAACTTCAATAGGAAGAATTTTTAAATTTAATTTATCTAATCAATATCTAACACCAACTACTAAACAATCTCAAGGTTTATTACTAACAAAGCTTTTACCTACTGAAAAAATAGTTTCTTGCTGTAAAAGCAAAGTTGGCGAAAAACTTTATTTAGTTTCTCAAAAAGGAAAGTTTTTTAGTTTTAAAAATGATGAAATATATTATGCAAATGATTATAAATTAGGATATATAAATGAAAAAATTCAACTTAAAAATGATCACTTCATAAAAATATTACCAAGTAATCAATACCTTGATATTGAAACCAATAAAAACAAATCTGCAAGGATAAACTTTGAGAAATTGGTTTTTGAATCTAATAAAAAATGTTTAACAATAGATTTTTTAAATTTAGAAAAAGACGAATATCTTGAAAATTGTTTTAGCCATGAAAGCTTTATAAATTAAGATTTATATTCATTTTCTACCCAATTTAAATACTCTTGAGTAACTGTTCCTGTTACATAAGAACCTGTAAAACAACTCATTTCAAGATCTAGAATTGGAGAATCGCTAATAATCGCTTTACGTAAATTTTCTACACTTTGATAAACAAGATTATCAATTTCTAGTTTTTCTGCTATTTCATTTATTGTTCTGTCATGAGCTATCAATTCATCTCTATTAGGCATATTAATACCATAAACATGTGGGAAACGAACTGGTGGGGCAGCAGAAGTAAAGAACACTTTATTTGCTCCAGCATCTCTTGCCATTTGAACAATTTCTTTAGAAGTAGTACCTCTGACTATAGAATCATCAACTATTAATACATTTTTATTCTTAAATTCTGTACTCATTGCATTTAATTTTTGTCTCACTGATTTCTTACGTTTTTGTTGACCAGGCATTATAAATGTTCTGCCAACATATCTATTTTTAAAGAAACCCTCTCTATACTCTATACCCAATTGCCTCGCTACTTGCATTGCAGCTGGACGAGAAGAATCAGGAATAGGCATAACAACATCCACATCACCTGATTTAATTTTTTGTTTAATAGTTTCCGCTAAATAATCACCCATCTTTAAACGCGCTTTATAAACAGATATACCATTCATAATTGAATCTGGTCGAGCTAAATAAACATATTCAAAAGCACAGGGAAATAATTTTGGATTATCTGAACATTGCTTAGCAAAAAATTCACCATTATGATTAATAAAAATTGCCTCTCCAGGCTCTACATCTCTTACTACTTGATAATCATTATTTTCCAATACCAATGATTCGCTTGCAACCATCCACTCTTCTTGTTGGGTTTTAAGCGAAATTCTTCGCCCAATTACTAAAGGTCTAATACCAAATGGATCTCTGAAAGCTAATAAACCATGACCCGAAATTAATGCAATTGAAGTATATGATCCTTGAATTCTTTTATGTAATTTTTTGACAGCATTAAAAAGAATATCTGGCTCTAATTCTTGATTATGAATTTGTTCTTGTAATTCTGTAGCAAAGATATTTAATAACATTTCTGTATCGCTAGAAGAATTAGTATGACGTTTATCAATATTAAATAATTGTTTTTCTAAGTCTCTCGTATTAGTTAAATTCCCATTATGTATTAAAACAATCCCATAGGGAGCATTAACATAAAAAGGTTGGGCTTCTTCTACACTTTCAGCTGATCCTTTTGTTGCGTATCTTACATGACCCAATCCAATTTTTCCAATTAAATTTCTCATATCTCTAGTTCTATAAGCATTATTTACCTGGCCTTTAGCCTTATGTATATGGAAAACAGTATTTTCCATTGTAGCTATTCCTGTTGAATCTTGACCTCTATGCTGAAGGAGCAAAAGGCTATCATAAATTTGTTGATTTACATCCTCAGAAGAGACAATTCCAACTATTCCACACATAATTTAATTTCGCAATAGTTCTGATAATTGAAAATATTCATTCATTAATATTTAAAAGTAACTTGAAATACTATTATTAAATTTTTCGGATAATTCCTCAACCTTAATATTGCAAATTTCCTTACTTTGAAAATTTATTTTTAGATTTTCTTTAGATACATAACCTATTTTTTTTACATATACACTATTTGGAAAATCTATTTGTATTTCCTTTAAATAATTTAACCAATTTAATTCTTTGTTTTTATTTACTGAGAACACTATCCTTGAACCACCCTCAGAAAACAATACATTATCTAGACGATCAGAACCACTTTCTAAGTTTATTGTTGCACCTTTTGCAGATAAAATACAACACTCTGATAAAGCAATAGCTAAGCCGCCATCACTTATATCGTGAGAAGATACAACAAAATTTTCTAAAATTGATCTTCTCAAAACACTCTGGCAGTATTTTTCATCTTGCAAATCAATCTTTGGAGGTCTACCTAAAATCTTTCCATGAAAATATTCCAAATAAGAACTAGCTGCTATTGTCGACTCAGAAGCATATGAACCAATTAACCAAATTGAATCATTAATATTTTGCCATCCACTACTAATAGCTTGATCGATATTATCTATCTTTCCAACCATACCGATCACTGGAGTAGGATTAATAGGAGTTATTTCATTGTTTGCATTTTTTGATTCATTATATAGAGAGACATTACCACCTGTAACAGGCGTTTCTAAAGCAATACAAGCCTTAGCAATACCATCGCAAGAAGATGCAAGCTGCCAGTATCCTATTTGATTTTCAGGGGATGAAAAATTTAAATTATTTGTAATTGCAATTGGTTCAGCACCGACACAGCTCACGTTTCTAGCAGATTCGGCTACTGCAGCAATACTTCCTCTAAAAGGATCAAGATAAACCCATCGACTATTGCAATCTACAGAGGCTGCGACACCAGCAAATATCTGATTTTTATTTTTTTCACTTTGCGGTCTTAATCTTATTAAAGCTGCATCTGATTCTCCAGGTTTAAAAACTGTATTTGCTTGAACTTGAGAATCATATTGTTTATATATCCATTTTTTTGATGCTATTGAAGGATTAGAAAGAAGTTTTAGAATAATTTGAGAAAAATAAAAAGACTTATTTTCCTTCATAGATAATATTTTATTATCATATATTTTTGGTAAATTATTTTCTGTCCATTCCCATTTCTTAAGCAAATAATTAGGTGGATTATTCATAACCTTATGAATATTAATAGGAGTATCATCAGATAAAGCAGAAGTAGGAATTTGAGCAACTATTTTACTTTTATGAGAAATAACAACCTCTTTAGTTTCTATTACTTCACCAATCACATTTGCAAAAAGTCCCCACTTTTTAAATTGCTTAATAAGATGATTTAATTTTTCTTTTTTGACAACAAGCAACATTCTCTCTTGAGATTCAGATAACAAATATTGATAAGCAGACATATTATTCTCTCTGGCAGGAACTAAATCCAAATCAATCGATATACCTAAACTGCCGTTTGCAGCCATTTCTGCACTACTACATGTCAATCCCGCTGCTCCCATATCTTGAGCTGCTATGACATCGCCAGTCTTAAAGGCTTCTAAACAAGCTTCAATAAGACTTTTTTCAATAAATGGGTCCCCCACCTGAACAGCAGGTCTATTATCTAATGAACTAGTAGTTAATTCTGAGCTAGCAAAACTAGCACCTCCAACACCATCTCTTCCGGTTGTATTTCCTACGTATAAAACAGGAGAACCAACTTTATTAGCTCCTGAGCAAACAATTTCTTCAGTCTCCAAAAGTCCTAAAGCCATAACATTTACTAAGGGATTTCCAGAATAACTATCATCAAAATCAATTTCTCCACCAACAGTTGGTACACCAACGCAATTCCCATAATGAGAAATGCCTGAAACTACACCGCGAAGCAAAGAAACATTAGATGATTTTTCTAGATTACCAAATCTCAATGAATTCAAAACTGCTATTGGCCTTGCACCCATTGTAAAAATATCTCTTAATATACCTCCAACTCCAGTTGCAGCTCCTTGAAATGGCTCAATAGCAGATGGATGATTATGACTTTCAATTTTAAAAACAAGTTTTTGATTATTCCCAACATCAATAACACCAGCATTTTCTCCAGGACCAACTAAAACATTCTTCCCTTTCGTTGGAAAATTTGCTAAAAGAGGTTTTGAGTTTCTATAACAACAATGTTCAGACCACATAACTCCAAACATTCCTAATTCAGTTCTATTTGGCTCTCTTCCTAATCTTTGACAAATTTCTTTAAAATCATCCTTAGTTAAGTTTTCAAATTTAAGTGCTTCACTTATATCAAAATAATCAGGATTAACATGATTTATCATTATTCAAATCCATGGGTCATCTTCTCTTTTCTCGCTAAAAGATCTTGTTTTATTTTTATCATTATAAAAACTTTTTTCTTTAAAATCTAAATTTTGGTTTATATCTTCATCTTCTTCAAGCCAATCCTCCAGTTTATTTGAAGCAATATTTTTCATATCGCTAACCCTATGCATAACTTTTTTGCCTTTTTTAAAAAATTCATTTTTAATACTAGATTTTATTAAAATTAAATCATCTAAGGCAGAACTTGAACAAAATACTAATCCCGGTTGTTGATCATTAATATCATCAATATCTAATTTCCATCTACTAGAACCAGGAATTTTAGGATTAGATCTAGAAACTAAATAATATTTAATATTTCCTGTTTTCATATCAAATAAAAAATCTGCAATAAATCCTATCTTTGAGCCCTTAGAATTTATCAAACCAGCTTGTATCAAGGTAGGAAACCTATTCAAAGTTGCCAAATCAGAAATAGCCGGTTCACCATTTACATAAATTTCATTATCTATAATTTGACTAATTTGGTTTAATCTCCAAACATTTCGTTTCAAATCAAAATTTGAAGGACGAGAATACCATCCTAAAATTCTATGAACTGGAGGATGCATCCAAACATTTTCTCCATTTCCATAATTAAGGGTCATATTTCCCTTAACATTACAATTTAATAATTCACTTAATAAAAATTCTTTTGGTAATTTCAATTTAAGAACGTACCTGAACAGGCATAACTAGATAAGTAAAAGAATTAATATTATCTTCCGGAACAAAAACAGCTGGAGTAGTAGAAAGATTACACTTTAATACTACATTTTCACATGAAATAACTTTTAAGCCTTCAAGAAGATATCTAACATTAAATGCAATATCAAATTTTTCTCCAGAATAAGAAACAGGTATAGATTCATTAGCACTTCCTATATCTTGTGCATCAGCACTTATAAGCGCTAAATTATTTTCATCCAACTTAATCTTTACAACACTACTCTGTTGATCAGCTAAAACAGCAATTCTTTCTAAAGAATCAGTTAATTTTTTTGTATTAAAAATAAAGATTTTGGAAAAATTATCTGGTATTAATTGAGAATAATTAGGATAATCTCCTTCTAGAGTTCTAGTAGTAATTATTTGATTAGAAGAAATAAATACTACTTGTCCTTTATCGTAAAATAGTTTGATTGATTTTTCAGTACTTCTTAAAGTTAAAAGTTTTTCAATTTCCCTCAATGATCGAGTTGGAATAGTAACAGAAAAGCTATCTTCATTAACAGAAGAATTTTCTTTGTCTTCAATATTTTCTTCATTACCTATAAGTACTACAGCTAATCTATGACCATCTGTTGAAGCAGATTCTAAATATTTTTGCTTAAATGTGAAATTAACACCTGTTAGTAGTTGCTTTGAGTCATCATTACTACTAGCAAAGAGAGTCAATTTTAAAGCTTGTAAAAAGGAAGTAGGATCAATATTTAAAGATGTCCCACTCTCAACAAATGGTAAGTTTGGATAATCATCAGAAGGAATACCTTTTAAATTAAATGTACCTGTATCACTTTTTATTAAAATATTATCTGAATTCTCATCAACCTCCAAATTAACTGGGGTTTCACTTGGTAATTTATTGACTATTTCAGATAACAGTTTTGAAGGAATTGTAATAGCTCCACTATTTTTAACTGTTGCATCAAACGAAGTTTGTATTCCTAAATTCAAATCGAATCCTGTCAGGCTAATTTTGTTAGTTCCTTGATCAGCTGTTAAAAGTATATTTGCAAGAATAGGATGAGTGGGTCTTGAAGAAACTGCTTTACTTACTAATTGAATAGCATTATTTAATTCATTTTGGTTGCAAACAATCTCCATCAGGTCTGATTATTATTTTGATATCTACAATATACTTTTTTAATAAATTAAATTCAATACGTTATTTTTTCTTTCTTTTCTATTAAAAAAAGAACTAAAGAAATATATATATAGTAGTAGTAGTTTTTGTGGAAATTGTGGAAAGTTGATTAAAAACCTTTGTAATACAAAAGTTTATTAAAAATATATATGTGGAGAGATATTTATTTATGTTGATTTATTTTTAATTTATTAAATTGATTAAAAAAAATTTAACATTTTTAAGTTGTATTTAACTTTTTATCAACAATTATATTTTAGTTTTAATTTGTTTCCACAGACACTAATATTTTTGGTTTAATTAATATCCTAATATTTTGGTTATATCTTTTAACGAAGGTTCAACATTTTTTCTAAAAATCGCATCGTTATTTTTGATTGCACACTCAGGATCTTTTAAGCCATTTCCAGTTAAAACACAAACAATAGTTGATTCTTTCTTTATTCTATTTTTATTTTTTATTAATCCTGCAACTGATGCAGCGCTTGCAGGTTCACAAAAAACACCTTCTTTAGCAAGTATTTTATAAGCATTTATTATTTCTTCGTCTGTTACAGACTGAAAGTCCCCTTTACTTTCTTTTTTAACTTCTTTTGCTTTTTCTCTATTAACTGGATTCCCTATTCTAATAGCTGTTGCGATTGTCTCTGGGTTTTTAACAATTATATTATTTACTAATGGTGCAGAACCTTCAGATTGGAAACCCATCATTATTGGTAATTTTAAATTTCTTTTTATTTTTAAATATTCTTGAAAACCTAACCAATATGCAGTTATATTACCTGCATTTCCCATTGGAATACAAAGCCAATCAGGTGCATGACCTAAGTCATCCACTATTTCAAAGGCTGCAGTTTTTTGACCTTGTATTCGGTATGGATTAACAGAATTTACAAGTTCTATTGGATGTTTTGAAGATAATTCTTGTACTATTTCTAAAGCTTTATCGAAATTACCTTTTATAGATATTATTTCCGCACCATACATCAAAGCTTGAGCAAGTTTTCCTTGAGCAACAAAACCTTCAGGGATTAAAACATATGATTTTAATCCACCTCTAGAAGCATAAGCAGCAGCAGCAGCAGAAGTGTTTCCAGTGCTAGCACAAATTACTGCTTGTTGACCTTCTTCTTTTGCTTTACTAATCGCCATTGTCATTCCTCTATCTTTGAAAGATCCAGTAGGATTAAGACCATCATATTTTAAATAAACTTTAGTTCCGTTTCCAATTAATTGACTAATTGAATTGCTAAGTATTAAGGGAGTATTGCCTTCATTTAGTGAGACAATAGGAGTATTCAATGTAACTGGTAGATAATTTTTATACGCATTAATTAAACCAGGCCATCTTTTTTTTCTGTAGTTAAGATGAAGTTTGTTTTTGATTTTATTTACTAACAACATAATTCTTTAATTTGGTTTAATTTTTTCTAGAGGAGAATTTGTGAAAAAGTCTAATAATTCTGAAATTGATTCTACTTTATTCAAAACTTTGCTCAAAGCGTTGACATTTAAAATAACAGTTTTAGTTGGGTATGCATCAAAAAAATTAAGAAGATTTATCTTTCCACCTCCTAGATTTAAACCTTGTATTACGCTAGCTTTTAGAGCAAGTTTACCAGTTCTTTCATCTTTTGCTCTGGTTGGATGAATTATTGCTGAAAGTCTTGTCAAAAAGACATTCCCTATTTCGGAATTAACTAATTTGCTTGCAATAGTAATTGGGACTTCAAAATTTTTGTTTAATGTATCTTGAATTTTTTCATCTGAAGATCCAGTTGCTCTTAAAATTCTTCTTAAATTGTTTGATGCATAACCTTCTTCAGCAAATTTTTTTAAAGAATCTACTTCAATTGTTCTAGAAAAGATGCTATAAATTATTTTAATATTTTCAGCACATTTAACTTCTGGAGTATTAAAGAAAAATGCATTAATAATTAAAATTGCACTGATTTTAGGAATTATATCTTTAGACAATTTCATTTTAAATATTAGTACCTGCAGCAATTTTTACAAGCCTTACTACTCCTTTTTCTGTTACTTTTTTAGCTATTTTGAAACTCATTTCTTTTGTGTAAGGTTCGTTTATAAGTCTCGGAATTCTCTTCAGAAAAATATCAATTGAGTATCCTGGTATTTTTTGTAAAATTTCTAAGAAATTTTTTAATGGTTCTATATATATTATTAAGTCATTTAAATTATTATTATCACTATTAATATTTAATTTAATAGATTTTGGAAGGAAGTTGTTGAAATTTTTTAAAAATGTCAAACCAATTGAATCGATTTGATTTGTTAAACTTTCAATTATTTCGTTTCTAAGAAATCCTCCCTTAGGAGAAAAAAGAAGATTTATTATTTCATCTAAAAGTTTTTCTAAGTCCAAATTTGTTTGTTTTGCAGCATTTGAAAGAAGATCTTCTAGGCGGTCCCATTTAAACTTTTTGTCATCAAAGAGCATTTCTTTTAAACTTTCTCTAAGTTCCGGATCAGGATCTTCCATTAATCGTTTTGCAAAATATGGGTAAGCTGCTCCTAATATTTTAAAGTTTGGATCAACACTAAGAGCAATCCCTTCTAAAGTTAGTAATGACCTAATTATAAGTGCATAGTATGGTGGTAATTTAAATGGGAATTTATACATAACTCCTGACATATCATCAGTTACGCTTTTAAAATCCATTTTCGAAACACCTTCCTCTACGGCATTTATAAATACATCTTGAAAAGCTGGAACGATTGGTTCAAGATTAACCTCTTCTGATAAGAATCCAAGCTTTACAAAGTCTTGCGATAATTTATCAAAGTTTTTATTTACTAAATGAACAACTGCTTGGATTAAACCAGATCTAGATTCTCTAGAAACTTCACTCATCATTCCAAAATCTAAGTAGCATAATCTGCCATCTTTCAAAGCTAATAAATTTCCTGGATGGGGGTCGGCATGAAAGAAACCATGTTCTAAAAGTTGCTCTAAACTACACTGAACTCCTATATCAATCATTTTGTCAGGATCTATACCTAATTTTTTAACGTCTTCTAAATTTGTAAGTTTTGTTCCATCGATCCATTCCATTGTTAAAACTCTTCTTGATGTTATTTCTTTGTATATTTTGGGAACGGCAATCATTTGATTATTCTTATGCAGATTTCTAAATTTTTCAGCATTTGCAGCCTCGTTTAAGTAATCCATCTCTTCAAAAACTCTTTTACCTAATTCATCAATCAATGCCACTAGATCACTTCTTATCAATCCAATATTATTTTTTAACCAATACGCAATATTTCTAACAATATATAGATCTAGAGTTATTTGTTCTCTTAAACCAGGTCGCTGCACTTTAACTGCAACAATTTCTTGGTTTTTTAGAATAGCTTTGTGAACTTGTCCCAAAGATGCGGCAGAAATTGGTTCTTTCTCAATAGATAAAAATATGTCATCAATTTTTGAGTTTAGATCCTCTTCTATTAGTTCCATAGCTTTGTTTCCATCAAAGCCTGGTAATTGATCCTGTAATTCGGATAATTCTTCTAAGAGAATCGCAGGAATAATATCTGGTCTAGTAGATAAAGCTTGACCCGCTTTAACAAATGCAGGTCCTAATTCTACTAATAAATTAGTTAACTGTTTGGCTCTTAATCTTGCGTTTCTTTCTTGTTTTAATTTTCCAGTTAATTTATCCCATCCAACAGAAACAATATATGCAAATATAGGAATAAGCGTTTGCCACAATCTTTTTAATAACCTTTTTGGATTTTTTTGGTAAATTTTAGAAATTGTTTCTGGATCATACTTCAGGAGTCCTGAAACCTCAATAAAATCTGTAAAATCTCCATTCATAACTTTATTTATTTAAAACCTTTATTTTTTGAAAAAAGGAGCTAATTTCTTTATATGGAAGATTTATCATGTTAATACAATTAAAATTAAAGAATGTTGCCTTAATTGAAATTATAGAAATTAATTTCGAAAAAGGTTTGAATGTACTTACTGGGGATTCAGGCTCAGGAAAATCACTGATTTTGGATTCTTTAAATGTTTTATTTGGTGGAACCAATATACCTTTAAATCATTTAATTCGTCCAGAAAAAGATTATTGTTTAATTGAGTCAAAATTCTCTTCTTCCTCGCAGATTAATAATTGGTTAATTAATAATGGTTTTCAAGAAAATTTATCAGAATTAATTATTAAAAGAAAATCTTTTAAAAAAAATAATAAAGTTCTTTCTAAATATACTCTTAATGATTTATCAATAAATAAAAAACTTTTACAAGAACTTGGACGCTTTTTAATAGATTTTGCTGGCCAATCTGACAGCTTTTTATTTGATTCACAAGAATATAGAAGATTAATTATTGATGATTTAGGTTCAAAAGAATTAAGGGAAACTAACGTTAATATCAAAAATGAATGGAAAAAATTTATGACCTTAAAGGGGTTAATGGCAGAGAAAATAAAATTAAGTAAAAAGCAAAAAGATGATAATTTAGCAATTAAAGAGATGTTTCATCTTTTAGAACAAGCAAATTTAACAACTGTTGATGAAATTTGTGAATTAGAATCACAAGAAAAAAAGCTTGCAAATAGTCTTGAAATTAATAATTCAATTAAAGGAACTTTAAAGAATTTAAATAACTTTAGCGATGATGAACCATCAGTAGAACTTTTGATTGATAAGTCAATAAAATTTTTTAATAAAACTGCAGTATTTGATTTGAAAATAAATGAATTTAGAGAAAAATTATGTATTCTTAAGGATTATGTAGAAAATTTAATTTTTGAACTTAACTCATATATCCAACAAGAGGAAAGTAGTGAAATTAGTCTTGAAGATATTCAAAAACGATTATTTTTTTTAAAAAACTTAGAAAGAACTTTTTCTCTAGACTTGCCTCAACTAATTGAAAAGCGAGATCATCTAAAGAGTTATTTATCGAGCAATGTTTATGAAGATGAAATTAACAAATTGGAAGTTGAAATAAATAAATTAGAGATTTATTTAAATTCTCTTTTTGCTATTCAGTCTGAAGAAAGAAAACTAATTGCGAATAAATTGCAGGATTCAGTTATGTCTATTTTAAAAAACTTAGGTTTGGGAAATGCAAAGTTTGCTATTGAATTTGACAAAATTAATCCTTCAAGTGATGGTACTGATAATATTAATTTTTTGTTTTCTGCAAATCCTGATCAAAAACTAGCCCCCCTTTCTAAAGTTATTTCTGGCGGAGAAATGTCTAGATTTTTATTAGCTTTTAAATCAAGTATTTCTAAAAAGCCTAATACTTTCTTCTTAGATGAGATTGATAGTGGTTTAAGTGGTAAGTCGTTATTTTCATTGGTAGAACTAATAAAATTAATTTCAAAAGATCAGCAGATTTTATGTATTACTCACCAGCCTTTTTTAGCTGCTGCTGCAAAAGTCCATTTTAAAGTAAAGAAGAAGGTAATAAATGGATTAACTTATACTTCTATTTCAAAATTGATGACAAAAAAAGATAGACAGGGTGAATTAATAGAATTGATCGGAGGAGGTTTTGGAGAGGCAAATGATTACGCTTCGATACTTCTCGATAGAGCTGCTGCGTAAAAAAAACAAATTTCTACTATAATAGGTTTTTTTAAATCAAATATAGATTTAAACATGGTTAAAAATAATAATAGTTTGACAGAAGATAATGGAATAAATATAAGAGGAGCTCGTCAACATAATCTTAAAAATATTGATCTTTCTCTTCCAAGAAATAAATTTATAGTTTTTACAGGGGTAAGTGGTAGTGGGAAAAGTTCTTTAGCATTCGATACTATTTTTGCTGAAGGCCAACGTAGATATGTTGAGAGTCTTTCTGCTTATGCTAGACAATTTTTAGGTCAAGTTGATAAACCAGATGTTGATAATATTGAGGGCTTGTCACCTGCTATATCAATAGATCAAAAATCGACAAGCCATAATCCTCGTTCAACTGTCGGAACAGTTACTGAGATACAAGATTATTTAAGATTATTGTTTGGTCGAGCAGGTGAGCCTCATTGTCATCACTGTGGGAATCCAATTGCTCCTCAAACAATTGATGAAATGGTTGATCAAATAGTTTTATTACCCGAAGGTACAAGATATCAATTGTTGGCTCCTGTTGTAAGAGGGAAAAAAGGAACACATTCCAAATTGCTTAGCGGATTAGCTGCTGAAGGTTTTGCTAGAGTAAGAATCAATAGTGAGGTTAGAGAGCTAGCAGATAGTATTGAACTAGACAAAAATCAAACACATAATATTGAGGTTGTAGTAGATCGATTAATTTCAAGAGAAGGCATACAAGAACGATTGAATGATTCTTTGCAAACTTGTCTCAAGAGGGGAGATGGATTAGCAATTGTAGAAGTTGTTCCAAAAAAAGGGGAGAATTTACCTACAAATTTAGCCAGAGAAACATTATATTCAGAGAATTATGCTTGCCCAATTCATGGGTCTATCGTAGAAGAACTTTCTCCTAGATTATTTTCTTTTAACAGTCCTTATGGGGCATGCCCAGATTGTCATGGGATAGGTTATTTAAAAAAATTTACTGCAGATAGAGTAATTCCAGATAAGTCTTTACCTGTCTATGCTGCAATAGCACCTTGGAGTGAAAAAGATAATACGTATTACTTCTCGTTACTATATTCAGTTGGTCAGGCTTATGGTTTTGAACTAAAAACTGCTTGGAAGGAATTAACTGATCTTCAAAAAAATGTTTTGCTTTTTGGCTCTGATAAGCCAATCTTAATCCAAGCTGATAGCCGTTTTAAAACTTCCAGTGGTTTTGAAAGGCCCTTTGAAGGAATTTTGCCAATTTTAGAGAGGCAATTAACCGAAGCCAATGGAGAATCAGTTAAACAAAAATTAGAAAAGTATCTTGAATTAGTTCCTTGTAAAACTTGTGCGGGTAAAAGATTAAGACCAGAGGCTCTTGCTGTGAAACTTGGGCCTTACAACATTACTGACTTAACTTCTATTAGTGTTTCAGAAACCTTATTACATGTAGAGAGAATAATGGGAATAAGTAATGAAGCTAAGGAAAATATTGCTTTATCAGAAAAGCAAAAACAAATAGGCGAATTGGTTTTAAAGGAGATTCGTTTACGTTTAAAGTTTCTTATCAATGTAGGTTTGGATTATTTAACATTAGACAGGCCAGCAATGACGTTGTCCGGAGGAGAGGCTCAGCGTATAAGATTGGCTACGCAAATAGGAGCAGGCCTTACTGGTGTGTTATATGTCTTAGATGAACCAAGTATTGGTTTACATCAGAGAGATAATGACAGATTATTGGAAACACTAAAAAGCCTAAGGGATTTAGGAAATACATTAGTTGTTGTTGAACATGACGAAGATACCATGAAAAGTGCAGATTACTTGGTCGATATTGGACCAGGTGCGGGAGTTTATGGTGGCGAAATTATTGCACAAGGAACATTTGATGACGTACTGAAATCAGAGAAATCTTTAACTGGAGCTTACCTTAGTGGGAAAAAGTCAATTCCTACTCCAAAAGAGCGAAGATCATCGGTGAAAAAAAGCCTAATTTTAAATAACTGCTCTAAAAATAATTTAAAGAATATTTCGGTAGAATTTCCTTTAGGTAGACTTGTTTCTGTAACTGGAGTAAGTGGAAGTGGCAAAAGTACGTTAGTTAATGAATTACTTCATCCTGCTTTGTGTCATTCTTTAGGATTAAAAGTTCCTTTTCCTAACGGTGTTAAAGAATTAAAAGGTATAAAAGCAATTGATAAAGTTATTGTTATTGATCAATCACCAATAGGAAGAACCCCGAGATCAAACCCTGCAACTTATACAGGAGCTTTTGATCCAATTAGACAGATATTTACTGCGACAGTAGAAGCTAAAGCAAGAGGATATCAAGCTGGTCAATTTAGTTTTAATGTAAAAGGAGGGAGATGCGAAGCATGTAAAGGGCAGGGAGTTAATGTTATTGAAATGAATTTTTTACCTGATGTATATGTGCAATGTGAGGTTTGCAAAGGAGCACGTTTTAATAGAGAAACTCTTCAAGTCAAATATAAAGGCTTTAATATCTCTGATGTTTTAGAAATGACAGTTGAACAGGCTGCCGAAACTTTCTCAGCTATACCTCAAGCTGCTGATAGATTATCTACTTTAGTAGATGTAGGTCTTGGTTACGTTAAATTAGGTCAGCCAGCACCAACATTATCTGGAGGAGAGGCTCAAAGAGTAAAATTAGCGACTGAGTTATCCAAAAGAGCAACAGGTAAAACTTTATATTTAATTGATGAGCCAACTACTGGTTTAAGTTTTTACGATGTCCACAAATTAATGGATGTTATACAACGTTTGGTTGATAAAGGTAATTCAGTAGTTGTTATTGAACATAATTTAGATGTTATTAGATGTTCAGATTGGATAATTGATTTAGGGCCTGATGGAGGAGATAAAGGTGGTGAAATTATTGTTGAGGGTACTCCTGAAGATGTTGCAATGCATACGACTAGTCATACTGCAAAATACCTTAAAAAAGTCCTTAAATAGGTCATTTCTTAGTTGTATTTCTTCGTATTGTAATTTATTGGTTATTGATAAAAGTTATTTAAAATTTCTCAAAGTTCTTTCTAGTCCTATTTTCTGGATATTTATTGAATAAAATTCAGTCTAAATCATTATGCTTTCTTAATATTTACTCTACAAATTCATATTATTTGTATTAAAGAGATCGAATAGCAAGTGACAAAATGAGTTTAAAATTTTTACATTTACATTTGCATGGTTTAATTCGTTCTAAAAATCTTGAGTTAGGTAGAGATTCAGATACTGGAGGACAAACAAAATACGTATTAGAATTAGTTAAAAGTTTAGCTAATTCTAATGAAGTCGACCAAGTAGATTTAGTTACTCGTTTTATTCAAGATAGTAAGGTTGATAATGACTATTCTAAAGAACAAGAATTCGTTGAACCTGGCCTAAAAATTTTAAGATTTAAATTTGGGCCTAACAAATATTTACGTAAGGAATTACTTTGGCCTTATTTAGATGAATTAACTGAAAACCTAATTGATTATTATAAAAAAACGAATAATAAGCCAAATTGGATTCATGCACATTATGCAGATGCTGGATATGTAGGAGTTAAATTAAGTCAATATCTTAAGGTTCCTTTGATTTTTACTGGTCATTCCTTAGGAAGAGAAAAACAAAGAAAATTGCTTGATGCAGGGTTAACAAAGAATAAAATAGAAAAGCTGTATTTTATAAGTAAGAGAATACAGGCAGAAGAAGAAGCTTTAAAATTTGCAGATGTTGTGGTTACAAGTACTAAACAGGAATCTGTCCATCAATATTCTCAATATCTTTCTTTTTCTTCGCTAAAAGCTAAGGTTATAGCTCCTGGAGTTGATCATAATAAATTTCATCATATTCATTCAACAACTGAGACTTCTGAGATAGATAACATGATGCTTCCTTTTTTAAGGGATTTAAGAAAGCCTCCTTTGTTGACAATTGCTAGAGCTGTAAGAAGGAAAAATATTCCATCTTTAGTCGAAGCATATGGAAGATCTGAAAAATTAAAAAGAAAGACTAATTTGATTTTGGTATTGGGTTGTCGTGATAGTACTTCAAAACTTGATTCTCAACAGAAAGATGTTTTTCAAAAGATTTTTGAAATTATTGATAAGTATAATTTGTATGGAAAAGTAGCTTATCCAAAAAAACATACTCCAGCTCAAATACCATCTTTATATAGGTGGGCAGCTAGTAGAGGAGGACTATTTGTTAATTCAGCTTTAGCAGAACCATTTGGCTTAACATTACTAGAAGCCTCTTCCTGTGGTTTGCCAATTATTTCAACAGAAGATGGCGGTCCAAAAGAAATTCAATCAAAATGTAAAAATGGTTTACTGGTTGACGTAACTGATATTAATAAATTCAAAGGTATTCTTGAAAAAGGTATTGCTAATAGTTCTGAATGGAAATTATGGAGTAGAAATGGCATTGAAGGTGTGCATAGACATTTCAGTTGGAATACTCATGTTCGTAGTTATTTAGCAACACTCGCAGATAAAAATCAAATATCGCGTATTAATTCATCTTCTGCTATTAAACAAAGTTGTTTAAAAGGAAGTTCCTCACTTATAAAACCCCATTGATCAAATACTTTTGGATCAGAGTGAATTATTAATTGATCCTTTTGTGTTTTTTTAAGTTTGAACCCTTTTTGAGATAATTTTTTCATTAAGTTTGCTGTCTCTTCAAATCTAGAAGCCATTGCATCAAGACTTGAACAGTCACTTGTTAAGCCATTATCTTTCCATGTAAAAAAACTCATAATAAATTTTTTTATAGGTTTATTTTTAAAACTATACCGAAAATCACTAGAAATATGTTGATTTTCCAGAAATTTTCAACTATTTTTGCTTCCCTAATACCTTGAAGTTCAAAATGATGATGTAATGGTGCCATTCGAAATATTCGTTTGCCGCTATTAAATAATTTTTTTGTAATTTTAAAAAATCCTACTTGAATGATTACAGATAAAGATTCCACAATGAATATTCCTGAGAAAATAAATAAAGTGAAGAAACTATTAGTTAAGATGGATATTGAGCCTAAAATTGCACCTATGCTCAAAGAACCTGTGTCCCCCATAAAAATTTTTGCAGGGTATCTATTAAAATTGAGAAATCCTAAACATAATCCTGACATTGAATAACATAAAACACTAAAAATAATTAATTCCTGCTGACCTTTGAGTAATATTTCGGTGCCAAGTCCATAAAATACTATTGCACTACATCCTGAGGCTAGTCCATCAAGTCCATCAGTTAAATTAACGGAATTACTTAAGCCAACTAAAGTAAAAAAAGATATAGGTAGAATCATTATATTTGTATCTATTCCCCAACTATTAGATATCATAATTAATGGATTTATATAGCCTCGTGAAAAAGCTAACAAAATAAAAATTATAGATATTAAAGATTGTAAAATGAATTTTTCGCTGGATTTTAAACCGGTATTTCTTGTATTTTTAATACTTAAATAATCATCTAACAAGCCAATAATGAAAAAACCAAAAATACAAAAAAATATAAGCAATATTTTTATTGTATAAAACTTACTGCTTAAAAGTAAAAGTAAAATTAAAAAAGGAATTATTATAAATACTCCGCCAGTAGTTGGAGTATGCTTTTTATAAAAGTGCATAGCAGGTCCATCATTCCTGATATTTTGGAATATGCCAAATTGTGTAATTATTTTTAAACCGTGTTTTGTAGTTAATGATGAAATTAAAAAAAATAATATAAAAATTCCTATAAAAATATAATTACTGAAAATATAAGAAGTTACTATTAATGCAAAAGTATTAAGGATGAATAACGATTTAAAGTTAAATGAATTAATCTTCCCAATCATCATCTGATGGGTCTTCTTCAGTTTTATAATCTTCTTTTTCTCCCATTAAAGCTGATAGTTCTTCTTCTTCTATTGTGCTAATTTCTTGTGAATCTCCTTCTTTTTCTGCGACAAGTCTTCCTGTATTCTCTAACCAAGACAAGAGGTCAGGTTCTTCTCTCAATGGCAAGACAGGTGCTGGTTCATCTCTGTGGTAACAAGTTAAGGCAGGATTAACTTCAGCTATATCATTCAATTTAAGTTTTAGTTTATCTGGGTCCATTGAAAATAATCTTCTTTATATAAGATAATACATAATTATGCACTTTAAAAATTTTGTTTGATAAAGGAAATTTAAAATACTTTTTAATTTGGCCGATTTCATTGTTACTGAGCCTTGTCTTTAAATTATTTGGCCATTTCTATTCTGATGTTTTATTAATTAATAACTATCTTGTTTTATTACTAGTTTTTGGACCAGCTCTTTTAGTTACAATAATATTAGTTTTAAATAAGATTCGTAATTCTTGATTATATCAAGATTTTAAATTTTATAAGGAGGGAATTTAAATGCTGCAGGTAAAAAAGGTGGTTCTAGCATATTCTGGAGGAGTTGATACGAGTGTCTGCATTCCATACTTAAAGAATGAATATGGAATTTCAGAAGTTGTCACTTTTGTTGCCGATCTTGGGCAAGGGGAAGATTTGGAAGTGATTAAACAAAAAGCTTTAAAATCTGGCGCATCTGAATCAATTATTGGTAATTTGGTAGATACTTTTGTAGAGAGATATGCTTTTCCAGCTATTAGAGCAAATGCATTATATTCAGAAAAATATCCATTATCTACAGCTCTGGCTAGACCTTTAATTGCGGAAAAGCTTGTAAATATTGCAAGAGAATTAAATGCAGATGCAGTCGCACATGGCTGTACTGGCAAAGGAAATGATCAAGTTAGATTTGATTTAGCTATTAATGCTTTAGGTCCTGATTTAAAAATAATCACTCCTGCAAGAGAGTGGAATATGAGTAGGGAAGAAGCAATATTGTATGGAGAACAATTTGGTATTCCTGCTCCTGTATCAAAAAAATCACCATACTCAATTGATGTAAACATTCTTGGGCGAAGCATTGAGGCTGGCTTATTAGAAGATCCAATGCAGGAACCCCCTGAAGATATTTTTGCAATGACTGCATCGATTGATGATGCACCTAATTCACCACAAGAGATAGAAATTGTTTTTAAAAATGGCTTTCCAATTGGAATTGGAAATGAATTATTAAATCCTGTAGAGATTATAAACAAAGCTAATAATCTTGCAGGTGCTCATGGCTTTGGAAGAATAGATATGATCGAAGATAGAGTTGTTGGTATTAAGAGTAGAGAGATTTATGAATCACCTGGTCTTTTACTTTTAATCAAAGCTCATCAAGAATTAGAGACTATAACCTTAAACTCAGATGTTATCGATTTCAAAGGTATAGTTCAAAAAAAATGGGCTCAACTAGTTTATCAAGGTTTCTGGTTTAGTCCGTTAAAGCAAGCTTTAGACGCTTTTATTTCATCTACCCAAACGTCGGTTAATGGAAGAGTAAAGATTAGATTACATAAGGGTAATGCGATTGTTATTGGAAGACTTTCTGAAAATAATTCCCTTTATAGAGAAGATTTAGCGACTTATAGTCAAGATGATATCTTTAATCATAAGCATGCCGAAGGATTTATTTATATGTGGGGTATGTCTAATAAAATATGGGCAGAATTAAATTCAAAAAATAAATAATTAATATTTAAGTCTCACCAGTTTCTTTAATTTCAGAAGTTTCTTTTGCCGCTGCAGCTACCTGATTACTTGGTTTTGTTTCTTGAGATTCATCTTTAGGTTTTGTTTCTTGAGATTCATCTTTAGGTTTTGTTTCCTTTTTATGATCAGTATTTTCATTGTCTGATTTTTCTGTTTGTCCCGCATCTTTATTAGAAGATCTGGGCGTTGGTAAAGGACCTTCTTGTTTAACAGTCAAATACCTTATGACATCTTCACCTAACCTCATGGCCTTTTCAATTTTGACAATGTGTTGTCCATCACCTTGATGACTTAATTGTACGTAGATTCCTTCTCTATGTTTTGCGATTTGATATGCCAGTCTTCTTTTACCTCTCATTTGACTATCGAGTATTTTCCCTCCAAATTCTTCCAGAAGTTTATTGTATTTTTCAATGTGATTAGTAACTTCGTCTTCCGCAATATCTGGGCGGAGGATGTACATAGTTTCGTAATAAGTTTTTTGATCGGTCATTGTTTCAGACAAGGTCTTTGGCTCATAAGAAATTAAATGAGCGTCTGTTCATTATTTACCATACATTACGATGGTCAATTTATTAAAAAATTAATATTAGTTTTTTGCTAAATATATTTTTTTAATGCATTAGCCATAATTTCAAAAGGTACTTCTAAGCCATTTGTCCAAAATGATAGTGATTTTAATCCCTGAGCAATAAGCATTTGTTTTCCATCTATTGTTCTACAGCCTTTTTTATCGCAGTATTTTAATAATGCAGTTGGAGCGGGGTTGTAAATAAGATCGTAAACTATTGTTTTAGAATTTAGCGATTTCCAAAAATTTTCTCCATATGGTAATAAATTATTTTCGCTATTTGATTCTGTTTTCATTCCTACTGGTGTTGTATTGACAATCAAATCTGTTTCTTCAATTAAATTATTAATTTGGTCATCACTATTAAGCAAACCTTTGACTTCGCTTTGATTTGCAAAATTTTTCATTAATTCATTTAAAGATTTTTTATTGCGTGAAATTATTGTAACTTTTGAGAAGTTTAGATTTATAAGCCCTTGTATTACAGATCTTGCTGCCCCTCCACAGCCTAGTACTATTGCTTCCTTTCTTGACAAATTTAGAGTTTTCAAAGGATATATAAATCCTTCAACATCAGTGTTTGTTCCGCTCCATTCTTGATCAGAATTTAATTTCAGAGTATTAATTGCTGTAAGTTTTTTTGCGACAGGAGTGACCTCATCACAAAGATTAAATACTTTTTGTTTGTATGGGATTGTAATATTTAATCCTTTGCAATTAATTTTTTTTAAAGATTTAATGACTAATCTTAGATCTTCATCTCTACAAGGGATTGCTATATAAATTATATCTAAGCCTAAATACTCTAGGGCTGCATTTTGCATTATTGGAGATAATGAGTGAGTTACAGGATTGCCAATTAATGCAATAAATGATGTTTGACTTGTAATCATTTTTAAAATTTTTGAAAAAACTTGAAATCTGTTCGGGAACCACACCCCGTCTTTGAGTAACAATAATGACGCCGATGACCGATTATGGAGAATATTAAATATGAGAATTTACCCATGGGTAAGGTTGTTGGAATCGACTTAGGAACAACTAATAGTTGTGTCGCAGTTATGGAAGGTGGTAAACCTACTGTAATAGCAAATGCAGAGGGTTTCCGAACAACACCCTCAGTTGTTGCATATACAAAAAACAAAGACCAGCTTGTTGGCCAGATTGCAAAAAGACAAGCTGTTATGAATCCTGAAAACACTTTTTACTCTTCAAAGCGTTTCGTGGGTAGAAGGGTTGATGAAGTCAATGAAGAATCGAAAGAAGTAAGTTATTCAGTTGAAAAATCTGGCTCTAGTGTAAAATTAAAATGTCCTGTTTTAGATAAACAGTTTTCTCCTGAAGAGGTAAGTTCTCAAGTTTTAAGAAAATTAGCAGAAGATGCAGGAAAATATCTTGGTGAAAAAGTAACTCAAGCTGTAATAACTGTTCCTGCTTATTTTAATGATTCTCAAAGACAGGCTACAAAAGATGCAGGAAAAATTGCTGGTTTAGAAGTACTCAGAATAGTGAATGAGCCTACTGCGGCTGCGTTGGCTTATGGTTTAGATAAAGAAAATGAAAAAATACTTGTTTTTGATCTTGGTGGAGGAACATTTGATGTTTCTGTGATTGAAGCAGGAGATGGAGTAACTGAGGTTCTCTCAACATCTGGAGATACTCATTTGGGTGGAGATGATTTCGATAAGTGTATTGTTGATCATTTAGCCAGTTCGTTTAAATCAAATGAGGGAATTGATCTTAGACAAGATAAGCAAGCTTTACAACGTTTAACTGAAGCTGCTGAAAAGGCTAAAATTGAGCTTTCTAATGCCACACAAAGTGAAATAAATTTACCTTTTATAACAGCAACTCCTGAGGGACCAAAACACCTTGATTTGAATTTAACTCGTGCAAAATTCGAAGAATTGGCTGCTTCTTTAATTGATAGATGTAGGACTCCTGTAGAACAAGCTATTAAAGACGCAAAAATTTCTACAAGCGAAATTGATGAGGTCGTAATGGTTGGAGGTTCATCAAGAATTCCAGCAGTATTAGATTTAGTTAAAACAATAATTGGTAAAGAACCTAATCAAACTGTAAATCCAGACGAAGTCGTAGCTGTGGGAGCTGCTATCCAGGGAGGGGTTCTAGCTGGAGAAGTTAAAGATATATTGTTGCTTGATGTTACACCACTTTCTCTTGGAGTAGAAACGTTGGGAGGAGTAATGACGAAAATGATTAATAGAAATACAACAGTCCCTACCAAAAAATCTGAAACTTATTCAACAGCTGTTGATGGCCAAACGAATGTAGAAATTCATGTTTTACAGGGTGAACGAGAGATGGCATCTGATAACAAAAGCTTAGGTACTTTTAGATTGGATGGTATACCTTCAGCACCAAGAGGGGTTCCTCAAATTGAAGTTACATTTGATATTGATGCAAATGGTATTTTAAGCGTTACTGCAAAAGATAAAGGAAGTGGAAAAGAACAAAGTATATCTATAACTGGCGCTTCTACTCTATCTGACAATGAAGTTGAAAAAATGGTTAAAGATGCAGAATCCAATGCATCTGCAGATAAAGAAAAGAGGGAAAAAATAGATCTTAAAAACCAAGCTGAAACTCTTGTTTATCAGACAGAAAAGCAACTTGGTGAATTAGGTGACAAGATTGATTCTGATGCAAAGTCTAAAGTCGAAGAGAAGAGTAAGGCTTTAAAAGAAGCAATATCTAAAGAAGATTATGAATCTATGAAAAAGCTGTTAGAAGAACTTCAGCAAGAACTTTATGCTGTTGGCTCTTCTGTATATCAGCAACCTGGTAATCAACCTCCTGCTGCAGGTTCTCCTGACCAGAATGAATCTAATGAAAAAGGTGGAGACGACGTTATTGATGCAGATTTTACAGAGACAAAGGAAGATTAAAGAAAGTATTTTTTTAGTTCACTAGCAACCCAATTAGAACATGTAGGGGCGAGTAAAAATCCATTTTTATAAAATCCTGTACACAAAATTAATCCCTCTTCTAAATTTTTCTGAATTGGTGATGGTTCTCCTGCTGGGTAAGATCTTATACCAAACCATTTTCTAGTAATTTTATCTTTACTAAGCCATATAGGTTTTTTTTCTAGAAAATCAGTAAGTTTTTCGAAGACATTATCGTCGGGTTTATTATGATATTCATCTGTAGAACCAATAATAATTTTATTTTTACTTAATGGAAGAATATTTTTACCATTAATGTTGAAATGCTTTGGTAGGGACAAAAAATTAACTTCTTTTTCATCTGCATCAATTTCTATAGCTTGACCTAAAACAGGTTTTAATTGGACTTTATGTGGCTTGTCATCTATTAAATTAAGGGCATTGAGTGAGTTACATAAGATAATTGCGTCAGTTTTGATTTCATTATTATTTCTTGAGGTTGCAATCCACTTTCTATTTAATTTTTTAATTTTTATTATTTCATCTTTTAAAAAATTTATTTTTTTATTTTTTAGGTAAATATTTAATGTATCTAATAATGTTAGAGGATCTATTCTCCCATCGTTGTTGGAAATGATTCCTTTTATATTTTTTGTTTTGAAAGTTTTATTGATATTCTTAATTAAAATTGAATCTTTTTCTAAAATTTCAAGTCCTTGATTTTTATTTGCGTTAACAAATTTCTTTAGCTTTTCAAATTTTGCATCATTATTCGTCAACTGAATTAATGGTTTTTCTATATGTAATTCTGTATTAAATTCTTTCAATAATTTGATCCATTTCGGCCATAATTCAATACTTTGTTTTCTAAGTATCCAACTTCTACCATTTCTTTTTTGATAGATATTTCCCATAAGAAGGCCTAAGGCAGCACTACTACTATTTTTATCTGAAGCTGGATCAGCAATTGTTATTTCATACCCTAATTCAGCAAGTTCTACTGCGTTAAATTTCCCTATGATGCCAGCACCTATGATAAGTACGTGTGGTTTTTGAAAATTTTCTTTTAGTCTTTTCATTGATATATTAGATGTACTTACTCATTTGATTAAATAATTAAATTTTTCTTTGGAACATCCTTCAATTATATTCAAAATTGTTTGTCCTGATCGTCCAGGTCTTGTAAGCAAACTTACAAGTTGGATATCAAATTATGGTGGAAATATTAAGCACTCAGATCATCATACAGATCAAGATGCAGGATTATTTCTTAGTAGGATTGAATGGAATAGTATCCATTCAAGAATTAATAGAAAGGAGATTTATGAAAAATTTCAAAAAATTGCAGTGGATATAAATGGAAAATTTAATATTAATTACTCAGATGAGATTCCCAATGTTGCTATTTTTGTGAGCAAACAAAACCATTGTTTAATTGATTTACTTTGGAGGGTAAGAAATGGCGAACTCAAAATGAATGTTCCACTAATAATTTCTAATCATCCTAATCTTGAAAGTATTGCGAAAGACTTTAATTCACAATTTGTTTATTTTGATAATGTTAATTCTCCAAAATCTGATGTTGAAGATGAGATTTTAAAATTGTTAGAACAATTTGATATCGATCTTGTTGTACTAGCTAAATATATGCAAATTTTGAGTGACTCTTTTTTAGAAAAGTTTTCTTCAATAATAAATATTCATCATTCTTTCTTACCTGCTTTCAAAGGAGCTCAACCATATCATCGTGCATGGAAGAGGGGTGTTAAATTAATTGGTGCCACAGCACATTATGTCACTGAAGATCTCGATGAGGGCCCAATTATAGAACAATGTACTGTCAATGTAAGTCATAGAGATGAAGTTGATGATTTGATTAGAAAAGGCAGGGACATTGAAAGAGTTGCTTTGGCAAGGGCTGTTAGATTACATTTAAATCACCAAGTTTTTGTTTATAACAGCAAAACTGCTGTTTTTGATTGACAAATAATTCTTAATCTTCTAATTCAATCTGAATTTGTCTTTCATAAATTGATTCTTCATTAAATGCTCTTGCGATGAGGAAACTTGCAATGCAGCTAATGAGAACGGGCTTCATAATTAATAAATTTTTGGTTAATGCAAAAGCTAAAAACATTGCTGTGATTGGTGTTCTAGAGCAGCCAGCTACGAAAGCACCCATTCCAGCAAATATATAAGTACTTGGTGCATGACCTGTTGCGAGTTCTACCCAGCTCCCCATTATTAGCCCGATAGCTCCACCTAAAGTGAGCATTGGATAGAATAGTCCTCCAGGTGCCCCTGAGGAGGCTGCTAAGCCTGTCGTAATAAATAGTACTAATACTGCTAAGATCGCAATCTCAATACTTGTATTCTGTTCAGCTATTATCTTTTGCAACTCATCTAAATTGTGAAAAGTACTTGGCAAGAAAGAATATATAGTTCCTAAAATAAGTCCACAAATACTCATTTTTAAAACAAATTTATTTTTATACCAGCGTTTTCCAAGATTTTGCATTAGAAGAACATATCTGCTATAAAGCTCTGCAAAAATCCCAACAATTACACCAAGTAAAACCAGATAAAGAAAATCAATCGGTAAGAAAAATACAGATGGGTCATATTCTTTTTGGATTAAAAATCCTAAGTTGAAATCAAATCCCCCAGCTTTAGGATCTAAACCTAAGGCTTGAATAATATCAGCAGAAGAATCGGCTATGAAGGTTGTAATAACAACTAATAATAAAACTACTGGTCTAGCAGAGTTTAATAATTCTTCTACTGCATAAACAAATCCTCCTAGTGGTGCGCTAAAAACTGCAGCTATTCCTGCACCACCTCCGGCAGCGACTATTACCCTTCTAAAAGCTAATGGCGCCTTAAGCCATTTTGCCATTTGCCAAGCAACAGATCCGCCCATTTGAACTGAAGGACCTTCTGGACCCAATGGGAAGCCACTACCAATGGCGATAATGCCAGATATGAGCTTTACTAATCCTACTTTTAGATTCATTGGAACTTTTTTATGCCTCAAGAAACCCATTATTTGACTGACTCCTGAACCTTTTGCCGCTGGAGCAATATTTTTAATTAAAAATCCTGCTAAGGCACCTCCAATAGCGCCAAAAATTGGTAGAACCGTAATAGATGGAAATTGGTCTAATAAAGCTAATCTCCAATTATTAATAAAATAAATTCCAGTTTTAAAAGATATGCTTGTTATGGATGCTCCTAAGCCTGTTAATAAAAGTGATATTGCTACAACAAAAGATCTTTGTTTGAGTAATTTTTTAATGCTACGAGAAGAGTTATTACCTGTTTTTTTAATATTTTCTTTTATAAGTTTTTGCATAGTCCATGATCATTTTGACAAGCTGAAATCGTCAATTTCATCAAATTGAAGATAGCGATAAAGTTCATCTGAATATGGATTTATTTTATTTTTAGTAATATCCTGATATTCTTCTACTTCAGGAATTTTTCCAAGAAGTGCACAAACTGCTGCTAATTCAGCACTCCCTAAAAACACTTGAGCATTTTTGCCAAGTCTATTGTCAAAATTTCTTGTACTCGTAGAAAATACGACTGACCCTTCATCTACTCTGGCTTGATTTCCCATGCATAAAGAACATCCAGGCAACTCTAATCTTGCACCACAATTTCTAAATATTTCATAGTAACCTTCATTTTTTAGAGTGTCCTCATCCATTTTTGTTGGTGGACAAATCCATAGTTTTGCTTTTAAATTTTTCACACCTTCAAGAACTTTTGCGGCAGCCCTGTAATGACCAATGTTTGTCATACAAGAACCTATAAATACTTCATCAATATTTGTATTTGCAACATCTGTAATTTCCTTCACATTATCTGGATCATTTGGGCAAGCAACTATAGGTTGTGTAACTTGTAATAAGTCAATTTCAATTATTTCTTCGTAACTGGCATTTTGATCTGGCTGAATTAATTCAGGTTTCTTTAACCAATTTTTCATATCATTGATTCGTCTTGATATTGACTTTGAATCTTCATAATTGCTCTCAATCATTTTTTCTAGAAGGGAAATATTGCTTCTTATGTATTCTTGAACAGTGTCCTGGGATAAAAGTATTGTGCTTCCAGCGCATGAGCGTTCAGCAGTCGCATCAGTTAGTTCAAAAGCCTGTTCAAGTTTTAAGTTAGGTAATCCTTCAATTTCCATAATTTTCCCGTTAAATATATTTTTTTTATTTGCTTTTTCAACAGTTAAAAGGCCTTTTTTAATCGCGACAAGAGGGATTGCATTAACTAAATCTCTTAATGTAATACCTGGTAATAATTCTCCCGTAAATTTTACTAGTACAGATTCTGGCATATTTAATGGCATTGATCCTATTGCAGCAGCAAAGGCAACAATGCCCGAGCCTCCAGGAAATGAAATGCCAAGAGGGAATCTTGTATGACTATCTCCACCTGTACCAACAGTATCAGGGAGGAGCATTCTATTAAGCCAGCTATGAATTATCCCGTCCCCAGGCTTTAGAGCAACCCCACCTCGTTGAGATATAAAGTCAGGTAATTCTTTATGTGTTACTAGGTCTACTGGTTTGGGATATGCAGCTGTGTGGCAAAAACTTTGCATAACTAAATCTGCAGTAAATCCTAAACAGGCTAGTTCTTTAAGTTCATCCCTAGTCATTGGTCCAGTCGTATCTTGACTTCCAACTGTCGTCATAATTGGTTCACAGGTCATTCCAGGTCTAACGCCCTTTAAACCGCATGCTTTACCTACTATTTTTTGTGCTTGAGTAAAGCCAGAATTAATTTCTTTTGGATTTTCTGGTCGGATAAATATTTCACTAGGTTCATAATCTAATTTGTTTCTAATTTTGTCTGTGAGGGACCTTCCAATCATGAGATTAATTCTTCCGCCAGCTTGAATTTCATCAGTAATAGTTGATGGGAACAAGTCGAATTGGCTTATTAACACTTCAGTGTTGGTATTTTTTTCAATTTTTTTAATAATGCCTTCATAAGGAAATATTTTTATTAAATCTCCTGTTTTCATTTGGGATACATCAGTCTCAATTGGGAGTGCTCCTGAATCTTGAGCCGTATTAAAGAAAATAGGAGCTATTTTGCCTCCAATTATTATTCCTCCAGTTTTTTTATTTGGGACAAAAGGAATATCTTCGCCAATATGCCAAATAAGTGAATTAATAGCAGATTTTCTTGAACTCCCAGTACCCACTACATCTCCAACATAAGCAATTTGTATCTCTTGTTTTTTAAGATTATTAAGAATTTCTAATCCATCTTTCTTTTTAAATTCGAGCATAGCCAATGCGTGCATTGGTATATCTGGACGTGTTGTCGCATGAACTGCAGGAGATAAGTCATCTGTATTTGTCTCCCCATCAATTTTAAATACTAGGCAAGTAATTTCTTTTTGGAGAAGTTTTTTGCTTTTGAACCATTCTGCATTTGCCCAACTATTTATTACCTCTTTTGCATAAATATTTTTTTGAGATAATTCATAAATATCATTCGCTGAGTCGTAAACAAGAATGATATTTTTTAAAACTTCTGCTGCTTTTTTAGCTAATAAACTGTTTTCTCCTTTAAGTATTTCAACCAGAGAATTAACATTATATCCTCCTATCATTGTTCCTAGTATTTCAATTGCTTTCTCAGGGTTAATGTATCTGCAATGTTTTTCGCAATGGGCAATTGCGGTAAGCCAGCTTGCTTTTACATATGCGGCTTCATCAACACCTGGTGGTACTCTATTTATTAACAAATCAAGTAAATATGAGCTGTCGAAATTACTATCTTGTTCTAATAATTCAGTAACGCAATTTGTTTGTTCTGAATTTAGTGGTAAAGGAGGTATACCTTGAGCAGCTCTTTCAGCTACGTGATCTGCATAATCTTTGAGCAATGTTTCCAAATTCATCATTAGTAAGGTTTAATGCCTAATCTATTGTTATTTTTAATATTGATAAGGAGAGTATTCATAAATGCTTTTTAAATTATTAAAACTTCTTTGTTAATCAATGACGACATCATCAAATAATCCAGCTTTAGAAAAGACATCAGATTTACATGTCGTTGAAACACGTCCATTAATACCTCCAAGCAGATTACATAATGATATACCTTTAGATCACAACTCTGCTACCACAGTATCTAAAACAAGAAGATCTATACAAAATATTTTGCATAAAAATGGATCGAAACTTTTAGTCATCGTTGGGCCATGTTCTATTCATGATTTAGAAGCAGCTAAGGAATATTCAAAATATATTCAAAATTTTCGAGAAATCTATAAAGATAAATTAGAAATAGTCATGCGAGTATATTTTGAAAAACCAAGGACCACTGTAGGCTGGAAGGGACTTATAAATGACCCTCATCTAGATGATTCTTACGATATTAATACTGGTTTAAGAAGAGCAAGAAGTTTGCTTTCTTATCTAGCAACTCGTGGAATACCTTCTGCTACAGAATTATTAGATCCAATTGTCCCTCAATATATTGCTGATTTGATTAGTTGGACAGCCATCGGTGCGAGGACAACTGAAAGTCAAACTCATAGGGAAATGGCATCAGGGTTATCAATGCCTATTGGATTTAAAAATGGAACCGATGGTTCTTTTAATACTGCAATGAATGCCATGCAGTCAGCTTCAAAATCTCATCATTTCTTAGGTGTTAATGGTAATGGTATGGCTTCAATTGTTAATACCACCGGTAATCCAGATGGTCATATAGTTTTAAGAGGTGGTTCAAAAGGTCCCAATTTTGAAAGTCACCATGTTAATAGAATTTCCTCTGAATTAAAGCAATTTAGTCTTCCTCACAAAGTGATGATCGATTGTAGTCATGGAAATTCAAATAAAGATTTCCGAAAGCAATCTGATGTACTTAGAAATGTTGCTACTCAAATAGTTAATGGTGAAAAAAATATTTTAGGGGTTATGCTTGAAAGTCATCTAAAAGAGGGAAATCAAAAACTTTTAAAAAAAGAAGATCTTGAATTTGGCAGAAGCATTACAGATGCATGTATTGATATAGAAACAACAAAAGAATTACTTGCGATTTTATACAATTCTATTGTGTAGGTTATATATTAGTCACGAAAATATTGAAATAAATTGCTGATGCAAGAGGAACTAAAAAATTATCTATTCCTATTACACTAAATTGCTCAAGTGTAGTAGCAATAAAAGCAATTATCAAAAGATTTATATTAAAATTATATTTTTGAATGTACGCTAAGCAACAAACTACTAAAAAACTTGTTAAGAACATTGTAGCTGTCCCAAATAAAGATTTTTTTTGCTTTAATACAAGCCAATTTTTTGATTTTAAGTTTTTTCCTATTAAACCAGCTAATCCATCGCCAAAAGTCATTATAAAAAATCCTGCCATCAATGCGTAAGGATCTTTCTCCCAGAAAAAGTAAATTAAAATAAATAAACTAATGCAATAAAATAATGTTCCAAAACTTTTTCTACCAACGTCTTCAATTGATGGAAAAAATTTGTATGAGTAATTTAAGAAAATTAATATGGAAATAATAGCTGTAAATGTGAGGGCTGAATTCTGCTCAATTTGTAAATATTGTGCAATAGGTATTAAAGGTCCCATTCCAATATGTATTATTTTTCTAAGAGCTTCTTTGTTATCTTCAGTAAATTTTGTATAAATAATTGATATTAAAAATATTAAAAATATATACAGTAAAATTAGGGCAAATTTTAACAATGTAGTTTAAGCAGCTTTTTGATGAGTAGTCATTACTCTGAGTTTCAATATAGCTTTAGCCTCTAATTGTCTTACTCTTTCTCGAGAAACATTAATTTGCCTGCCTATTTCGGCAAGTGTTAATGGTTCTTCTCCATCAAGGCCGAATCTAAGTCTCATAATTTTTTGTTCCCTTTCATTTAATTGAGAAAGCCAAGTACCTAAATGTTCTTTTTGAATAGTTCTATCCATCCCTTCCATTGGCTCTTCGCAATTTGGATCGGGAATAAGTTCACCCAGTGTACTCCTATCTTCTTCGCCTCTTGCATGCGCATCAAGAGAAGCGCAAGGAGCACTTTGAGAAATTAAATCTTCTAAATCTTTTTGTTCTATTCCCATTGCGGTTGCCAATTCTAATCTGCTAGGCTGTCTCCCATATTTATGTGATAATTCTCTAGATACTCGTCTCATCTTAGAGAGTTTTTCACTGATATGGATTGGTAAACGTATTGTCCTAGCACTATTATCAATGGCTCTTGTCATTCCTTGCCTAATCCACCAATAGGCGTAAGTAGAAAACTTATATCCCATTGCAGGATCAAATTTGTCTACAGCTCTTTCCAATCCAATAGCTCCCTCTTGGACTAGGTCTAATAATTCTAATCCTTGATTTTGATATTTTTTGGCAACAGAGACTACTAGCCTCAAGTTTGCTGACATCATCCTATCTCTAGATCTTTTCCCTATCCTGATTTGAGATCGATGTTTTGTTGTTCTCTCAGCCTCTGGAGTATCTAGTAATTTTTTCATGTTCTGAACATGATGAGCTAATTCTATTTCCTCTGCTGGAGTTAGAAGAGGAACTCTGCCAATACTACTCAAGTAAAAACCAATAGAATCTGAAGCAAGTCTTACAGATCTCTTTTGATTCTGTTTTGCAGATAAGCTGGATTTTGTTTGACGGGTCTTGCCCGCAGTGTTTGGTAATCTAGGTTCTTCAAAATCATTCTTTGAAGAACTCTTTAAAGATTCCAGAGGGATCCCCATCACCCTGGCCTCCTATAATGGATTTTTTAAAAAGCTAGCAAAGAAATCGAAATAAAAACTACTTTTACGTTGAAACTTTAAAGACAAAAAAATATTTTTTATTAATAAATTCCTTAAACCTCTTGATATCAATAGGTTTTATCTAAATCTAAAATTTTTAAAAATATTAAGTATTTTTTATAAATGTCATAAAAATCAATAATTTTGCCATGTTTCTATTAGTTCAATTTGAGATCGATTGTTGTTAGATTCTAATGATTTTTTTTCGTAAGAACCATCTTGGTGCATTATCCATGCAAAGTAATTATCATTCATGTAAGTTTGTAGAAGATTGTATAGTTTTGATTGCAAGTGTAAATCTTCTATAGGAGTAACAGCTTCTATTCTTCTATCTAAATTTCTTCTCATCCAATCTGCACTGCCAATAAAAACTTCAGGATTATTGTTATTACTGAACCAAAAAATACGGGAATGTTCAAGGAAATGTCCAATAATGCTTATCACTCTTATGTTTTCACTTATATTTTTTCTTTGAGGATATAAACAACAAATACCTCTAATGATTAGATTAATTTTTACCCCTTTTTGAGAAGCTAAATAAAGTAACTGGATAATTTCAGGGTCTACTAGTGAATTCATTTTTGCAATTATTTCAGCTTGTTTACCGTCTTCAGCATGTTCAATTTCTCGCTTTATTAGAAATATGAATTTTTCTCTTAATGATGATGGAGATACTAATAATTTTTGATACGATTTTTGTTTTGAAAATCCTGAGAGGTAATTAAATAATTCGATTAAATCTGTAGCAATATCGGGGTCTGTTGAAAGCAACCCCAAATCTGTATAAAATCTTGAAGTATTTGAATTATAATTTCCTGTTCCAATATGAAAATAATTTCTTAAACTGCCTTTTTCTTTTCGAACTATTAAAGCTATTTTTGTATGAGTTTTGAATCCGATAATTCCATATACAACATGAATTCCTGCTTGTTCAAGTTGTTTCGCCCATTGAATATTATTATCTTCATCAAACCTTGCTTTGAGTTCGACAAGAGTCATGACCTCTTTCCCATTTTCGGCAGCTCTCATTAAAGCTGCAATAATAGGTGAATCCTTTGATACTCGATATAAAGTAATTTTTATAGCCATAACAAGTGGATCATCTGCGGCTCTGTTTATGAATTCCTCAACTGAAGTTTTAAATAAGTCATATGGATGATGAAGAAGGATATTTTGTTTCCTAAGTATCTTGAAAATAGAATTAAAGTTTTTATTTGAAGGGGAATCTAAATACTGCAATTGCGAGTGAGTATTTCCTATTAAAAGATTTTCTTTTAAATCATCTCTATTAATTTTTGTTAGCTGATTTAAATCGTCAAGGCCTAATATGCTTTTGCAAAAGTATATATATTCTTCTTGGATAGAGATACTGTCAATGAGTAATTTTAAGATACTCTCAGGCATGTTCGCATCGACTTCTAATCTAACTACGTCTCCACCTAATCTTCTCTTCTGTAAACTTTGTTCAACCGCTAGAAGAAGATCATCAGCTTCAAGTTCTTTTAACTCTAGATCTGCATCTCTTGTAACTCTAAAGAAAGAGTAATTTATGCATTCCATTTCGTTAAATAAAGCATTTATATTATTCCCGATTAAATCTTCAACAGTTATGAAAAAGTGATGATTTTCATTTCTACTTTCAATTATTTCATTAGGAATTTGTATAAAGCGATCTATATTTTTTGTTGGTATTTTTATTCTGACAAACTGATTTCTAGAATGTTCAATATCCTTTATTATAGCTGCTAAGTTGAGGCTTAAATTACTTATAAAAGGGAAGGGATGTGAAGGATCCACTACTAGTGGAGTTAATAAAGGAAAGATAGATGAAGTAAAGAAGTTATTACACCAATTTTTTTGATTTTCACTTAGTTCCTTATATCTTTTTATAAAAAGTCCATGTTGCTTGAGTTCATTATCTAATTCTGAATTAATAAAGTTTTCTTGAAGAGTAGTTAAAGCTTTTACCTCTTTATTTATTTTTTTTAATTGATCTTTGGGAGTAAGTCCATCAATACTTTTTTTGTTGATCCCTGCTTCAACTTGAGCCTTTAAAGAGGCTACTCTTACCATAAAAAATTCGTCAAGATTATTGCTAAAAATTGAGCAAAATTTTACTTTATCAAGAACTTTGTAGTCTGTTTCCATACCAGTAAGAAGAACTCTCTTATTGAATTCAATCCAACTTAATTCTCTATTTATGAAATTATTAGCCTCGGTCTTCATTAAGATAATTTTGTTTTTTGATCAAAAGTTAAATTATTATTTTTACCCTCTGCAATAAGATATATCATGAAAATTAAAATAATGGAACCAGCAATAAATGGAGATTTAGGACCAAATTCATCATAAACTCTTCCCGCCATTGCAATTCCTAAAACTCCACCAAGACTTTGTAGACCTTGTAAATTGCTCAGAATAGATCCTTGGTTATTAATATCTAACTTTTTTGATATTAATGCTCTTAAAGTGGGTGTAATTAGACCCGCTCCAATTGCTAAAAATGAGACAGCAGAATAAATATTCATTGTTGCATTTTCTTTAGGTGAAGTAATTAAAAGTGAGCATGCTATCAGAATGAATCCAGACCCAATTAAAGTCAATCTCATTTCTCCAAATTGTTTTACTAAAGGACCAATAAGGCCACCTTGTACAATTATTGCAATTACTCCAACAACAACTAGAGTTCCACTAGATGCCTTTGTGGTCCAATTGAGAGATTCTTGAAGGAAAAAAATTAGGATATTTGTTAGTCCAGTAAAGGCTATAAAATAAATAAAAAATGCTAAAGACAGTTTTCGAATCTTTTCTTCTTTAAATACTGTAAATAATTGTTTTAAAGGATTTTTTAAAATTGGTTTTGGTTTATTTAAATTATTTTCAGGTTTTGTTTCTGGTAAATAAAAGAAGACTAAAAGAAAGTTGATAATAGGAATAATTGATGCAATCAAGACTGGAATAATAAAATTATTATTAGTATTTTTTGCAAAAATTACTACGAAAATATTACCTAAGAAAAAACTTAAACCAAAAGCTACTCCAATTAGTCCAAATGTTTTAGCTCTTTTTTCAGGGCTTGAAATATCTGCAAGTATAGTTGTTGCTGTAGCTGCAGTCCCACCGCTTAAACCATCAATAAGTCTTGCAATAAATAATAAAAATAAGGGTATAGCCGCTATAGAGGTTGACCAGTTGTATAGAACTGTAAAAGATAATAATGATATACCTATTATTGAACCAGTAATACAAAACAGTGTTACTGGCTTTCTGCCATACCTATCACTCATAAGCCCAATAAAAGGAGACGCTGTAAATTGAGCTAATTGGTAAGTACAAGATAGTAAACCATATGTACTAGCTTTAGAGTCAAACAGTAAAACGAATGAAGGTAAAATAGGTAATAGAATACTTTCGCTTAAACGATCATTTAAAAGAGTGACAAAAGCACTTAGTAGAGTAAATTTTTTGTTTGGTTTCAATAAACTTTCTTTCACAATATTTACATTCATTGCGGTTAACTTCTACTACCATACTTGTTAATGGAGATTAATGTGCCCGGTATTGTTTATTTGGTAGGAGCAGGTCCTGGTGACCCTGAGCTTTTAACTTTGAAAGCCTTGCGACTTATAAAAGATTGTGATGCTTTAGTTCATGATGCTCTAATTCCTTCTGAGATAACAAAAGAAGCAGGAAATAATACAGAAATTTTTCATGTTGGTAAAAGAGCTGGTAAGTGCTCTGTTCCCCAAGCTGAAACTAATTCTCTTATTTTAAAATTAGCAAAAGAAGGAAAAAATGTTGTAAGGCTAAAAGGTGGAGATCCATTTGTTTTTTCTAGAGGTGGTGAAGAAGTATCTTTCTTAGAAAAAAATGGAGTTTCAGTTGAAATTGTTCCTGGTATAACTGCTGGTATAGCTGCCCCGACATATTGTGGAATTCCATTAACACATAGAGATGCTGCAAGTTCAGTAACTTTTGTTACTGGACATGAGCAAATAGATAAGGAAAAAAAAAGTGTTAATTGGAGAGAATTAGCTAAATCCTCGGATAGCTTAGTAATTTATATGGGTATAAGAAATATTGAATTTATTATTCAAGAATTAATTTTAGGAGGTATAGATAAAAATACTAAATGTGCCGTAATTCAAGAAGCTACTTTAAAGAATCAAAAATGCATAATTGCAGAATTAAAAAATCTTTTTGATACAATTAAAGATCAAAAATATTTATCTCCTTCTATAATTGTAATTGGAAAAATTGTTAATTTTAAGGTAAATAATAATATCACTAAATTATCTGAGGTATATTTAACGGACATAAATCAAGTTCATTTATATAATAATTCCCAAAAATAAATCGGATTAAATTTTGATCTAAGTTTTAAATCATTCACCTTATTTATTTGTCTACAGGATAAGCTATTGATTGCAATAATAATGTCATCTTCTTTAAATTCTGGAAAAATTAATTGTTCTTTTGCGATTTTTAATTTTAAAGCTTTTTCAACCATTATTCCTTCTAGACAACCACTCTCTTTTCTAGGCGTTATCCAATGTGTATTTCTTTTAATTAAAAGATTAAAAGAGCTTCCGCAGCATAGCTCACCAGATGTATTTAATAGAATTGAATCATCGAATGATTTTTGCTTAGCCTCCAATAATACTTGTATTGCTTGGTTATATGAAAATGTCTTACATTTACTTATTAAACTAAATTCATTTCTTCTTTCTTTTTGACTGATATAAACACTGATTGGAGAAAAATTAGGCTGTATTTGATAAAACTCTAACCATAAATTATCTACACTATTTGTAATTGAATTGCTATTTATTTTTAATGATCTACCTGTGTTAGTTCCTCTACTATAATTTAACCTTACTGATCCAAATTCATCATCTTTAAGAGATAACTTCCTAATCCCCTCATTAATAATCTTCTTTAGATTTAATTGATTTATTTTGAGATTTATATTTAAAATTCTGCTACTTTTTTCTAGCCTTTTTATATGGTCATCAAACAAGATCAGTTGATTATTCTTGATTAATATAGTTTCAAAAATACCGTCTCCAAATTTTAAGCCTCGATCACTTGCAGAAATGAAAATCTTATTAATATCTAACCATTGATTTTTATACCAACCTATACTTCCTGTCATTTTAATGATTCAATTAAAGGCAACAGCTTCCATTTTAATTCTTCAGTTTCTTCTGCAGGATTTGAATCACTGACTATTCCGCAACCAGCATAGATATTTATTGTTTTATTCTTTATTATAAATGATCTGATTAGTATATTACTGTCTAATTCTCCATTCCAATCAAGCTTGATAAATGACCCACAGTAAGGGCCACGCTCACATTCTTCTAATTCAAAAAGTCTTTGGCATGATCTTAATTTTGGTGCTCCAGTGATAGATCCTCCTGGCCAGCATGCTTTTAGTAAATCAATCCAGTTTTTATCTTGTTTTAATCTTCCTCTTATAACAGATGTAAGGTGATGAACTTTTAAGAAACTTTCAAGTTTTAATATTTCAGGTACGATAATGCTTCCTATTTCGCATACTTTGCTTAAATCATTCCTCAGGAGGTCAACAATCATAATATTTTCCGCTCTATCTTTTTCATTGGTAATTAATTCGATTGCATTAAGAGCGTCTTGATTTATATCTTTATCTCTAGATCTTGTTCCTTTAATAGGTCTTGACTCTACATAATTTTCACTATCTAGTTTTATAAATCTTTCTGGTGAAGTAGATAATACTGCTTCTTTGTTGTTATCAAAATTATTAATTATTATTCCTCCAAAAGGAGCTTTTAATTTACTTCTGATTTTCGAATATATATTCAGAGGACTATAGTTTTCTAGCGATTCAACTTCACATTTGGTTGTTAGGTTGGCTTGAAATATATCTCCTATTGATATTAATTTTTTTACTTTTAAAATATTTTCCTGAAATTTTTTACTTATTTCCTCTAAGTTGATTTTTGAAAAATCGAACTTCATATTTATTTTAATAGAAATTTTTTCCTCTTCGATATTTATATTATTGATTATTTTTTGATATTTTATCAGTTCATTCGAATTAGTTCCTTCAATAATTATTTCTTTTTTAACCAGATTGCATTTAATGATTGGATCATATGATGCCATCCATAAAGTTGCCATATCAGTCGTTCTCCATGGATTTTTTGGTTCAATATATGCACCAGCTTCATAGCTTAACCATCCCATCCAAAATCCTTCTTGAATATTTTTTAAATTATTAAAGGGATTCTTATCTTTTTCTGATTTGTTCGTATCTCTTGACTGGATTATTTTTTTTGGTTTGACTCCTATTATTGACCATTGACCATTTTCTTTACCATCACTGTCTAACCAAGCTAATCCTTCTTCTCCAAACTTTTTGACTAGATGGTGCGTAATTAATTCTGGATCTATCCATTTAGTCAATATCTTATTTTCTATTTTCATGATTACCTTTTTTGTATCCATTTTTGATAAGCCCTATCTCGAATTATGCAACTATCACACTTTCCACATGGTTTAGAGTTACCTGCGTAACAACTCCATGTTTTATCTAAAGGAACATTATTGGAAAAAGCTAATTGAAAAATTTCTTCTTTATTTAAATCTAGTAAAGGTGTCCAAAGTTTTATTGGGTTATTTTCCCGTCCTCTTTTGTTAGCAAGATCTGCTAGTTCTTGAAATTTTTTAATGTAGTCAGGCCTGCAATCGGGATAACCAGAATAATCCAGTGCATTGACTCCTAATCCAATATAATTAGCATCTATTGCTTCGGCGTAACTTAATGCGACGGAAATGAAGATAGTATTTCTGCCAGGAACATAGGTATTAGGAATTTTATTAGTTTGAATACCCTCTGTTGGAATATTTTTTTGAGTATCAGTTAAAGAAGATCCTCCCCATAAAGATAAGTCAAGCTTAATAATTTTAAATTCTTCGATATCAAAGTGTTTTGCGATTATTGATGCAGAATGCAATTCTTTTTTATGCCGTTGACCATAGTCAAATGAAAGGCCAAAAATTTTAGCTTTGGATTGTTTTGCGATACCAGTGACTGTAGAAGAATCTAGACCCCCAGATAATAAAACTACTATTGATTTATTTTTAAAAGTCATACATTTTCATTTAATTTTTAAGTATTTGTGAGTTTGAAGGCTCAATTTCCAATCAGGATTATTTTTTACGAAATCAATAGCAAGAGAAAAACCATCCTTATTGTTCCAGCCTGGTTGTAAATAATAAATTTTATCTGCTTTTGTTAAGCTATCTTCGATTTTTGAGAATCGACATTGTTTTATAATTTCTTTTTTTATTTGGATAGCAAATTCAATATCCTTTTTTTCATTTATGATTATTTTTATTTCATTACAGTTTTTCAAATAATAATTTTTTGGAGGTGAGTGTCTTTTAGGAGACAAAGTAATCCAGTCATAAGTTCCTGATATTGAATTAACTCCACTTGTTTCAATATGAATTTTCATTGAGTTTTGTTGTTCTCCCATAGTCATTTGTTTTATGGATTTGCAAAACTTATCTAAGTTATGTTGTAAAGGTTCGCCACCAGTAATGACACAAAAGGCCGCTCCTTGTCCCCGCGCAATTTTTATGCGATCTATTATTTTTTCAATCGATATAGACGGGTATTTTTTCTCATCCCATGAATGTTTGGTATCGCACCATGAACAACCAACTTTACAACCAGCTAATCTTATAAAAAAAGCACTTTTTCCTGCATGAAAACCTTCACCTTGTAACGAATGAAATTGTTCGACTAAAGGTAAAAAATTTGTCATTTTTTTCATTCAAAAAAAATAAGGAATATTAATTTGATTGAGTTAATTTTTCTTGAGAGGCTTTTATTAAACCTTTAAATAAAGGATGAGGTTTTCCAGGCCTTGATAAAAACTCTGGATGATATTGACATGCCAAGAAGTAAGGATGATTTTCTAACTCAATTAATTCTACTAATCTGCCATCTGGGGATGTACCACTAATTTTATATCCAGAATTTAAAAAAATCTGTTTATAGTAATTATTAAATTCGTATCTATGACGATGTCTTTCATAAATAACATCTTCATCATACAATCTTTTGCCAGTTGTATTATTTGTCAATCTACATGGATAAACTCCAAGTCTCATTGTCCCACCTAAATCAACTACATCTTCCTGTTCTGGTAATAAATGTATCACTGGATTTGGAGTGTTTGGGTCTAGTTCTGAACTAGATGCATCTGGAAGATTGGCTACATTTCTAGCCCATTCTATAACTGCACATTGCATACCAAGGCATAGACCTAAAAATGGAATTTTATTTTCTCTTGCGAATTTTATAGCCGAAATTTTTCCATTAACTCCCCTATTGCCAAATCCCCCAGGTACAACAATTGCATCAACTTTATCTAAATAAGTTTCTGCTGAATCTTTTTCTATCATTTCAGCGCTTACCCAATGCAAATCTAAAAAAGCTTTTTCTTCAATGCATGCATGTCTTAAAGCTTCAACAACGGATAAATATGCATCCCCAAGTTCAATATATTTCCCTACTAGAGCAACTTTTATTGGAGGCCCAGGATTTCTCAGATTATGAATTAATGTTTCCCAATTTTTTAAATCACATTCTTTATCTTTTAAGTCTAGATACTTCAGGGTCTCTTTGCACAAACCTTCTTCTTTTAGAGAAAGAGGTACAGAATAAATGCTATCTGCATCTAATGCTTCAATTACAGAGTTAATATTGACACCGCAAAATCCACTAAGCTTTTTTTTCAGGCTTTCATTTATTGCTTTATCACTTCTGCATACAAGTAAATCAGGCTGAATTCCTATTGATCTCAGTTCTTTAACTGAATGTTGTGTTGGTTTAGTTTTGATTTCGCCAGAGGTTTTGATGTAAGGAAGTAATGTTACGTGAATGTATGCAACATCATTGCTATTAACATCATTTTTAAATTCTCTTATCGCTTCTAAAAAGGGTAAAGATTCAATATCACCAACTGTCCCACCAATTTCAGTAATAATAATATCTGCATTGCTGTTGGCTGCCACTCTATGAATTCTCTCTCTTATTTCTCCAGTTATGTGAGGTATTACTTGCACAGTGCCACCATTGTAACTTCCTCTTCTTTCTTTATTAATTACTGATTGATAAATAGATCCTGTAGTAACACTATTTAATCGAGTCATAGCAGTATCGGTGAATCTCTCATAGTGCCCTAAATCCAGGTCAGTTTCAGCTCCATCTTCGGTTACAAAAACTTCTCCATGCTGGAAAGGACTCATTGTGCCTGGATCAACATTTAGATATGGATCTAGTTTTAGTATTGAAACGCTATATCCTCTAGACTTTAATAATCTCCCTAAGCTTGCCGCAACAATTCCTTTACCAATGCTAGAAACTACGCCTCCAGTGACAAAAACAAACTTTGACATTAAATATTTTTAATTAAGCACAGACTCCTTATATTTTATTTAAACAAAAAACTTTTAGAACATCTATATATATTCTTATTCATCAATTGTTATTTCAATATCTAATTCTTTTAATTGTGATTCGGAGACGTTTGATGGGGCATTTGTGAGAAGACATTTGGCTTGTTGATTTTTTGGAAAAGCAATGGTTTCTCTGATTGAATCTGCACCTATGATCAGCATAGTAATACGATCTAAGCCAAACGCTATGCCACCATGAGGAGGAGCACCCATTTCTAAGGCTTCTATTAAAAATCCAAATTTTTCATCAATTTCTTTATCCGTAAGTCCCACAGTCTTAAGAACTTCTCGTTGCAATTTCGCTTCATGAATGCGTAAAGAGCCACCTCCTAATTCCAAACCATTAAGAACTAGGTCATAAGCATTGGCTATAGAATTTTCGATTTCTTGTTTCAAGTTTTCAGAATCTCTAGATTTTACGTTTTTTGGAGAACAAAAAGGATGATGTAAGGCTTCATATCTATTTTCCTCTTCATTTCTTTCAAACATTGGGAAATCAGTGACCCACAAGAAATTCCATTTACTTTTATCTACGAGATTTAAGTCTTTTGCGATGTATTGTCTAACTCTATCTAATGACTGGTTGACAATTTGTTTATCTCCAGCTCCTAAGAGGATTAAGTCTCCATCTTGTGCTTCTGTGATTTTTAGAATATCAGCTATATTTTCTTCATTTAGATTATTTTTAATTGCACCAATAGTCTCAAGCTCATCTTCTCTTACCCTTATAAAGGCCAAACCACCAGCTCCTGCATCTTGTGCTACTTGGAAAATATCTCCTCCTGGCTTGATTCTGACGTTGCTAATACTTGAATTACCTCCTTTCACTGTTATAGATTTTATGGAACCTCCAGACTTAATTGCTTTGGTGAAAATATTAAACCCAATATTACCTAATACGTCTCCTAAATCTTTTAATAACATTTGATATCTAGTATCTGGTCTATCAGTTCCATAATTATCCATTGCTGATTGCCATGACATTCTTGGAAAAGCATTATCAAAATTAATATTTAATACTTCTTTCCATATTTTTTTTATAAGTCTTTCATTAAAAGAAATTATTTCTTCTTCACTAATAAAACTCATCTCTATATCTAATTGAGTAAACTCTGGTTGTCTATCTGCTCTAAGGTCTTCATCACGGAAACATTTTGCAATTTGATAGTACTTGTCCAGGCCTCCTACCATTAACAACTGTTTAAAAAGTTGTGGCGATTGAGGTAGAGCAAAAAATTCCCCATTAGATAGACGTGCAGGAACAAGAAAATCGCGCGCTCCTTCAGGTGTCGATTTTGTAAGTAATGGAGTTTCAACTTCTGTAAATCCAAAATTATCAAGATATTCTCGAGCAACTTTGATAATTTTATGTCTAGTTTTTAAATTTTCTAGTAATTTTCCTCTTCTTAAATCTAAATATCTATATTTTAATCTGAGTTCTTCTTTAGTATTTTCATAATCATGTATAGACACAGGAAAAGGTAAGTTTTTATCTATTTGGTTGAGAATTTGTAAATCGATAACCTTAAGTTCTAACTCTCCAGTACTTAAATTTTTATTTATTGAATCTTTAGGTCTTTCATTAATAATTCCGCTAACCATTATTACAGTCTCATTTCTTAGTGTTTCTGCTTGCTTAAATAGATTCGCTCCATCATCAGGGTTAATTGTTATTTGTAAGAATCCACTATGGTCTCTTAAATCAATAAAAATTACACCGCCATGATCTCTTCTTCGATCTACCCATCCGCATAGATTAACTAATTTGCCAATGTCAGTATTATTGAGTTCTTCACAAATTTTGTTTCTCATCTAGAAATGATTTATTTATCAATAACTAATAATAATTCTTCAAGGGTAAATTTAGTTAAATATTTTTTTTATAAAAGGCTCTTTTTGTTATGAAACCTTTGAATTTTTTACCTCTTATTAATATTTGAACTTCATTATTTAAAAAAGCATGCGAAGTATTGATATATGCAAAAGCTATAGCTTTTTGTTTAGTAGGGGACCAACTGCCGCTAGTGATAGTTCCAATATTCTCTTCACCTTTAAATACTTCGCACCCCTTTCTTCCTATAGCTTTACCTTCTATAGAGAGACCAACTAATTTTTTTTGAATACCTAATTTTGACTGCTCTTCAAGAAAACTTCTTCCGAAGAATTCATGATTGTTCTCTAAATGTACCAACCATCCTAAACCTGCTTCATACGGAGAAGTTTCTTCATTTATGTCTTGGCCATAAAGATGCATGCCTGCTTCAAGTCTTAGAGTATCTCTAGCTCCTAAACCACAAGGCGAAATATTTTTGGAAATTAAGAAATCCCATAGATTAATTGCTGATTTTTTAGATAAAAGTATTTCTAAACCGTTTTCCCCTGTATATCCTGTTTTGGAAAAGAAGATTTTTTCTTTAGATGAAATATGATCAAAAATTTTATATTGACATCCAAAGTTAGGAATATATGAGATCGATGATTCAATCCATTCTTCAAATAAATTAAAAGAATTTTTCCCCTGTAATGCTAAAAGTACCTTATCTTTTTTAAAGTTTGTTATTGAAATTTTATCAGTATTTAAATTATTTTTAATCCATCGAAAATCTACTTCGAATCTACTTGCATTAACTATTAATAGTAGTTCTGAAATATCATCTTCTTGTATGCCAAGGTCATAAATTATTAAGTCATCTATGATTCCTCCTTTTTCATTGAGCATCACTGTATAAAGACCTTGACCTTGAGAAAAGGAATATAAATTAGAAGGAAAAAATTTTTGAATATAGTCTTTAGGATTAATTCCCTTAATACAAATTACACCCATGTGGGAAATATCAAAAAATCCTGCGGAAGATCTTACTGATTCATGTTCCTTGATTAATCCTGAAAATGATATAGGCATTTCCCAGCCTGCAAAATTCACTAATTTTGCATTTGAATTAACATATTTTGAATACAGTGGACTTTTAAGCAAATCCATGGAATATTTTTTATTAATTTAGTATTTTTATACTTTAGGTTAGAAATTTTTTATTGCATATTTTCTAAGGATAAAATTAAGCTTCTAAGTACTTTGGCGGCAACTATGCTACTTACTCCGCTCTTATCAATTTCCGGAGACAACTCCACAATATCTGAAGCCACAATTCTAAAGTCTTTCAAAGTTTTAAGGATCTCTTCAAAATCATTCCAAAAGAATCCTCCTGGTTCTGGAGTGCCAGTTCCTGCTAATAAACTGGGATCAAACCAATCTAAATCTATTGTTAAATAGATCGGAGAAGTAGAGTATGGTAAAAGAGCTTTTTTCAATTCTTGTGTATTTCCGCCTGGCAAAAAGTTTACTAATTGATTGTTGTTATTCATAAATTGAAATTCTTCTTTTGTTCCACTTCTTATTCCTATCTGTAAAATCTTCTTTTCAGGTAAAACCTCTAAGCATCTTTTCATTGTACAAGCATGACTATGTTTATTTCCTATATATGACTCTCTTAAATCTGCATGGGCATCAAGTTGAATCAAAATCAAATCTGGATATTTTTTTACTAATGCTTCAATAGCACCTCTAGTAATAGAGTGCTCGCCACCAAGCATGATAGGACTAAGGCTTTTACTAATTAAATAATTTGTTGCTGATTTGACTGATTCAATAATGGATTCTGAGTCATTTTTATCGATTAGTATTGAACCAAAATCAACATATTTAACTTCCTGTAAGTCTTTATCTAGTTTTGGACAATATGTTTCTAAACAAATACTGACTTGTCTTATCGCTTCTGGGCCAAATCTAGTTCCCGGTTTAAACGAACATGTCCCATCATAATTGACTCCAAATATAC